>DQXI01000012.1 GCA_011042305.1 Desulfobacteraceae bacterium
CCGCCGGGGTCAAGAGATTTATCGGCAAGGCCAAAAAAAGCCAGCTGCTCCGGGGCCGCGGCATCGTCTTCGAACAGGAGCCCCGGCACCCCGCGGGCCGCCTGCCGAGCATCCTTCCCACGCCACAGGAAGAGGTTTGGCAGGCTGTTAAGAACCGGTCACAGCGTCTCGGGGGTAAACGCCACCACTTGGTCGATGGTGGCCGCGTCGGCAAAGAGCATCACCAGCCGGTCGAGGCCCAGGGCGTTGCCGGCGGCCGCCGGCATTCGGGCAAGGTCGGCGAGGAAGGATTCGGGCATGGGATAGGCGCGCTTGCCGAGCTTGCGCCGTTGCCAGAGGGCCTCTTCGAAACGCTGGCGCTGCTCGGCGACATCCACCAGCTCGGTGAACCCGTTGCACAGCTCCAACCCGGCCACGTAAAGCTCAAAGCGCTCGGCCACGGCGGGGTTGTCCGGCTTGAGACGGGCCAGGGCGGCGCAGGCGGCCGGGTAGTCGCAGAGAAACACAGGCTGCGTTCGACCAAGCTGGGGTTCGATGACCAATCCCATGATTTCATCGAAGCGCCCTTCCCGCAGCGCCTGCGCGGCGCTCACCGGGGCATACCGGTCGAAGGCCTCTTCCACCGTGAGCCGCGGCCAACCGTTGGCCAGCGACACCTCGTTGCCCTGGTAGACGATTTGGTCACCGCGCCCCAGTTCCCTGGCCACCGCCCGCAGGAGCTGCTCGCACTCGTCCATGAGGTGGCGGTAGTCGTTGCCCACGGCGTACCACTCGAGCATGGTCATTTCCGGCAGGTGGCGCGCTCCCCGCTCGCCGGTCCGGAAGCAGTGGCAGACCTGGAAAATCCGCCGCAGGCCGGAGGCCAGCAGCCGCTTCATGCACAGCTCCGGGGAGGCTTGTAAAAACCAGTCCCCCGCCGGAGGGGCGTCCACGTGCACCTCGGGCGCCGGGGCCGGAATGCGGCAGGGGGTCTCGACTTCCAGGTATCCGTTGGCTTCGAAAAACCGCCGCAACGTCCTGAAAATCCGGGCCCTGAGACGCAGGGCGGCGTTTCGCCGGCGCTCGGCCGGGGTGCCCCCCCCTCTGCCCGGGGGCCTGTAGCCCGTCTCGGCGTCCATCAAATTCTGCACGGGGTATGAAAATTCGTCGGATGAGGGCATCACGGGGCGACAAAAGGCCCGGGCTCGGCCGGCGCCGAGTCGATGGGTCAGGCGCCGGCGGACTGGGGGGCCTTGATGCGAAACTGGTCCTTGGTGCGATCCTGGAGAAAGACCTTGTCGAAACCGGCGGCCGGTGCCTGGTCGAACCAGTCATAGCCGGTCTGCTGGCAGGCCCGGCAGGCGTGCCGGGGGATATGGACGGCCAGGATCCGCTTGCGCCGGTCGGAGCTGGAGTCCACCTTCCAGGCGCCGCCGCAATCCCGGCAGACGCGCACCGTCTCCTTCTGGCGCTCAACGATATTGTCGGTGTCGTAGAACAGGGTGCGCTCGCGGGAGATCAATTCCCCGGCCTCGCCGGCCCGCTCCCGAAGGCGCTGGCGCTGGTCCCAGATGGCCAGCACCTCCTTGCAGGTCTCCGCGATACGGGCGGTCACCATGGCCGGCTGGCGGATTCGCTTCGGATCGTAGGCCGGCTCGCGCACCCGGCTGTAATCCACGCCGGCCAGGGCCAAAATCAGGCCGACATTGACGTAGGGCAGGGCCCCCTCGATGCTGTAGCCCCCCTCCAGCACGCAGATATCCGGCTTGAGCATGCTGGTGAGGGCGGCATATCCCTGGGCCGAGAAGTTCATGTTGGTGATGGGATCGGAAAAGTGGTTGTCCTGCCCGGCGGAGTTGACCACCACCTCGGGTTTGAATTCCTTGAGAATCGGCAATACCACCTCGCGCATGACGTGCAGAAACCCTTCGTCGCCCGTGTGGGGCGGCAACGGAATATTGATGGTCATGCCCGTGGCGTTGGGCCCTCCGATCTCGTTGGTAAAGCCAGTGCCCGGGTAGAGGGTGCGCCCGTCCTGGTGCAGCGAAATGAACAGAGTGTCCGGATCGTGCCAGTAGATGTCCTGGGTGCCGTCGCCATGGTGGCAGTCGGTGTCTACCACGGCAACCCGCCGCACCTTGTAGGCGGCACGGATAAACTCGATCATGATCGCTTCGATGTTCACCGCGCAAAACCCCCGGCTGCCGTGGACCACCCGCATGGCGTGGTGGCCGGGGGGGCGCACCAGAGCGAAGCCGCGTTCAACCTCCTTGTTCATTACCGCCATGCCGATGGTCTTGGCCCCGCCGGCGCTGATGAAGTGCGATTCGGTCATCACCGCCCAGGGGTCCGGCACGCAGAAATGCACCCGTTGCACGTCGTTGACGGTGACCAGGTCCGGTTTGAACTCGCTGATGCCCTCAATGTCGAAGAGCCCTTCTTCGAACACCTGGTCCTGGGTGTAGAGCAGGCGCTCCTCGCGCTCCGGGTGGGTGGGGCTGATGGCCCAGTCGAAGGCCGGGAAGAACACCAGGCCGGTTTTGTGTTGCGCTGCGATCATGGGCTTTCCTGCTTCAATCGGTGAGCCTCCCGGCCACCGGGTCGTAGTTCTGGATCAGTCCCGGCTTGACCTGGACGCGCACGCGGATGTTCTTGCCCGAGGTGTAAAAACCGCGCACCATGTTGAACTGCAGGTTCTCCACCACTTCCACCTCGTGAGCCTCGGCAGTGCCGCCCAGCCGGGCGGCCTTGTCGCGCAGCAGCCGATAGGCAAGCTGCACCGCCTCCTCGCCTGAAAAGCGGCTGCCGACGTTCTCGGTGTAGTTTTCCTCCGGCGCCGTGGCGATGCCCCGCTCGGTGTCGGCAAAGACGGTCACCTCGCAGGTGGTGCGCGCCAGGGCCGCCCCGATGGCGTTGGCCACCTTCCAGCGGGGAATGACCCCGACCTTGTAGCCGGAGAGCTCCTCCAAGCGATGGGCAAAGTAAAGCGCCGGCCCGCCGAGCACCAGGATCTTTCGCGGCTTGACGGTATGGCCATCGAGCATTTCATGGACCGTGTACACCGGCTTGCTGTTGACCCGCGCCACCATGGCCTCGGCGGCATCGATGATGCTGCGGCAGGCACCATCGAAGACCCGTTCGGCCGTCTCCTCGGCGGTCAGACCCAACTGTGCCGCCAAGGCCGAAATGCCCGCCAGGGCCGCTTCACGACCTTCGGTGCGAATCATCCCCAGAACGAACATGGCGTCGGTGGGGGTGGGCACCGACCCGCCGTAGGCCATTGCCGGGCCGAGGCGCTCGGGGCCGATCTTCAGCGTCCCGTTGTCCACCCGCACCGCGCTGTCACCGCCCATGCCGATGGAGTGGGTCTCCAGGGCCCGGATCAACGTCTTGTAACCTCCCAGCTCGATGCCGGTCGGGTCGAGCAGCGGAACGCCGTTGACCAGGATGGCCATGTCGGTGGTGGTGCCACCGATGTCGAAAACCAGGGCTTCCTCCTCGTCCGGGGCAAAGGCCAGCGAGCCCATGACGCTGGCCGCCGGCCCGGACAGGGCGGTTTGGGCGGGAAAATCGATGGAGGCGGAAAACTGCATGTTGCCCCCGTCGGCCTTGAGGATCCGGATCGGCACCGACAGCCCCTTTTCGGCCAGCGAACGCTGGACCGCGTTGAAAAACTGCTGGTGAACCGGATGGACGGCGGCGTTGAGGTAGGTGGTGGCGATACGACGGGGAAAATTGAGGCTGCCGGCGACCCGGTGGCCCAGGAAGACCTTGTCGAAATCATCGCCCAGGATCCGGGCGATTTCTATTTCGTGCACCGGGTTGCGCACCGAGAACTTGCCCACCACCCCCACCTGCCGGACCCCCTCCCGGCGCAGCTGCTTGGCGATGGCCTTGATGGACCGGGGATCCACGGCCTCGACGATCCGGCCGCGGTGATCGATGGCGCCGCCCACGGTGAAATAGTGCTTGTTGGTGCGGTGCAGGGCCGGATCGATTCCCGGACCGCCGGAGACGATCATGCCCACCGGGGGCGCCTGGCCCTGGACGATGGCGTTGGTGGTCAAGGTGGTGCTCAGGACGATGCGGTGGATGTCCTCTGGAGGAACGCCGGCGGTGATCTTTTCCAGGCCCCGCAGGACGGTGTGAAACAGGTCGTCGGCGTCGGTGGGCACCTTGGCGCTGGCCACCAGTCCTTCGGTGCCCAACAACACCACATCCGCATGTGTACCGCCCACATCCAGTCCGACAATCATGGCCCACCCGTTTTCCGGCTAAACGTTGGGACAGGGTATCCCAAGCTCCGGAGAATTGTCAATCAGGGCGCGCGCCGGAGACGGTCCGATCGCCGGATCGCAGCTTCTCGATGGCCTCCCGCAAACGGGCGGACATGGCCTCGGGGACCGCATGGGCCGGCATCTCCCGGCAGAGGGCCACGGTGCGGGCCAGGGTGGCACAACAGGCCCGGCAGGCGTCGCAGTGCTCCAGGTGCCGCTCGATCTGCCGGCAGGCGGCCTCGTCGAGCTCGCGGTCCAGGTACTCGGACAAGTGGGCGAACATCTGCCGGCAGTGGGCCGGATCGTGTTCAGGCGGATCGGTGGGGGTCATGGGAGAAGTATTCCTTGAGCTGCTCACGGACAAACAACCGCGCACGATGCAGCCGAACCTTGACGTTGCCTGGGGTCAGGCCCAGAATCTGGGCGGTCTCCTCGGTGGAAAACCCCTCCAGGTCGCGCAACACCAGCACCGGGCGGTAGGCTTCCGGCAGGGCCAGAATGGCGTCTTCGATGCGCCGGGCCAGCTCCTCGTCCAATACCCGGTCCAGCGGCTCCCGGGCCCAGGCCGGGGTGTCAACGGCGATCTGCTCGTCGCTGGGCAGAAACTCGTCCAGGGACAACTCGCGCTCCGGAGCGAACCTGGAGCGCCGGCGCCGCTTGATGCAGGCGCTCATGGCGATCCGGTAGAGCCAATTCTTGAACTGAGTTTCAAATCGAAACGTCTTCAAATACTTGAAGACGTTCAAGAAAGTGTCCTGCACCATGTCCTCGGCATCCGCGGCCTGGCCGCAGATGCGCAGCCCGAAATTGAACAGGGCCTGCTGATAGCGCTGCACCAGCTCGTAAAACCGGTCGATCTCACCGGCATTGATCGCTTCGATCAAGGGAGCATCCCTATCGTTGATCCTCCGCTTTGGGACCCGGGGTTTCGACATTCTTCTTCGTGCTCGTCAACTGACAAGCATTGCTCATTCAGGTCGGCACCCCCAGCTTGGGCAAGATCCAGGCTTGCAGGGCAACCCAAATGGCAATGACAATCAACAGCCAAACGGTTTCGGACATGGTGACACTCCCGTGGTGTATTAGTGGATCAGGGTTGGGTTGTCCATCGCTTTTTGCCCACCGCTGCCCAGATGGCCGCCACGATGTAGGCCATCACCAGGGCGAGGTGGAGCATGTTGAGAAACACGATCCAGTCGGCGGGCATGTAGACGCCGGAGAAATTCTTGATCACCCGCAGCACGCCGGTGACGACCAGCCCCCCCAGCAGCACGGCGCGCACGGCGCCGGAGCCCGTCAGCCGGGGCCGCCGCTGCCCGGACAACCAGCCGGTGACGGCATACGCCACCAGCCCGAGCAGCAGGGCCGCCCCGAGGTAGTGGATCAGGTGAGTGAGGTAATACTGGGCCAGCCACCCCAGGCCGGGAATGTCGGCGATGTAGTAGCGCTTGAAAATCGGCATCTGGGCAAAACCGCTGATGGCCAGGGCCACCAGGGTGAGTGCATAGAGCCGCCGGAAGGCCGAAGAGGATCCGAGGGTTGCGGCAGTACGGGCCATCACGAGCGCCTCCCTTGGTCTGGGTTCGGGTCAGATGCGGCTTCGTCCGCCTCCGGCGCCTGGGCCGCGCGCATCATCCGGGAGATGGCGGCCCCCACCCCGGCCAGAGGCGCCACGATCATGGCGGCCGCCAAGCGGTTGCCCTGCTTCATCTGGTCGGCCACCGGCGCCATGTGGGGGCGGCCCGGGCCGTACTCGCTGCCCTGGTTGATCTGGTCGAAGGGCACCGGAGAAACGTAGATGGTGTTGGTGCCGCCGTTTTCCTCGGCCCCGTAGATGTAGCCGCCGATCTCGTCGGCAATGCGGCGGGCCTCGGCGATGATCTCGCTGCGCAAACCGATGGTCTGCACCCCTTCCGGGCAGGCTTCGATGCAGGCGGGCAGTTCGCCCTGGGCCAGCCGGTCGTAGCAGCGGTCGCACTTGTACATCACCCCGTTGCCCGCCAGGGAAGGAAGCAGATCGAGGTAGAGCCCCACCCCCGTCTGGCGCTGTGGCACGCTCCAGGGGCAGACCGCGCCGCACTTGTTGCCCCCCAGGCAGATGTTCGGGTCGAAGCGCGACAGGCCGTTGGGCTCCTGCCGAGCCGCGCCCCAGGGGCAGAGCTTGACGCAGGGGGGATTGACGCAGTGCATGCAGCGCCGCGGGATGTTCAGCTCGGTCTCCTCGCCGTCAATGGTCACCGTGGCGTGCTGGATAAAAAGCCAGTTGTAGGGGGTGAGCCGATCGGTGACATCCTGCCTGTCGGACCAGTCCGAGACCTTGACCCGCGATGGGTACATCTTGGGATAGGGTTTCTCGGGCCGGGGGTATTTGTGGCCGTTGGTCTCCTGGCAGGCCATGACGCAGGCTTCACAGCCGACGCACTTGCGAATGTCGAGGAGCGTGGCCAGTTGCTCGCCGTCCCTGCCGGCGGCGGCCGCCTCGGCCCCTCGATTCACCGCCAGAGCGCAGGCGGCGGCCATCGACCCCGCCAAAAAGTGGCGTCGTGAAATGGATGACACGGAAAATTCCTCCTTTTCGCCATCGGCTTGCACCGCGACTCCCGCGCCGGCCAGCGTCATCGTTGCCCAGCCGGGGCCAACACACATCCAGAGGCGCCTGCAAGCGTTGAAATCGATCCGCCAATAACTACTGAGCCCGAGACCCGGGTCTGGTTACAGATTCGAAGGTGGTGCGCCGGCGGCGCGGGCCGCGGCGTAGTTCAGGGTGTCTTCCACCACGCGGCGCAGCGTGGGATCCGGGGGCAACGTCCCGGCCAAGGCCGCCAGGTGTCCCTGCTCCTGCATCAAGGCAAATGCCGGTGCCAGGTTGAGGTCGTAGATCCAGGCGATCTGCAGCAGTTTGAAGTCGTTGCGGTTGTGCACGTCGGCAAGGCGGACCATGCGCCCCCGGCGCAGGCTCTCCAGGGCGGCCGGGGTGTAGCCGGGAGTGTCGGCCAGGTCCAGATCGACGGTGGCGTTCAAACGGCGACCGTCGCAGTAATAGGTCTTGAACACCCGCCAGATGTCGAGCTTGTCGGCGTCGCGCAGCATTCGGGCCAAGAGAAGGCGGCGTTTGTCCGGGTGCGGCGGCAGGACAAAGGCGTTGTGAAGGGCAATGGCAAGGGCCAGCTCCCGCCGTGCCGCCGTGGGTATCCCGTGGAGCACCCGGTGACGGCCGATCTCCTGCAGCCCGAGCCGGGCATGGTTCACCGAAACGCTGTCACGAAACGTATGGTATTGCTTGTATTGGGGAAACCGGCCGACATCGTGGAGCAGGCCTGCCAGCTCGGCCAAAGCCCGGTCGTCGTCCGAACTATCCAGGGCAGCGGCCAGCCGGGCCATGTTGGCCTGCACCGCCGCCGTGTGCTCGATCTTGACTTGCAGCGGCAGGTCAAGGTCATCGTCGCCGGAAAGAAAGCCCCGGGTGTAAGCATCGAACCAGTTCTGGCAGCGGATCAGGTGTGTTCTCATCACGGTGGCGCTGGCCGGTCAGGACAGCGGTCCGCCTCCTGCCGCGACCGCCAGGCGGCTCAAGAAGCGGCGTTCGATGAAATCGGCCAATCCCTGGATATCGTCCGGCAAAAAGGCGGGAACCGCGAGATTCTCGAGGTTCAAGTCGGTGACCATGGCCACCAGGCTCGGGTCTTCGAGGCACAGGGGGACGCTGGAACGCACAGCCCGGCAGACCTCGATCTTGGGATTGGCGGTCCGTTTGTAGCCTTCGGTCATGATCAAGTCCATGTCCTTGAAATAGCCCACCAAGTCATCGGGTTGGGCGTCGACGACGTCCTTGACCAGGGCCACGCGCCCCGGGCCGGCCACCATGACGGCCTCGGCGCCGGCGTCCTTGTGCCGATAGCTGTCCTTTCCCGGCCGGTCCAGGTCGATGTCGCGGTGGGAGTGCTTGATGGTGCCGATCCGGTATCCGCGGGCGCTGAGCGCCGGGATGAGCCGTTCGATGAGAGTCGTTTTGCCGGAGTTGGACTTGCCGACAATGGAAACGATGGGCGGTGGCGCGTGCATCTCGCTGCGAATCTCCCATGGCGCCGGGTTTTTTTCTTTCCGGCGTTTCAATAAGAGTATCAATTAAGCCTGCAAAGCCGGAATGTCAAGGCGACACGAAGGGATGCCGTTGCCCGCGCCCGCGGCGCGTCGCTCAGGGAATCGGCGCCAGGGAAAACACCACGGCGCTCCAGAGGGAATGGGAGACCACCACCGGCGCCAGGCGCCCCCAGCGCCAGTAGCACAACCCCCAGAAAGCCCCGGCCACGGCCGCCGCGCCGATGAGCATGAAATTCAGCGACCAGATATGCACCAGGGCGTAGACGGCCGAGGCGGCCAGCCAGCCTTGCAGTTTCCCGTAACGGGCCATGAGGTGTTTTTGCAAGAAGCCGCGCCAGTAGATCTCCTCGCAGGGGCCGGTGACCAGCAGGAGCAAAAAAAAGATCACCGTCGGCGAAAAGCCCTCCCCCTTACCGTAGATGGCGCCGATCTGCCCTTCGGCAAAGGGAAAAATCAGGGTGGAAACCTGCTTGCCGGCCCAGAAAATGCCCCAAAGCACAACGGCCGAGACGATGCCTTGCACCACGGCCGCGGCATCCAGGCGGGGCCGGGGGGCCGGCGGATCGCGCCAGAGGGCGAAGCCGGCCAGCAGGGCCGCCGACAGGCTGATCTTGATCCAGAAGATGGAAAAGCTCAGGTAGAAGGTGACGAACCACAACGCGGCCGCCAGGGCCACCGTGGCCCAGACCGTGCCCAAGGAAACGTCCGCGGGCTTCACCCGATGAGTCCTTCCAGCACCAGGGATACCACCAGCAGGACGCCGAAGGCCGTGTCGAGCTTGGCCGTACGGGCATCGGCATCAGCCGGAACCGCATGGGTCATCTCCTGCAGCAGCTTGGCGGCCAGGGGTACGGTCAGCAGGATGATGAGCACCCAGGGGGTCAGGGTCCCTGCCAGGAAAAGGATGCCGAGGTAGGAAAGCACCATCAACAGCAGGTAGGCCGCGAGGCCGCGGCGGCGGCCCAGCAGGATGGCCAGGGTGAGGATGTTGCGGCTGCGATCGTGGTCGATGTCGCGGATGTTGTTGGCCAGCAGCACCAGGGCCACCAGCACGCCGAAGGGCAGCGACACCCACAGGGCCGGCAGGCTCAGGGCCTGGCGCTGCACGTAGTAGGCCCCTTCCACCATCAGCGGCCCCCACATGAGAAACACCGAAATCTCGCCCAGGGCCACGTACTTGTACTTGAGCGGCGGCGCCGTGTACGTCAGGCCGGCCAACAGGCCCACCAGTCCGATCCACAGCACCGTGACCCCGCAGGCCGCCACCAGGTAGAGACCGATGAGCGCCGCCAGGCCAAAGAGAGCAAAACCCACCAGGCGCACCTGGCCGGCCGGCAAGAGGCCTTCAACCAATGGATGGGGACGGTACTGGGCCGTGGCGGCGGCCACGGTGTCCACGCCGTTGACCACGTCGTAGTAGTCGTTGACGAGATTGGTGGCCGCGTGCAGGAGCACCGCCGACAGCAGGGCGAGCAGGTAGAGGGGCCAACTGAAGACGCCGTCTATGGCGGCCATGGCGCTGCCCACGCTCACCGAGATGGCCGTCATCGAGAAAGACCAGGGGCGGCTGGCCAAAAACCAGTTGCGGTAAAAGTTCATCGGTTATCGCTCCTCGATCCGTTGGGTTTGAGCCGCCGGGGCGACATCGACGGGACCTTAAGCGATCCGATCGCCGCTGTCAAGAGTATAAAATTCTGTAAATCCAGGAGGTTGAAATGGAACCCGCCGTTCGGCGGCTACCGGGATGGCCGGGAGGACCGGCGACGTCCCAAGGTCTCCCGGGTGGCCAGGTACAACAGGGTCGACAGGGCCAGGCAGGCGCTGCAGACCAGAAAAGCCTGGCGAAACGCCTCGGCCCCCAGGGCCGCAGTCGGCTCGAGGCGTTTCAAAAAGCCGCCGAGCCCCTGGAGAAAAAAGGCCACCCCCATCATGGTGAAAAAGTTGATGCCCGTCATGGCGGTGCCGGCATAGGCGGTAGGCATGCGTTCCTTGATATGGGCGTACATGACCTGGCCGGCGCCACTGAACACGCCGAAAACGAAAAAAAGCACCGCAAGCTGGCTGAACCCGGCGCCGGCCGGCAGCGTCGCCAGCAGGGCCAACACCGCTGCCATGGCGGCCATCCCCGAGACCACCACGATCTTGCGTGAAAAAAGCACCGCGTCCGAGAGCCAGCCGCAGAGGGGGCAGCCCGCCACCATGCCGATGCTCATCAAAAAGAGCAGGTGACCGGTCTCCAGGGCCGACACTCCCTGGACGACGATGAGGTAGGGGCCGGCCCATAGGGCCTGGACCGCCGCGTAGACCCCGTAACGGCAGAAGGTCCCCAGGGAGATGATCCAGTAGTCGCGCCGCCCCAAGAGCATCCGCAGGCCGGCAAACAGGCTCCGGGCCGACTCGGCCTGAAGGGGGGCCGCATCGACGCCCGCCCCCTCGGGCCGATCCCGCACCACGGCGAAAAAAACAAGGGCCAACAGAAGGGTCAGGGCCGCCAGGAAGTAAAACCCGCCGCGCCATCCCACCGCCTGCACCAGCAGCACCAGAGGCGTGGTGGCAGCCAGGTTGCCGACAGTGCCCACCGAAATCACCAGGGCCGAGAGGGTGGCAAAGCGCACAGGGCCGAACCATTCACTGATCAGTTTGAGGGTGCCCATGAGGTTGCAGGCCATGCCGACCCCCAGCAGCGCCCGGGCGAGGGCCAGTTCACCACCGGAGCGGGCCAAGCCGAAAACCAGGGCGCCGGCAGCGGCCACCACCGTCAGCGCGGTCATCACCACCCGGGCGCCGAACCGGTCCAAATACAGCACGATGGGTACCTGCATCAGGGCGAAGGCGTAAAAAAAGGCCGCCGAGATCCGTCCCAGCTGGGCGGCGTCCAGGTTCAGGTCAGCGGTGAGGTCGGAGAAAATCACCGCCATCGACGCCCGGTAGAACTGGGAGAGAACGAACAGCAGGCTGGCGAGAAAGAACACCTGCCAGCGCCGCGGGACCTTCGGCATCATCGGGACAGATCAATGACCAGGTCGTTGTCGACCGGAGACAAGTCGGTGTACCATCCCTCGATAAGATCCTTCTGGAACCACATCACCACCCGGGTCCACCAGCCGACGTCCGCGGCCTGCAAGACCGCGGGCGGCCGAATCTCGTCGCCGGCCAGGTGGGTGACGTAGGCCCGGGCGATCTGGGGACTGAGTTGGGGCCAGTCCGCCGGGGAGACCTTGTACTTGGCCAGGGCATCGTCGGCCAGGCGGATGGTGCCGCGGTAGACATAGTCGGTGGCGAAAACCCTGAAGTCTTTTTCGTGCCCCTGGATGGCGGAGATGAAGCGGCTCTGGACGGAGGCCCGCTGATCGGCGCCGATGGTCACGACGCGGTACGGGCACGGCGCGGTCACCAAGGATCCGGTCTCGATGTCGTAGAGGGTGCGCCGGGGGTTCTCGAAGGTCCGGGCCGTGACGTCCTGGGCGTGAAAATGGCCGGTAAAGACCATCTGCACCCCGTGGGCCGAGAGCAGATCGCCAAGATAGGCGAAATCGTCCACGAGATACTGGCCGTAAAACCTCTCATTGTGCGGATAGTGCTCCACCACCCCGTGGTGCATGGCGACGATCACCGCCTTGCCCTCGCGCTTGGCGCGAATCAGGACATTTTGCATCCACTCTCGGGTAGGCGGATAGATCTTCCCGTCGGTGATGGGATCACCGCGCTCCCCCTGTTCCCGCCAGCAACATGAATCCAGGGCCAGTAACCAGAGCCCCGGCACCGGCTCGGCCAGGTAGCTCAGGGAGTCCGGGTCCCGCTCCAGGGCGGCGGCATAGCCGAAGGGAGCGTAGATCTCGGCGAACTCGGCCGCCGACACGGTGGGCACCGGCAGGCTGCGGTCCCCTTCGTAACGCAAGGCCTCGGCGTTGGCGATGTCGTGGTTGCCGGGAATCACGAAGACCGGTTTTCCGTCGTCGGCCAGGCGCTGCAGCTTCTCCGCGGCCAGCTGGTGGGCAACCCGCTCGCCGTCCTTGGTCAAATCCCCGCAGACGAGAACGAAATCCACGTCCAGTGCCCCGATAGCATCCACCGCGGCATCGAGCAGCGTCTCGCTTTCCACCAGCAGCTTGCGGTCCTTGTTGAGGTAGTCCTGGAACGCCGTACCGCTGGTCCCCAGGGTGCGGGCGTAGACATGGGGGTCGGAGAAGACCGCGAACCGCGCCGCCGGATAGTCGCAGCGCACCGCCTGCAAGCCCCGTAGCTCGGCGGAGGGCTCGAAGCGACCGCCGGTTCCCGCGCAGCCCATCAGGATCAGCATCAACAACGCCGCCAGGATGCCGAAACGGCGTCCAACCCGGGTCTTTTCCTCGTTTCTCGAACCTTGCCGCCGACCGAGACAAATCATGTTTCACCTGCCAGGTAAGGGTGCCGCCAAAACAAACGCAGGACCTCGGCCCTGCCCCATTGCCTGCAAACAGCATCTATTGCCGTTGATAACGCGGCACCAAAGGCCTTGTCAATGCAGCGCGGTGACGGCCTTCGGCCATTTGGGGGAATTCAGGGGGCCTGGCCGGTGCGCTCGCGGGCCTGGCGGATCAGGTCGATGAGGCTGGCGACCTTGTTGGGGGGCCGGTGGGGCTGGGAAAGACGGGCGAACGCCTCCCCGGAGAGGGCTTTGCGCATCAGGGAGACCACATCAAAGCGCTCCCACCAGCAGTCGAGGATCTTGGGGCAGACCCCGCCCCGGGCGGCCGCGGTGCGGCAGTAGGCAAAGCGCACCGGGCCGCCCAGGCGCGGGCAGCGTCGCTCCAGCTCGTCGGGAAAGGGGCTCATCGGCTCTTCAGGTGAGCCGGCCGCGGATAGTCCTTCACCGTGGCCATCGCTTCGGCCAGTTGTTCCTCGCCCATGCCGACATCGGAGAGCTGGCCGTCCAGGTACTTTTCGTAAGCCCCCAGGTCGAGGAGGCCGTGGCCGCTGAAGCTGACCACGATGGTCTTCTCGCGACCTTCCGCCTTGGCCTTTTCGGCTTCTTCCACCACGCAGGCCAGGGCATTGCAGGTCTCCGGCGCCGGGATGATCCCCTCGCTGCGGGCAAACAGCACGCCGGCCCGGTAGGAAGCGAGCTGCTTGACGGCCCGCGGGACGAGCAGGCCCTCGTCGATCAACTGGCTCACCGTGGGCGACATGCCGTGGTAGCGCAGGCCGCCGGCGTGGATGGGCGGGGGCACGAAGGTATGGCCGAGGCTGTGCATCGGCAGCAGCGGGGTGTAGCCGGCGGTGTCCCCGTGGTCGTAAACAAAGGGCGCCCGGGTCATGGTGGGGCAGGCCGCCGGCTCCACCGGGAAGATGTCGATCTGCCGGCCGTTGATCTTGTCGAGCACATACGGGAAGGCCAGGCCGGCGAAGTTGCTCCCGCCGCCGGCGCAGCCGATCACCACGTCCGGCTCGACGCCGATCATCTTGAACTGCTCACGGGCCTCAAGGCCGATGATCGTCTGGTGGAGCATCACGTGGTTGAGCACGCTGCCCAGCGAGTAGCGGGTCTTGCCGCTGGGGTCGGAAACCGCCTGTTCCACCGCCTCGCTGATGGCGATGCCCAGGCTGCCAGGGGTGTCGGGATCGCGGGCCAGCACGTCGCGGCCGGCCTTGGTCTCGGCGCTGGGGCTGGCGACGCAGGTGGCTCCCCAGGTTTGCATCATCGCCTTGCGGTACGGCTTCTGGTCAAAGCTCACCCGCACCATGAACACCTTGCACTCCAGGCCGAACTGGGCGCAGGCAAAGGCCAGGGCGCTGCCCCACTGGCCGGCGCCGGTCTCGGTGGTGATCCGCTCGATGCCGAAAACCTTGTTGTAGTAGGCCTGGGGCACGGCGGTGTTGGGCTTGTGGCTGCCGGGGGGACTTACCGACTCGTTCTTGAAATAGATGCGCGCCGGGGTGCCCAGGGCCTTTTCGAAGCGCGACGCCCGGGTCAGGGGGCTGGGCCGCCAGATGCGCAGCACGTCCAGCACCGGCTCGGGGATGTCGATCCAGCGCTCGCTGGAGACTTCCTGCTCGATGAGGTTCATCGGAAACACGGGGGCCAGATCCTCGGGTCGGATCGGCTTGCCCCCGGGTCCCAGGGGCGGGTTGAGCCGGATGTCGGCCAGAATATTGTACCATTGGCGGGGCATCCGGTCCTGGGGCAGGATGATCGACTTCGGCTCCATGGGGCATCCTCCTTGGGTAAGCTTGCGTTGGGTTGCGGCACCTTCCTGAACAGGAAAAACAAAAAACCCGCCGCCAGTCTTCCGCGGTGGGCTGCGAGCCCCTCTTCGCGCCGTGGCGCAACCTCAGGGCACGGGACCCCACCGCACGGTCTTCCGCCAGCAAGGGAAGACCGTCGCCTGGAACCGCCAGGCCTGGAAAAAAGCGTTCATGACCGGATGCAATACCTCACCTGCAGTCAAGTTGTCAAGACAAATTTAGACCCGGGACATGAACTTGCCCGTCTCGGTGTTGATGCGCACCAGGGTGCCGCTTTCCAGGTATTCAGGCACCTGGACCACCACGCCGTTGGAAAGCGTGGCCGGCTTGTTGCGGTTGGTGGCCGTGGCCCCCTTGATCACCGGCGGGGTGTCCACGATTTCCAGGTCCACCGTCTGGGGAAGCTGGATGCACAGCGGCTGGCCGTCGAGCAACAGCACACTGATTCCCTCCATGCCGTCGGCCAGCCAGGCGGCGTCTTCTCCGAGGGCCTCGGCCGACAGGGGGTACTGTTCGAAATTGTCACTGTCCATGAACACGTAGCTATCGCCGTCACGGTACAGGTAGCTGGCCGGCCGGCGCTCCAGCTCCACCTCTTCCAGTTCATCGTTGCCCTTGAAGACCTGGTCAAGCTTCTGGCCGCTGCGCACCTCGGCGAAGCGCACCTTGTACAAGGTGGCCGAGCCTCGGGCCGACGGGGTCTGCACTTCGATGTGGCGGGCGGTGTAGATCTGGTTTTTCAGGCGCACCACGTCGCCTTTTTTCAGGTTGCTCGCTTTGGGCATTTGCGCTCGCTCCTTTGCTGCCTGGGTTCTTTTCGGCGCCGTTCCGGGCCGCCGGATTCATAGCATATTTCCGCCCTCGGCGAAATCGCCGCGTTGCTGCATCCCCCGGCGCCGCCGAAAAGGGGGGGCGTCCGGTTGACAGGTCCCCGGACGCCGATGATAATGGCTTCACCTGTTTTGCCGGCGCTTTTTTCTCAATCCCCCAGCAGGATCAATCCATGAACCAAGTCGATTACTATGAAGTCCTGGGCGTCTCCCCCCAAGCCAGCCAAAAGGAGATCAAGGAAGCCTTCCGTAAACTGGCTCTCAAGTACCACCCCGACCGCAACCCGGAAAACGGGGCCGAACGGATGAAAGCCGTCAACGAAGCCTACGCCGTTTTGTCCAACCCCCGGCGCCGGGCCGAGTACGACACCTTGCGCCAGCAGTTCGGCCGCACGGCCCATACCCATTTTCGTAGCAGTCATTCGGACCAGGACATCTTCCGGGGATCGGACATCGACCAGATCTTCGAAGAGCTGGCCCGCTCGTTCGGCTTACGAGGGGTGAACGAGATCTTCAGGGATGTCTACGGGCCGAACTACCGGCAGTTCGAGTTCCGCCGACCCGGCATGTTCGCCCGGGGATTCGTGTACATCGGGGGCTTCGGAGGAAGGCGGCGGCAGGATAGCGGCAGCGGCCGGCCGCTGGACCATTTTTCCCGACTGCTGCAGGCCAGCCTCGGCCGTCCGGCAACCAGGCGCGGCCGGGATCTCACCGACACCATCCGCCTGACCGCCGATCAGGCCCGCCACGGAGGGCCCTGGGCCTATACCCACCAAAAGCTGGGCAAGAAACTGGTGGTCAAGATCCCCCCCGGCGTACGCGACGGCCAACGCATCCGCCTGGCCGGCATGGGCCTGCCCGGCCGCGGCGGCGGTCCCGCCGGAGACCTTTATTTAAAGGTGGCCATCCGCCGCAGCCTGTGGGGGCGGATCAAGGGGATTTTCCGTCGTAAGTCTTGACCATTGCCCCATGCCGCTTTCGGCCACAATTTCAGACTTTTTTAAAAAAAGGGGGGGATGGGAGGCGAGACGGGCGTTTCGCTCACCTCCCATCCCTTTGATTGGCGCTGGAAGGAGGGTTCTGCGCCAAGGGTGGCAAGCTTTGTCCGAGCTGTTGGCCTCTGCCCCCTGGCCGGGCCGAGCGCGGGCAATTTAGAGGCGGCATGAACGGAAACTAGCGCAAGGCGACCCAGGCCAGGTGGGAGCGGATTTTCTTCAGGCCGTCCGAGACCTGCATCTTGAGCGCCTCGAACTCGGACCGCGGCAAGGCCACCCGGCCGACATCGACTATCTCCTCGCCGGAGGCAACCGTCACCGGGGCCGACTCGGCGCCCGCCATCAGCGCCCGAATCCGATCCAGGTCGCTTCGGGCCAGCTCCACCACGCCCAGGTTCACGCTGGGTTCGGGAACCGGCGCCACGGCTTCGGACACCACCTCGCCGGCGACCATGGCCCGAATCCGATCCAGGTCACCACGGGACATTTCCACCGTGCCAAGGTTGACGATCTCGTCGGAACCGGCCAGAGCCGGTCCAGACACCATCAAGAGCATCCCCATCGCGAAGGCGATCCAATTGATTTTTTTCATGGGCTTTCCTCCTTTGCAGGAAAAGGTGTTTCGTCTTTTTGCGAACCCGAACCATTGTTCTTGTTGTCCCAACAATATGAACGATGGTTCGGGTTGTCAAGAAAAAATCGAACCCGTGCTCATTTTTTCTTGACAACCGGGGGAGAAAAGGCCCAAAATCAAATAAAACAAATAGGTTAACGAAGTATCCGGCACTTTTAAAATCAAGCGAGGGAGAAACGTTGAGCCCCAAAACCCGCATTCCCCGGCAACAGCGTGGCATCGAAACCCGTGACAGCATCCTAGCCGCGGCCCGGGAGCTGTTTTCTGCCAAGGGATTTCACGGCACCAACAGCAAGGAAATCGCCGGTCGCGCCGGGGTGTCCATCGGCAGCTTCTACTCCTATTTCAAAAACAAGAAGGTGCTGTTCATGGAGGTCTTCAAGGCCTACAAGCAGGAGCAGATCATCCGGATCCTGCGCGAACAGAACCGCCAGCGCATCGAGACCTTGGGGAGGGCGACCATCGTGCGGGCCATCATCGAGTCGATCCTGGCGGCCCACGACCTGTCGCCCGGCTTCGACCGCGAAGCGATGGTGATGTGCTATGCCGACCCGGAAGTGAAGGAGTATCACGGGGAAATCGAGCGCCAGATCAACGCCCAACTGGTAGAAACGCTGCGGCAGGTGGAGGACCGGCTGCGGGTGACGGACCTGGAGGCAGCGGCGGCCGTGGTCTCCAACGCGGTGGTGATGACCGTGCACAGCATCAAGATTTTCGACGCCCCGCTGCCCCGGGACCGGCTCATCGACGCCTTGGCGGAAATGATCCGCCGGTTCTTGTTCAAGGATTCAGAAGCGCCGGCGGGGTGACTCCCCCGCCGGCTTTCATTTCTCTGTCGTCCGTCAAGCCCCTTTGGTCATTTTGTCCTTCTTTTCCCCGCCCAGCAGCCGCCGCTGCCGGAATGGTTCTGGGGCCTCAAGGACTGAGGCCTGCAACGGGAGTCGCTGCGTCCCGTTTTTACAGATAGTGAATTTTGTCGGCGCCCAGCAAGGCTCCGGCGGCATCGGGCAGTTTCACGGGAACGATGAAATCCTCAATCCCCGAAGTGTCCTCGACGGTCTTTCCGGCGCCGTCGATGACGTGGAAGGTGCCGCAGGAGACGATGTTGACCCCGAGCTGGCTCTTTTCGAAGCGGGCGAGCTGCTCCAGGTTGTCCGGCAGGTCCGAGGCGGAAAGACCGTCCACCTGCCCGGCGATCAGTTCCTTGACCTCGGCCTGGATCGGCAGCTTGGCCAGCTCTCCCTTCTTGGTCATCGCCACCCCGTAAGGACCGTAGTAGATGGTCACCTTGGGAATCTTGGCGACCTGCTTGGCCAGAAACGCCACCACATAGGCGGCATAATGGTTGTAAGGTTTGTCCGTTCCGCTGTTGACCACGATCAGGAAGTTTTCCGTGTTCGCCATTTTTTCCATCCTCCGTACTGACGTTGTCAGGAACGCAGCGACACCCGATGCAAGGCCCAATCGCGCGAAAAGAGGCGATGGTTGAATCTGATTAGATTAGGATTGCCCCTTGCGAAACCGCGCCACGGCGGCCTTCAGGGCGGCCGAGTGCAGGTCGCCGGCCACATGGACCGGGCTCTTTTCGTAGATCGGATCCCAGCCGGCCGGGTTGGCCGAACAGTGAAACTGGCATTCAACGCCGATGCGCACCACGGCCCAGTCCACCGGCTTGCCGACCATCTTGGCGGCCGCCGGCCAGGTGGCCCCGCAGGGGGCGCCCCGTTCCACGCGGATACCCGTGATTTGATCCCCTTCGAGGGTGACCGAAAACCGCGGCACGCCGAAATCCAGTCCGTAGTGGCCCAGGCCTTCCTGGTGGGCCAGGGCGCAGCAGGTCACCGGCATCAACACCCCTTCCACCAGGTGCTTCTTGCCCGAGCCGATGTAGGGAATCCCCTGCGCGGTGCAGCGCACCGCCAAGTCGTGGGACAGGTCCGGGTGGACCAGGTAGTCGAGCACCAGATCGGCATCCAGGCTCGCCGGCAGAAACTCGTCGGCATCGTCGATCACCGGCGGCAGCGCCAACGGCAGTTCGATGGTGCGGATGGCGTAGCGGCCGTTGCCGTATTGACGGATGCCGGCCACCTTGCGCGCCCCGCTGCCGTTTTGTTCGAAAACCAGGATGTGCTGCGGGGTGGGCAATTGTTCGCGTTTTGTCATGTTTCCATCTCCTTGCGACGCTGCTCAAACTCTTCCTTGAGGGCTTCGTGGGCAGCAGTGGCGGTTTCCAGATCGACGAAGGCGGCATCGATGGCCGCCTGGCAGGCCGCCAGGAGCCGGGACAATTCACGGATGCGCTCACTGTCCTGGCAGCCGGCCGCGGCCATCATGGCGTCGTTGAGGTACCCCATTTCCGTTTCACGGTCGGTGATCGTCTTTTCGGCCGCGGCAATCTGTTGTTCCAACGGCTTGAGGGCCCGGGCGCGCTCGGCCACCCACTGGCTGCGCTGCCGTTTCAATACCTTTCGATCAGGGCGCTTGGTCCCGGAGGCCGGGGCGGCTGCCGTGGACGTGGGGCGGACTCTTTTCGCCTTTGCCCTGCCGGATTCGATCGTCCAGCCGCCCTTGTCGAGAAAATCCTGGTAGCCGCCCCAAAATACCGAGACCCCATCATCCTGAAACACCACCAGCTTCTGGGCCAGGGCGTGGAGAAACATCTCGTTGTGGGTCACCATGACCAGGGTGCCGGCAAAGGCGTCCAGGGCCGAAAGCATGGCGTCGCAGCTGTCCATGTCCAGATGGTTGGTGGGCTCATCGAGAAACAGCACGTTCACCGGAGTGGCCAGGATCTTGCCGAGCATCACCCGGGCCTTTTCTCCCCCGGACAGCACGCTGATCTTCTTGAGGGCGTCGTCGCCGGAAAAGAGCATCTGGCCGCAGATGTTGCGCACCTGGGTGCGCGTGAGATCCGGGGCCGCGGCCTGGATCTCCTCTTCCACGGTGCGCTCGTCCACCAGGCTCTGCACGTTGGTCTGCTCGAAGAAGCCTTCCGCCTGGTTGGGGGCGCGTCGGATCTGGCCCTGTTGGGGCGCCAGCCGGCCGGCCAGCAGCTTGAGCAAGGTGGTCTTGCCCCGGCCGTTGGGACCGACGATGCAGATCCGCTCCCCGGCACTCACTTGCAGGTCCAAGTCGTTGATCAGGGGGCGGTCCGGGTCGTAGCCGAAGCGCATCCCCCGGACGTCGATGATGTGGCGGCCGGCAAACGGCCGGTAGCGGAAGGCGAAATCCATGGTCTCCGCTTCCTGGAGTTTTTCCCGCTTTTCCATCTTGGCCAGGGTCTTGATGCGCGACTGGACCAACCCCGCCAGGCGCGCCTTGGCCCGGAAGCGGGTGATGAACAGCTCGACTTCCTTGCGTTTTTTTTCATCGTTGATCCGGGTCTTCTCGTGGATTTCCTCCTCCTGGGCGATCTGGTCGTAGTATTTTTCCGTGTTGCCGGCGATCTTGCGCACCTTGCGGCGATGGATCCCCATCACGTGGGTGACCACCTGGTCCATGAAGCCCCGGTCGTGGGTGATGACCATCAGCTCTCGGGGCCAGCTGTTGAGGAACCCGACGATCCACCGGATCGAGGTGATGTCCAGGTAGTTGGTCGGCTCGTCGAGCAGCAGCAGGTCCGGCTCGTTGAGGAGCACCTTGGCGAGGTTGAGGCGCACCTGGTAGCCGCCGGAAAAAGTTTCGGGGGAGCGCGAGAGGTCGTCTTCGGAAAAGCCGAGCCCGGCCAGGATTTTTTCCGCCTTCCAGTGGTGATCGCGCTCGGCGGGGAGCAGCCCGGTCATGGCTTCCTCCAGAACGGTGGGCCGCGAGAACAACAGGTGCTGCTGCACGTAGCCGATACGGTAGTTTTTGGGCACGGCGATGGTCCCGGCGTCCGGCAGGGTCTCGCCCACGATCAGGCGAAAGAGGGTGGTCTTGCCGTGACCGTTGCGGCCCACCAGGCCGATGCGTTCGCGTTCGTTGATCTTGAAGCTGACGCCATCCAGCAGCAGATGGCCTCCGTAGCCTTTGGTGAGGTTTTCGACTTGAAGCATTCGCTGTAAACGCCGTTCTGTTTTACCGGTTGCGAAGATGTCCAACGCCTCTTCCGCAAAAGTATGATAATTTATATGCGTCAATGGTGCGTGTCAAACCGGCGAAAAGCGGAGAATAAAATAATTGGCCATCATCGGCCAAGCCAATGCGCTGGACGAAGCGGAAAGAGACAATGCGATTTGGCGCCATGAATTTTCCCGTTCACCCGGTGGTCGACGAGATCCGGGCCATCGCCGCCCTGGGATTCGACTATCTCGAACTGACCCTCGATGCCCCCCTGGCCCATCACACCGAAGTGCGCCGGCAACGGTCGGAGATTCTCGGCGCCCTGGCCGACGGCGGCCTGGGGTTGGTCTGCCACCTGCCCACCTTCGTTTACACCGCCGACCTGACACCGGCCCTGCGCCAGGCCTCCCGGGACGAAATCCGCCGATCCCTGGACGTCGCCGCCGACCTAGGCGCGGAAAAGGTGGTGGCCCACCCGCCGGCCATCAGTTTCATGGGCGCCCGGGCCATGGACCGGGTCCGCCCCCTGGTGGAAGAGGGGATGGCCGAGATGCTGGCCCACGCCGCCTCCCTGGGGGTTTGCGTCTGTCTTGAAAACATGTTTCCCCGCTACCGGGTGGGCGTGGAGCCCTCGGCTTTCGAACCGCTGCTGGCGGCTTGGCCCGAGCTGCGCCTGACCCTGGATGTCGGCCACGCCTTCATCGAAGACCGCAAGGCGCAGCGCCTGCTGGCCTTCATCGAGACCCTGGGCCATCGTGTCGGCCACCTGCACCTCAGCGACAACAGGGGCCAGCGCGACGAACACCTGCCCCTGGGCAAGGGGCGGATCCCCTACGCGCGCATCGCCCGGGCCTTGACGCACCATGTGACCATGGAAACGATCACACTGGAAATCTTCACCGATCGACGCGAGGACCTGGTCGACAGTCGAGAATTTTTTCGACGCCTGCTGGCAAGCGGCTGAACGCCGGCCCTTGCGCCAATTGCCGGAAAAAGCTATGGAGGGGCCAACGCTGCGGCCGCGGCGGTACGCCACGGACTTTTTTGGCCGCCGACAGGCGCAATCCTTGGGAGAAAGACGGTTTTGCCGACGCGGGTATCCCAAAAAGATCGAGTGCAGCGCTTCTGCGAGCGTTTCAGGGGCGAGGACCAGGTCCTGGTGCTCATCAACGCCGACCCGGACGCCATCGCCTCGGCCATGGCGGTCAAGCGGCTGCTGTGGCGCAAGAGCGCCGGGGTCACCATCGCGGCCGTCAACATCGTCAAGCGGCCGGACAACCTCGCCATGATCCGGCTACTCAACGTGCGCATGGAGCAGGTGGCCGACATCGACCCGGCCCGCTTCACCCGCTTTGTCCTGGTGGACTCCCAGCCGGCCCACCATGAACTTTTCGCCCCCTTTGCCTTCGACGTGGTCCTCGACCACCACCCGGTCACCGACGTCGCCGCCCCCCTGGTGGACGTGCGGCCCGAGTACGGCGCCACGGCCACCATCCTCACCGAATACCTGCGGGCGGCCCGCATCAAGCCGTCGGCCAGACTGGCCTCCGGGCTTTTCTACGCCATCAAGACCGACACGGACAACTTCAAGCGCCGCGCCACCCCCGAGGACATCCGGGCCTTCCAGTACCTGTTTCGCCACGCCAACATTCCCCTGGTACGAAAAATCGAACAGTCGGAAATGCGCCTGGATTTTCTGCGATTTTTCAAGACGGCCCTCCAGGAACGCCGGATCCGCAAGGGGCGGATCTTCGTCCACCTGGGACCGGTGCCGTCCCCGGACATTCTCGTGTTGATCGCCGACTTTTTTATGCGTGTCGAAGACATCCACTGGAGCATCGTTTCGGGACTCCACGACCGCAAGCTAGTGGTGATCCTGCGCAACGACGGGATTCGCAAGGACGCCGGCGCCGTGGCCAAGCGCAGCTTCGGGGACCTCGGCTCCGCCGGCGGCCACCAAAGCGCGGCCCGGGCTGAAATCGCCGTCAGCGATTTGCCCAAGAACCTTGATCCCAAGGACGCGGCCAGGGTGCAAAACTGGATCATCGCGGCCCTGACCCGCAAAAGAAACCACCGCCGCCAGAATCGTTGACCTCATGACCACCACGGTGACCATTCTCGGCTCGGGCACCTGCGTGCCCTCGTTGAAGCGTTCCAGTGCGGCGATCCTGGTTCGCAGCGGACCGGCGCGCATCCTGGTGGACGTGGGCGCCGGGACCCTGCATCGGCTGGTGGCGGCCGGGGAGACCGTTTTTTCCATCACCCATCTGCTCCTGACCCACTTTCACCCGGACCACAGCGGGGCCTTGCCGGCCTTTCTCTTTGCCAACAAGTACCCGGCCATCCAGCGCCAGGTGCCGCTGAAGCTGATCGGCGGCCCCGGCCTGAGGCGCTTTTTTCAGGGCCTCACGGCCGCTTGGGGACACTGGCTCCAGCTTCCGGACCACCTGTTTTCCCTGGTCGAACGATCCGCCGGGGACAGGGAGTGCTTCGCGGCGCAAGGGTTCGTCCTCCGCGCCTGCCCGGTGGCCCACAACCCGGAGAGCCTCGCCTACCGGATCACCGGCACCGACGGCGTCTCGGTGGTGTACTCCGGGGACACGGACACCTGCGACGCCCTGGTGGAACTGGCCCGCGGAGCCGACGTGTTCATCTGCGAAGCGTCCCTGCCCGATGGGCAGAAGGTGCCCGGCCACCTGACGCCGTCGCTGGCCGGGCGTCTTGCGGCCCGGGCCGCCGTGGCACACCTTGTGCTCACCCACCTGTACCCGGAGTGTGACGGGGTGGACATCGCCGCCCAGTGCCGCCGCACCTGGAGCGGTCCCCTCACCGTGGCCCGGGACCTGATGCAGATCAGGGTGACGTCCGACGGTATCGTTATCGAAGAAACGGGGACACCGCCATGACGTATCCTATCCTCCTCGATGTGCGGCGCCGCCAATGCTTGGTGGTGGGCGGCGGCCGGGTGGCCGAACGCAAGGTGCGCGGCCTGCTGGCCGCCGAGGCCGCCGTCACCGTGGTGAGCCCCTCGGCGAGTCCAGCCCTGGCCCAACTGGCCCTCGAAGACGCCATCGCTTGGCACCGGCGCGCTTACCGCGCCGATGATCTCGCCGGGATGTTGCTGGCCATCGCCGCCACCGACCAGCCCGAGGTCAATCGGCAGGTTGCCGCCGACGCTCGCGGTCGAGGCGTCCTGTGCAACGTGATCGACCAGCCGGCCGCAGGGGATTTCACCCTGCCGTCGGTCGTCCGCCGCGGCGACCTGCTGCTCACCGTTTCCACCTCGGGCCAGAGCCCGGCGTTGTCGCGGCATCTAAGAAAAAACCTTGAAGCTCGCTTCGGCAATGAATATGAAGTGTTTTTGCGCATCATGGGAGCGGTCCGCCGACGTTTGCTCGCCTCCCAAAACGACTCCGAAACCCGGCGGGAGCTGTTCGCCCGCCTGGTGGCGGCGGACCTTCCCGAGGCCATCCGACAGGGACGCCGAGACGAGGTGCAGCGCCGTCTGAGCGCCATTCTTGGAGCGGCCTACGATGCCTCGCTGCTGGAACTCATCGACGAAGCGCCGCAGCGCCAAGGACAGCCCTGATGCAGATCCTGCTTTTGACAACCATCGCCGCCTACCTGCTGAGCACCGCCGGCTACCTGGCCTTCCTCTTCCTGCAGCGCAAGCCGCTGCGCCAGGCGGCGCTGGCCCTGCTCGGGCTCGGGTTCGTGGGGCACACCGTGCTGCTGGTCGCCGGCGTCTTCGCCTCGGGGCATCTGCCGGTGCACCATCTGCACGGGACCCTGGTGGTGGCCGGATGGGCCGTGACGGGCGTGTTCCTGGTCATTTACGGGCGCTACCGGCTACAGGTGCTCGGGGTCTACGCCGCCCCCCTGGCCCTGGTGATCCTCATCGCCGCCAGCCTCACCCCCAGCGCCCCGGCCGCCGACAAAACCCTGTTCAACAGCTTCTGGCTCATCAGCCACATCGCGGCGGTTTTCCTCGGCGACGCGGCCCTGGCCCTGGCCTGCGGCATCGGCATCCTCTACCTGCTCCAGGAAAACGCCATTAAGAGCAAACGCCACGGCTTCTTTTTTCGCCGCCTGCCGTCGCTGGACCGCCTTGATGCCGCCGGCTACGCCTGCATCGCCTCCGGTTTTGCCCTGCTGACCAGCGGGCTGATCACCGGCTTCGTCTACGCCCATGCCGTCTGGGGCCGGTTCTGGAGCGCCGACCCCAAGGAGATCTGGTCGGTGATCACCTGGCTGATCTATGCCGCCCTGCTGCACCAGCGCCTCACCGTCGGCTGGCGCGGACGGCGCTCGGCGGTGATGGCCATCGTCGGCTTTGCCTTGATTTTGTTCACTTTTTTGGGCGTCAACTTTTTGCTCAAGGGACACCATGGGGTCTTTACCGGACAGTGATCAAACCACCACGCCCAACCGCGCCCCGGGAAAGCCCCGCATTTTGCTGGTGGGACTCAACCACCAGACGGCGCCGGTGGCGTTGCGCGAATGCCTCGCCTTCTCGCCGGAAGAGACGGAGGCCGCCCTCGAGGCCCTGGTTCGCCGGCCGTGCCTCCGCGAAGCCCTGCTGCTGTCCACCTGCAACCGGGTGGAGGTGCTCGTCACCTGCGACGACCCGGCCCGGGCCATCGCCGAGCTGGAAGCCTTCATCAGCGAATTCAAACACCTGCCCATCGAGGAGTTCAGATCGGCCCTCTATCGTCACGTGGACGAAGACGCGGTGCGCCACCTTTTTCGCGTGGCCTCCAGCCTCGACTCGATGGTGGTGGGCGAACCCCAGATCCTTGGCCAGATCAAGGCCGCCTACGCCAAAGCCACCCACCGCCGTGCTTCCGGAGTGATCCTCAACCGGCTGCTGCACCGCACCTTTTTCGTGGCCAAACGGATCCGCACCGAAACGGGCATCGGCGACCATGCCGTGTCCATCAGCTATGCCGCCATCGAGCTGGCCCGCAAGATCTTCGGCGCCCTGAACGGGCGCCGGGTCCTGCTCATCGGCGCCGGCGAGATGGCCGAGCTGGCCGTCGAGCACCTCCTCCGCCACCGGGCCGGCGAGATCCTGGTGGCCAACCGCACCTTCGCCCACGGGGTGGCCCTGGCGCAGCGCTTCGGCGGCCAGGCCATCCGCTTCGAAGAGATCGAAGCGCGCCTCACCCAGGCAGACATCATCATCAGCTCCACCGGGGCTCCGGGCTTCGTCGTGGTCCCCGCCCAGGTGAGCGCCGTGCTGCGCCATCGGCGCAACCGGCCCCTCTTTTTCATCGACATCGCCGTCCCCCGAGACATCGATCCCCGGATCAACCGGCTCTCCAACGTCTACGTCTACGACATCGACGATTTGAAGGGCGTGGTGGAGGAAAACATCCAGGACCGGCGACAGGAGGCCCTCAAGGCCGAACGGATCATCGACGAGGCGGTGCTGCGCTTCTCCCAGTGGCGCCAGAGCCTGGATGTGGTTCCCACCATCGTCGCCCTGCACCGCAAGCTGGAACTGATCGCCGAGGCCGAGATCAAGAAAACCCTCCAAGGGGGAAAAGCGCCCCCGGACGAGGCGGCCCTGCGGCGCATGGCCGCCGCCATGATCAACAAGTTTCTCCACGACCCCACCCAGATCCTCAAAAGCGAGGGCCACCGCGGCCACCGCCAGGACCTGCTGGATGTGGTGAGGCGCCTTTTCAACCTCGACGCGCCCTGACCGGCCGCTTGCCTTTCCCGCCGGCGAGCTTATTATTTGGTCTTTACAGCAAGATGCCGTTGTGCTAGATGTTTTTGTCTTATGAACAAAATCGAGGACTCCCATCACAGGCAGGGTTCACGATGAAAAAAAAAGACATCGAGTTTTTCAAGACGCTGCTGGAAAACCAGCTCCAGGAGTTGTTGTCCCAGGCCGATGACACCGTTTCCGGCATGACGATTCCCAAGGAGAATTTTCCCGACCCCACCGACCGGGCCTCGCTGGAGGCGGATCGCAATTTCATGTTGCGCATCCGCGACCGGGAACACAAGCTGATCAAGAAAATCAAGCTCGCCCTGGAACGGATCGAAAACGGCACCTTCGGTATCTGCGAAACCTGCGGTGAAGACATCTCCATCGAACGTCTCAAGGCGCGGCCGGTGACGACCCAGTGCATCGAGTGCAAGATGAAGGAAGAAGCGTTGGAAAAGGCACTGGGAATTTGAAGCCGTTTTGAACATCGATCTTCATATTCACTCCACCGCTTCCGATGGAACGCTGACGCCGCTCGAAATCCTCTCTCTGGCCCGCCGACTCGGCCTGGCCGCCATCGCCATCACCGACCACGACACGCTGGCCGGAAGCCGCGAATTGCTGGAGCGCTCGGCTCGCCTCGGCATCAAAGCCGTCTCCGGGGTGGAAATCAGCGCCGCGCCGCCATCCCTTTGCCCCCAGCGGGGAAGCTTTCATGTCCTGGGCTACGGCATCGCTTTTGACCATTCCCGCCTCAACCAGATCCTCGAACGCCTGCAAAACGCGCGCAGCGAGCGCAATCCGAAAATCATCCAACGACTCAACGACCTCGGCTTCGCCCTGGACCTGGCGGAGGCGGCCGAGCTGGCCGGCGGCCTTGACGGACTGGGTCGCCCCCACATCGCCCGCCTGATGAAACACAAGGGCTACGTGGCGAGCATCGACGAGGCTTTCGACCGCTACCTGGGACACGGCAAGCCGGGTTACGTGGACAAGTTCCGCGTGCCGTGCCAGGAGGCGATGCGCCTGATTCGGGATGCCGGGGGCATCCCGGTCCTGGCGCATCCAGGAGTCACGCTGGATGACGGTCTCGACCTGGATCGGCTGCTGGCCGACCTGGTTGCCATGGGGCTGGGAGGCATCGAAGTCTACTATCCGGACCACGACGCCGTCCAAACGGCCCGCTTTGCCGGGGCGGCCCGCCGCCACGGCCTGCTGATGACCGGAGGAAGCGATTTTCACGGCAGCCTCAAGCCGGAAATTCAAATGGGGGTCGGCAGCGGCACGCTGGCGGTCCCCTATACGCTTTACGAGGCGCTGGCGGCGGCGCTGGCGGCAAGGCGCGGCCACGTTGCCGCCAGCGCCCGGGAATAGACGCGCCATGGCCGGCGATCCGCGCACCGCTTTCTGCCGACGTCTCGGGTACCGCTTCAAAAACCCTGCGCTTCTCGATGAAGCCCTGCGCCACAGCAGCTTTGTCAACGAGCAGGGGGCGTTGGACCTGCGCGACAACGAGCGCTTGGAGTTTCTCGGTGACGCCGTGCTGAGCCTGGTGATCGGTTCGATGCTGATGGCGCGCTATCCCCAGAGCCCCGAAGGCCAACTGTCACGCATGCGGGCGGCCCTGGTCAACGAGAAGGAGCTGGCCCGCCTCGCCGACGGCATCGGTATTGGAGAGCACCTGAAGCTGGGAAAAGGCGAAGACCAGGACGGCGGCCGCGGCAAACCGTCGATTCTGGCGGACGCCTTCGAAGCGCTGGTGGCAGCCGTCTTCCTTGATGGCGGCTTCGGGGCGGCCCGGCGGGTGGTGCAGAAGCATTTCGCCGCACCCCTGGAACAGGTGGGTACGCCGGAAGGGGAGCGGGATCCCAAGTCCCGCCTCCAGGAGTTGATCCAGTCCACCCGGCACACCGTTCCGCGCTACCGGCTGCTGGCCAGCACGGGCCCCGACCACGACAAGACGTTCCAGGTGGAGCTGCGGCTGGACAACCTCGTGACCCTGGGAACCGGCAAATCCAAGAAGGCCGCCGAGCAGGACGCGGCCCGCCGGGCCCTTGCCCGGCTCAGTGCCGACGACTCGCCATGAGCATCTGCCGCGGCGCGTCACCCTCTCCCGTCGCCAGCACGGCGGTCTGGATCGACCTGCCGCCGAATCCGGCGCCGTTCCGCCGCCCCACCATCGTGCCGGTGTTTCTGCCCCATGCCGGCTGCCCCCATCGCTGCGTTTTCTGCAACCAAAAAACCATCACCGGCCAGGCGGGCCGCGATTCGTCACCCGATTTGCCCGCCCTGGTGGCCCGTTTTCTCCGGGAAAAACCCCCGTCTCCCCAACACGTCGAACTGGCGTTTTACGGCGGCAATTTTCTCGGGCAGCCGCCGGATCACGTCCAATTCCTGCTCGCCGAAGCCCAGCACCTCGTGCGTCGGGGCTGGATCGGCTCGGTGCGCTTTTCCACCCGGCCCGACACCATCGACGCCCAGCGGCTCCGGTGGATCGCCGACAGCCCCGTGGACACCGTGGAATTGGGGGGGCAATCTATGGACGATGCGGTACTGTCGGCCGCTGGCCGCGGTCACTCGGCCCAGGATACGGCCCTGGCGGTGGACCGACTGCGCCAGGCAGGATTGCGGGTGGGCATCCAGACCATGATTGGCCTGCCGGGCCAAGACGCGCGCAGCGCCCTGGTCAGCGCCGTCCGCTTCGCCGACCTGAAACCTGATTTCGTTCGCATTTATCCGTGCCTGGTCCTCGCCGGCAGCCCTTTGGCGGCGGCCTACCGTCGGGGGGCGTATCAGCCCCTGTCCCTGGAGGCGGCCGTCGCCACCTGCGCCCGGCTTTGGCGGTTGTTCGCCCGCCGCAACATCCCCGTGATTCGCATGGGGCTTCAGGCCTCTGACGAGCTCTCCGACAGCGCCCACGTCCTGGCCGGTCCCTATCACCCGGCCTTCGGCCACCTCGTCTTCAGCGCCTTGTGCCGCCAGGCGATCGCACGCGGCCTGCACCGACTGCCGGCGGTCGGGCGGACGGTACGCATCACCGCCCATCCCCGGCGCCTGTCCCAGGTGCGCGGGCTTGGCAATACCAATCTCACCGCCTTGACAGAGCGCTTCGCCTTGGCCGGGATCCGAATTTCAGGAGATCCCGACGTTGCGCTCCACCGCCTGGGGGTCGCCCTGGACTGAGGGCCACGCCTCGCCTGCCCAAGCCAGCGCTTCTTTGTCGCAAGGGGCGCGGTGGTTGCGCCCCCAAAAGAGAAGCATCATCCGGCAGGAGCGGGAAAACGATCAGATGTCGGACTTGAAGAAGCTTTCCGGCTCGACGACCTCCTCGGGCCGGCTGCTGTAGGTGGTCGGTTCGGTGCCTTCCTTGAAGCACTCGAAGCGGGTTTCCTTGGACTCGGCGATGGCCAGCAGGCCGGTTTCGGCGTCGATCTTGGCGAAGACCACCCCCTCGGGCACGGGGAACACCTCCGCCGGGCGGTCCTTGAGCAGGGTCTGCATGAAGCCGAGCCAGATGGGGCTGGCGGCCTGTGCGCCGGTTTCACCGTCGCCCAGGGGAGTGTCATCGTCAAAGCCGACCCAAACCCCGGTGGTGAACCCGGGCGTGTAGCCGACGAACCAGGCGTCGTGCAAGTCGTCGGTGGTGCCCGTCTTGCCGGCCACCGGCCGACCCAGGGCCTTGACGCGCTGCCCGGTACCCTCCTGGACCACGCTTTCCAGCAGGCTGGTGACGATGTAGGCCGTGGCGGGGGAAATCACCGGCTCCCGTCGGTGTTCGGCCTCCTCAAGGACGTTACCGTCACGATCGACGATCCGGGTGACAAAGATCGGTTCCGCCCGCTGGCCCTGGTTGGCAAAGACCGAATAGGCCTTCACCAGCTCCAGCAGCGACACCCCCGAAGATCCCAGGGCAAGGGAAAGGTTGGGCGCCAGGGGAGAAGCGATGCCTAGGCTGCGGGCATAGTCGATGACATATTGGACCCCGATGTCGCGCAGCAGCTTCACCGTCACCACGTTGCGCGACTTGGCCAGGGCCCGGCGCAAGCTGGTGGGACCGTGAAAACGCCGCCCGTAGTTGCGCGGCTTCCAGGTAAAATCACGCTCCTCGTCATGGTAGATGATCGGCGCATCGATGAGCATCGAGGCCGGGGTGTAGCCCTTGTCGATGGCTGCGGCATAAATGATCGGCTTGAAGGCGGACCCCGGCTGGCGGCGGGATTGAACCGCCCGGTTGAACTGGCTGGCGGCAAAGTCCCGGCCGCCGATCATCGCCCTGACCTCGCCGGTTGCATTTTCCAGGCAAAGCAGGGCCGCCTCGACCTGGGGCACCTGCTCGAGCGCCAGGATGCAAGGGTCGGTGTCTTCGACCCGCACCTGGACTAGGTCATTGACCGCCAGAATCTGGCTGGGCTTCTCCAGCCGTCCTTTGACCTCGCCCGAAACCGGATCCATCGGGCGCGCCCACTGCATCCCCGCCATCTGAATGACGCCTGACCGGGGGCCCAGATTCACCTCTACCTTGCCGGAGCGGTCGTCCACCGCCGTCACCACCGCCTCCCGGATTTCTCCCGGGACGGCAGCGGCAGCGGTGGCCCGGTGGGCGATCCATTCCTTGGCGCCTTCAGGGGTCAACGATTCCAGGGGGCCGCGGTATCCCCGGCGCTTGTCCAGGGCCCGGAGCCCCTTGTCGATTTCGCTGCGGGCGGCCTTCTGGGCCTCCGTATCAACGGCGGTATAGATCTGTAGCCCGTCGTTGAGCAGCCGCTGCTCGCCGTAACGCTCGATGACGTAGCGCCGCACGTGCTCGGTGTACACCGGCGCTTCTTCGAAAAACCAGTTGCGCCGGGGCTTGATCTCCAGTTCCGTCTCTGCCGCCGCCCGGGCTTCGGCCGGGGAGACCATCCCTTCTTCCACCATCCGGTTCAACACGTAGCGCTGCCGCTGCCGGGCACGCTCGGGGTGGCGGAACGGACTGTAGCGGCTCGGGGCCTGGGGCAGCCCGGCCAGCATGGCGCACTCGGCCAGATTGAGATCCGTCACGCGCTTGCCGAAGTAGTTCTCCGCCGCGGCTGCCACGCCGTAGGCCCCGTGGCCCAGGTAGATTTGGTTGAGGTACAGGTAGAGGATTTCATCCTTGGACAAAACCTGGTCGATGCGGTAGGCCAGGATGGCCTCCTTGATCTTGCGGGCGTAGGACCGCTCGGGGGTGAGCAGAAAGCTCTTGGTGACCTGCTGGGTGATGGTGCTGCCGCCCTGAACGATGGTTCCGGCCTTCAGGTTCTTGAAAAATGCCCTGGCGATGCTGGTCAGATCGATCCCCCGGTGCTGGTAGAAGCGGGAGTCCTCGGCGGCGACGAAGGCCTGGCGCAGTTTTTCGGGAATCTGATCCATGCCCACCACGATCCGCCGCTCGGTGTAAAATTCCCCGATCTTGCGCCCGTCTTCGGCATAGACCCTGGAAACGATCGGCGGCCGGTAATCGACGAGCGAATCAATGCGCGGCAAATCGGCGGACAGGTGCCGGTACAGCCCAACGGCACCGGCGGCAGCGGCCGCCAGCACCACCATTGCGGCCGCCATGCCCCACCACCCCCACCGCACCCGGCGGCGTGGTGGGGCGGTGGAGGTGGTTTGTTTTCGGCGTGGGTCCTTGATTTCTTTCACGATTTCAATTCCTTGCGTCCCACCGCAACGCGCCTGAACAACTGCGGGAAAGCCATGCGGGAACTATTGAAATTAACAAAGATGCCCAGCCTTGGCAAGGCGGCCCGGGTTGAAAAAAGATTGACTTTCGATCAAGCGGCCGATAAAAGCATAGTTTTTGATAATTTCCAACCCCGGAGGCGGGTTGCTCATGGTGGAACCGGATTTTGACAAATGTGGCGGGCTGGTGCCGGCCATCGCCCAGGACGCCCAAAGCGGCGATGTGCTGATGATGGCCTACATGAACCGAGAAGCCTGGCGGGCGACGGTGACCAGCGGCCAAGCCACTTACTGGAGCCGTTCGCGGGGCGAGCTGTGGGTCAAGGGGCAAAGCTCCGGCAACCTCCAGAAAGTCCACGAAATCTGGCTCGACTGTGACAATGACACCATTTTGCTCAAGGTGACCCAAATCGGCGGCGCCGCCTGCCACACCGGTCACCGCTCGTGTTTTTACCGTCGGCTGGACGGCGATCACTTCACTGTGGTCGGCAAGCCGCTGTTCAACCCCCAAGAGGTCTACGGCAAGTGAGCACTCCGCTAAAACTCGGTATCCCCAAGGGCAGCCTCCAGGAAGCTACCCTTGCCCTGTTCAAGCGCAGCGGCTGGAACATTCGCGTCAACGGCCGCAGCTATTTTCCCGAAATCGACGACCCGGACATCTCCTGCGCCATCTGCCGCGCCCAGGAGATGAGCTGCTACGTGGAAAACCAGACCCTGGACGCCGGGCTCACCGGGCGGGACTGGATCGCCGAAAACGCCTCGGACGTCCACCTGGTCTGCGACCTGGTCTACTCCAAGGTGAGCAGCCGCCCGGCGCGCTGGGTGCTGGCGGTGCCGTACGACTCTCCCATCCGCCGCCCCGAGGATCTGGTCGGCAAGAAGGTGGCCACCGAGCTGGTGGGCTTCACCCGGCGCTACTTTAGCGAACGCGGCATCGACGTAAAGGTCGAGTTTTCCTGGGGCGCCACCGAGGCCAAGGTAATCTCCGGCCTGGCCGATGCCGTCGTGGAAGTCACCGAGACCGAAAGCACCATCAAGGCCCACGGGCTGCGGATCATCCAAGAGCTGATGCAGACCAACACCCAGCTCATCGCCAACCACCAGAGCTGGGCCGACCCAGTCAAGCATAAAAAGATCGAGCAGATCGCCCTGTTGCTCAAGGGAGCACTGTTGGGCGAAAAGCTGGTGGGCCTGAAGCTAAACGTGTCGGCGGAACACCTGGAAAAGGTGGTCAAGTTGCTGCCGAGCCTCCAGGCCCCAACGGTGGCGTCGCTGTACCAGAGCGACTGGTTTTCGGTGGAGTCGGTGGTGGCGGCCGACCGGGTGCGGGACCTGATTCCCGAGCTGCTGCATGCCGGGGGAGAGGGAATCATCGAATATCCGCTCAACAAGGTAATTTGACAGGCTGCCGAGGCAGGGAAAACGCCATGACCACATCACGACTGCGCCGCATGACCTCGTTTATCGTCTTGGACGTGCTGGAAAGGGCCCAGGAACTGGAGCGCCAGGGAATCGACGTGGTCCATCTGGAGGTGGGCGAGCCGGATTTCGACGCGCCGGCCTGCGTCAAGGCGGCCATGTGCCGGGCCCTGGAAGACGGGCATACCCACTACACCCACAGCCTGGGGGTGCCGGCGCTGCGGGAGGCGATCTGTGCCGACTATCACCGGCGCTACGGCGTGCGGGCCCAGCCGGAAAACGTCATCGTCTTCCCCGGCACGTCCCCGGCCATGATGGCCCTGTTTGCCGCCCTGCTCGAGTCCGGCGATGAAACCATCATCCCCGATCCCCACTACGCCTGCTACCCCAATTTCATCAAGTTCGTCGACGGGGTTCCGGTGACGGTGCCCATTTACGAAGCCGACGGGTTCCAGTATCGTCCCGAGGCCATCGCCGCCAGGATCACGCCCCGTACCAAGGCCATTTTCATCAATTCGCCGTCCAATCCCACGGGCAACCTGCTGTCAGCCGAGCGCATGGCGGCTATCGCCGAACTGGGGCCCTACGTGATCTCCGACGAGATTTACCACGGGTTGGTCTACGAGGGCGAGGCCCGTTCGATCCTCGAGTTTACCGACAAGGCCTTCGTTCTCAACGGCTTTTCCAAGCTCTACGCCATGACCGGTTTCCGCCTCGGTTATCTCATCGCGCCGCCGGCCTTCGTGCGCGCCATCCGGAAAATCGCCCAGAATTTTTTCATTTCGACCAACACCGCCGTTCAATACGCCGGCTTGGCAGCCCTGACCGACCCTTCCGTCGCGGCGGAGACGGCCCGGATGCGCGAGGTCTACAACCAGCGACGGCTGTTCATGATCAAACGCCTCCAGGAAATGGGGCTGGGAATCACCGTCCCGCCCACCGGCGCCTTTTACGTGTTCGCCAATGCGCGGCACATCAGCGCCGATTCCTACAAGCTGGCCTTCGACATCCTGGAAAAGGCCCACGTGGGCGTGACCCCCGGCATCGATTTCGGCCAAGGCGGCGAGGGCTACCTGCGCTTTTCCTACGCCAACTCGATGGAACGCATCGCCGAGGGAATGGATCGGCTGGAGCGATATTTGAAAATGGAAACAACATGAAGGGCGAAAAAAGACCTGACAGACCAAGTTCAAATTTCGCAACCCAAAATTCATGATCGTCAAATCGGCCACCTTTGTCAAAAGCGCCGTCACCCCGGCACATTATCCCCCAGCCGACCGCCCCGAGGTCGCTTTTGCCGGCCGCAGCAACGTGGGCAAGTCGTCCCTGATCAACCGCCTGGTCAACCGTCGGCGACTCGTCAAGACGAGTTCGACCCCCGGCCGGACCCAGCTGATCAACTTCTTTTTGGTCAACCAAAACCTGTATTTCGTCGATCTGCCCGGTTACGGCTATGCCAAGGTGCCAGCGAAGGTCCAGCGCACGTGGGCGCCGATGGTCGAAGCCTACCTCGGCGCCCGCCCCACCCTGCAGGCCGTGGTGGTAATCATCGACATCCGCCGACTTCCGGGCCGCGAGGAGCATGATCTGCTTGCCCGGCTCCGGCAGCAGCATGTGGCGACCCTGCCGGTGCTCTCCAAGGCGGACAAGCTCCCCCGGATGCACCAGCTGACCCGTCAGCGCACGATTGCCGAATCGCTGGGCCTTGCCCCTGCCGATTTGATTCTCTTTTCGGCCAAGTCCGGCCAGGGCCGCCGCGAACTGTGGCAGGCCATCGAAAGGCGTATCGGCCTTGACGATGCGCCTTCCAGCGATCATCCCCGCCGCTCCGGCGGTGAGTGAAAGGTTCTTGCCATGTCTGCCCCATTGCCTTCCGCCTTCCGCTGCGGCTACGTCGCCATCCTGGGAGCGCCCAACGCCGGCAAGTCCACCCTGCTCAACCGTTTGCTGGGCATGAAGATCGCCATCACTTCCAAGCGGCCCCAAACCACCCGGACCCGGATCCTCGGGGTGGTGCAACGGCCCGGCGCCCAGATGATCCTCCTGGACACCCCGGGCATCCACCAGGCCAGGGGGCCCCTCAACACCAGGATCGTGGCGGCCGCCCTCACCGCCATGGAGGATGTCGACCTGCTGCTTTGGCTGGTGGACGCCGAGCGGCCGGATCCGGAGGCGGAGGGCTTTTTGCTCGAACGGCTGCCCTCCGCCGGCCCGCCGGTGCTGCTGGCCATCAACAAGATCGACCGGGTGGCCAAGGCGCAGGTCCTGCCGCTGATCGACGCCTGGCGCCGGCGGCACCCCTTTGCCGCCATCGTGCCCATCAGCGCTCGTTACGGAACCCAGCTCGAGGCCCTGGAAGAGGAAATGACCCGGCTGCTGCCGGAGGGCCCGGCCCTGTTTCCCGAGGACCAGGTCACCGACCAGCCCGAACGGGTCATCGTCACCGAGATGATCCGCGAAAAGGTCTTTCGCCTCACCGGCGCGGAGATCCCCTACAGCACCGCCGTCACCGTCGAGCAGTTCAAGGCCCGGCCGGATCGCGCCCTGATCGACATCCACGCCACCATCCACCTGGAACGGGATTCGCAAAAGGCCATCGTCATCGGCAAGGGCGGGGCCAAGCTGCGCCAGATCGGCGAGGCGGCCCGCATGGACATCCAACGGCTTCTGGGGGCAAAGGTTTTTTTGAAGCTCTTCGTGCGCGTCCAGAAAAACTGGACCAGGGATGCCAAGGCAATGGAGCGCTTCGGCTATCCATGATTCTTTCCTACCATCCGATGTTCGTCGGCGACCAAAACCGCCTGTGCGCCGGACGTCGTCCAGACGCCGCCGACCGGGCCGCCATGCGCCGGGCAGCGGCGGTGATCCTTCCCCAGGGGACCTACCGATCCCTGTATGAAATGGCCCGTGAAAGTTGTCCAAACGTCTTTCCCGGTCAGGACCGCCGCTTTTCCCATCCCGGCAAGAGCGGCCAGGCACGGCTGTTCGCCGAGGCGGCGGTGCCCCACCCGAAGACGCGGATCTATGCCGGCAGCAACGATCTGGACGGCGAACGGCCGCCGGGCCCGTTTCCCTTCGTGCTCAAGCTCGACTGGGGCGGCGAAGGGCGAAACGTCTTCTTGATCGACTCGCCGGCGGCCTGGACTTCGGCGCTCGCGCGGCTGCGCGCCTACGAAGCCACTGGGCAGGGGGGCTTCTTGGTCCAGGAGCTGATCCCCGCGGCCGGCCGGGCCCTGCGCGTGGCGGTGATCGGCACCCGGGCCGTGGCCTATTGGCGGGTGCGGCCGGATGGCGGCTTTGCCGCCAACCTGGCCCACGGGGCGACCCTCGATCACCACAGCGACCCGCAACTGATCAAAGCCGGCGTCGAGGCAGCGCTGCAGTTTTGCCGGCACCAGCACATCGACCTGGCCGGGCTGGACTTGTTGTTCGACGCCCGCAAGGCCGCTGCCGAGCCGCTCTTTTTGGAAATCAACTGGGTCTTCGGCCGCCGCGGCCTGGGCGGATCCGAAGGGTTTTACCGCCTGCTGATCCCCGAGATTCACCGCTGGCTGGCCCGGCGCCACCTCGCCGTGCGCCATGCGGGTTGAGGGCCAGATCGGTTGCTTCGCCGCCGCCGATGGCGTAAGAGAGGGGCAATTGGGTTCAACCGCGGTGCAGACCATGAAACGCGAAGACGATTGCATCCTGGGAATCGATTTCGGCACCACGGCCATGGGGGTCGTGGCGGTCTCTGCCTCGGGCGCGCTCCGCGCCAGCGCCTACCACCAGCACCAGGGACAGCTGGCGGACATACTGGAAAGCGCATTGGCCGCATTCGATCTGCCGGCAATGGGACCGGTGGCGGCGGTGGCCTCGAGCCCGCGGGCGTTGCGCGCCGATGGCCGCATCGATCCCCAGGTGGCGCTCATCACCGCCGTGCGCCAGCGCCACCCCGACGCCCGGGCCATCCTGTCCGTGGGCGGCCAGAATTTTTGCCTGATCCGCCTGGACGCCAACGGCGGATACCTCGGCAGCCACAGCGCCACCTCCTGCGCCGCCGGTACCGGGGCTTTTCTCGACCAGCAGGCCCGACGTCTCGAGCTGTCCTCGGCGGCCGAGCTGAGCCGCGTGGCCCTGTCCAACCGATCCGATCGGCCCCGCATCGCCTCACGCTGCGCCGTTTTCGCCAAGACCGACCTGATCCATGCCCAGCAGCAGGGTCACGACCTGGCCGCCATCTGCGACGGACTGTGCCACGGGTTGGCGCGCAAGATCGTCGATACCCTCTTTGCCGACGACCTGCCGGAGGGGGACATCGTGTTTTGCGGCGGCGTGGCGCGCAACACCGCGGTGCGCCGACACATCGAAGCGCTGCTGGGCCGGCGTCTGATCGTCTCCCCCGAATCCCACCTCTACGGGGCGCTGGGCGCCGCCCTGGCCTTGAAGTCCGCCGGCCTCAAAGCCCACGCAACCTCTCGCCCCCGCCGCCCTGGCGACCTGCTGGAGCCCACCCCGCAGGGCCGGGGCTTCACTTATCCCCCCCTGGCGTTGCAGCTTTCGCCGTATCCGACCTTCGACAGCCTCGAGCGCTATCTCGACCCGGGGGAAAATGGAGCCGACATCGAGGTGGACCACTACGCGGCCCTTGCCCCGCACCAGCCAGCCTACCTGGGCCTGGACATCGGCTCCACCAGCACCAAGGCCGCCCTCGTGGCGCCGGACGGCACGGTCCTGGCCGGTTTCTACACCCGCACCGCCGGCCATCCCCTGGCAGCGGTGCAACGTCTTTTCAGATCTGTTCGCCGCTTCGCCGAACGCCACGACGCCCAGCTGCAATTCTTGGGCGCCGTCACCACCGGTTCCGGCCGTCAGTTCATCGGCGCCATCGTCGGGGCCGACCTGGTGCTGGATGAAATCACGGCCCACGCCCGGGCAGCCTGTCAGCTTGACCCAGAGGTGGACACCATCATCGAGATAGGCGGCCAGGACGCCAAATTTACCCGGCTGCAAAACGGCCGCGTCGTCTCGGCGGTGATGAACACCGTTTGCGCCGCCGGTACCGGCAGCTTCATCGAGGAGCAGGCCGCCAAGCTCGGCTGCCCCCTGGACGAGGTGGCCCAGCGCGCCTTGGGTCGCCGGGCCCCCCTGGTTTCGGATCGCTGCACCGTGTTCATGGAGCGGGACCTGAACCACTACCTAGCCGAGGGATGGCCGGTGGACGAGATTCTGGCGGCAGTGCTGCACGCCGTGCGGGAAAACTACCTGCTCAAGGTGGGCGCCGAAAACCGCATCGGCCGCAGGATTTGCTTCCAGGGGGCCACGGCCAAGAACCGGGCCCTGGTGGCAGCCTTCGAGCAGCGTCTCCGGAAGCCGATCGCCGTATCGCCGTTTTGTCATCTCACCGGCGCCATCGGCGGTGCCCTGACCCTCATGGACGCCCGACGGGAAACCAACGCCGAACCCGCCACGCGCTTCCGCGGCCTGTCGCTCTGGCGCCATTTTATCCCGGTGCGCACCGAAGTCTGCGACCTTTGCGCCAACCACTGCAAGCTGAGCGTGGCCGAAGTCGACGGAGAGACGGTGGCCTGCGGCTTTCTCTGCGGCCGCGACTACGACACCCGGCGCCGGGTGCACGTGGCCCCACACACCTTCGATCCCCTCGCCGTACGGCGCCGGGTCATGTCCCGTCGGCCGCCGGCCGCCCCGGCCCGCCGTCGGCCCATCATCGGGCTGCCGGCGGCCGGCCACCTAGTGGAGGATTTGGGCCTGTGGCAGGTCTTTTTTCAGCAGCTCGGCTTTGAAACCGTCTCCAGTGAAAACTGCCCGGCCCCCCTGGCAACGGGAAAGCGGATCGCCGGGGCCGAGTTCTGCGCCCCCATCACCGCCTTGCATGGCCACGCGGCCTGGCTGGCGGAACGCTGCGACCACATCTTTTTGCCCGTCTACCTGGAAGAGCGCACCGGCCGGCGGACTTTGCGCCGTCACTACTGCTACTATACCCAGTTCGCACCCGTGCTGGTGGGAAACGCCCTGCCCGACCTCGCCAAGCGGATTTGCGCCCCCCTGGTGCGCTACCTCTACAGCGACTTTCACACCCAGCGGGAGATTTATCGGGCGCTGAAAACGTTTGGCGGCCCGGCGCCAGGATTTATCGAGGTGGCCGGCGCCCTGGAAAAGGCCCAGCAATGGCAGCGGGAGCGGCGGCGGGAGCTCGTGAGCCGGTGGCAGCACCGCCAGCGGCCCGGGGACACTTTGCAAGTCCTGCTGCTCGGCCGCCCCTACACCCTGCTGTCGCCGTCGCTGAATCGGGGGATTCCCGAACGGCTGCGCCGCCTGGGCATCGACTGTTGCCTGCCGGAAATGCTGGAACCGACCCCGGCGCAGAGAGCCGTCGTGGCGCCGTTGCTCGAGACGCTCCACTGGCGCCACGCGGCCGAGATCATGACCGCCGCGGCGGTGGCCGCCGTCCGCCCGGGCCTCTACCCGGTGCTGGTCACCTCCTTCAAGTGCTCGCCGGACAGTTTCACCGCCGAATATTTCAGGCGCCTGATGCACGACTACGACAAGCCCTACCTGATCCTGGAGCTGGACGAGCACGATTCTCCGGTGGGCTACGAAACCCGCATCGAGGCGGCGGTGCGCGCCTTTCGCAACCACTGGCAGGCGGACTCGCCCCCTGCCCCGGTGACGCCTCGGCGGGTCAACCCGGCGCCCGGCGCCCGGCGCCGCGGCAAGACCATCGTGCTGCCCAACTGGGACCGGCTCTCGGGTCGACTGCTCACCGGCGTACTCCAGCACGAGGGCCAGCCGGCGGTGCTGATCGAAGAGACCGCCACCACCATCGCCAAAAGCCTGCGTTCCAACACCGGCCAGTGCATTCCCATCAACGCCATCGTCGAGGGCTTCGCCGAGTGCCTCCAACAGCACCGGATCGATCCCCGGAACGCCGTCCTGTGGGTCGGGCGGGCCAACATCGCCTGCAACGTGGCGCTCTATCCCCACCACATGCGGTGGCTGCTGGCGGAGCGGGGCGGCGGGTTGGAACGGGCCGGCGTCTACACCGGCGACGTCTTCTTTACCGACATTTCCACGCGGGCAGCCATCAACGCCGTGCTGGCCTACATGTTCGGCGGCCTGTTGAGACGGGTCGCCTGCCGCCTGCGCCCCTACGAGAGGATCCCCGGCGAAACCGACCAGGTGCTCGATTGGGCCGTGGCACGGCTTCATGCCGCTTTTGCCACCGGGGAAAGCAAGGATGCGGCCCTGGATGAGGTCATCCGACGCTTTGAAAAGATTCGCATCCGGCCCGAACAGCGGCCCAAGGTGGCCATCTTCGGCGATCTTTACAGCCGGGATAACCGGGCGATGAACCAGGACCTGGTGCGCTTCATCGAGGCCCACGGCGGTGAAGTGGTCTCCACGCCGTACAACGAGTACGCCCGCATGATCGCTTTTCCCTATCTGCGCAAATGGTTCACCGAGGGCCGCTATCTCACCGCGCTCACCAACCGCACCCTCATGGCGGTGGTCGGCCTCCTGGAACGCCATTACTACCGCTACTTCCAGCGCATTTTAGGCGAACCGATGGCGGTCTTCGACGACGATCTCAACGCCATTCTCGCCCCCTACGGGGTCCGCCAGGAGCATGCCGGCGAGTCTCTGGACAACCTGATCAAGGTGCACTACCTGAAAAAGCACCACCCGGACCTCTCTCTGTTCGTCCAGGCCAGCCCGGCCTTGTGCTGCCCCTCGCTGGTCACCGAGGCCATGGCCCGTCGCATCGAGGCGGTCACCGGCGTTCCGGTGGTCAGCATCGTTTACGACGGCACCGGGGACGCAAAGAACGCCCCCATCATCGCCCACCTCCAGTACCCCCGCCGCGCCCCGGCACCGACGGAGGCCGGCCTTCGCGGCCGATCCGCTTGAAACCCCCTGGCGCGCCCTCCCGCCGAGATCATCGCTTGGCCTAGTGACGGGAATTGGATATAGTCAGCCTGTGAAAGATTTTTCCTTCCACATCGAAGCCGAGGACATCCGCCGCGAGCGGGCCAAGGCCCGTGACTTGCGCCACAGCCAATGGTGGAAACGCCGGCTGGCCAAGGGGGTGTGCCATTGGTGCGGACGGCGCTTCGCCGCCGCCGAGTTGACCATGGACCACATCGTGCCCATCGCCCGGGGCGGCCTGAGCACCAAGGGCAACGTGGTGACCTGCTGCAAGGAATGCAACAACCGGAAAAAGCAGCTTCTCCCCATGGAGTGGGAGGCTTACCTGGAAGGCTGGCGCGTCGGGCAGAAGCCGTGAGCGCGCTTCGCCCTGGACGCGGCCTCATCGGATGCGGCGTCCGCCGCATTGCAATTGACACGAATCAAGACCTCTCATTATAAGCGGCTAACGTTGCCAAAACTGTTTCTTCAACCTAGCGCCGTCGGCCTGGCCGGAAACCGCGGGCGAGACCATCGGCCCATCGAGGAGGATGATTGATGCGAAAGGGATGCTTGCTGCTGGGGATGATCTTTCTGGTATGGATGGTGGGAGCTGGCGGGGCTGGCGCCGCCGACGAGGCGCTCAAAGTGGGATTCATCTACGTGTCGCCGGTGGGCGACGCCGGCTGGTCCTATGCCCACGAACAGGCCCGCCTGGCCGTCGAGGCTCTGGAGGGCGTGCGCACGGCCTTTGTGGAAGACGTCCGCGAGGGGCCGGACTCCGAGCGGGTGATGCGCAACATGGCGCGCAAGGGCTATGACCTGATCTTTGCCACCAGCTATGGTTACATGGATTCCATGCTCAAGGTGGCCGGCGAGTTTCCCGATACGGTCTTCATGCACTGCTCGGGCTACAAGCTGGCCCCCAACATGGGCAATTATTTCGGTCGCATCTACCAGGCCCGCTACCTGAGCGGCATGGCCGCCGGCGCCATGACCCGGGGCGGCCAGATCGGTTACGTGGCGGCTTTTCCCATTCCCGAGGTGATCCGGGGCATCAACGCTTTCACCATCGGCGTGCGCGCCGTCAATCCCAAAGCCACGGTGCGCGTGGTCTGGACCAAGACCTGGTACGATCCGGCCACCGAGAAAGAGGCCGCCAAGAGCCTGCTGGATGTCGGCTGCGACGTCATTGCCCAGCACCAGGACAGCCCGGGCCCCCAGGAAGCCGCCCAGGAACGCGGGGCTTACTCGGTGGGCTACAACACCGACATGTCGGCCTTCGCTCCCAGGGCCCACCTCACCGCCGCCGTCTGGAACTGGGCGCCCTTCTACCTGGAAGTGGTGGAAAGCGTGCGCAACGGCACCTGGAAAAGCACCGCCGCCTGGCCGGGGATGGAAAAGGGCATCGTGGGCCTGGCGCCTTTCGGCCCCATGGTGCCCGAGTCGGTCAAGACCCGGATCGAGCAGGAAAAAGCGCGCCTCATCAACGGCGAGACTCGGGTTTTTGCCGGACCGATCAAGGACCAACAGGGGAACTTGAAAATCGCCGCCGGTGAAACGGCCTCGGACGAAGCCCTCCTTGGCATGACCTGGCTGGTCGAAGGGGTGGTGGGCACCACCGAGTAGCGGCTTCCGCGGCGGCCCCCAGCGGCCGCCGCGAGGCTTTCCCTTGTCTTCCCGCCGTCTTGTCGGCGGCGGCGCGGCGATCACGTGAACCCCATCAGTGTCCATAAAAGAACCGACCCCTTGACCTGGCCCGCAGCCTTGATCCTCGGGCTGGCCATCGTCCTGTCCCTGTCGGTCAGCGCCCTGTTGCTCCATTGGCAGGACAAACCGGCCCGCGACGCATTGGTCATCTTGTTCCAGGGGGCTTTCGGATCGTGGCATGCCCTGGAAGACTGCACCATCAAGGCCGTTCCCATCTTCCTGTGCAGCCTCGGCGTGGCCGTGGCCTTTCGGCTGCAGGTCTGGAATATTGGCGCCGAGGGGCAGTTCGCCATGGGGGCTATCGGCGCCACCTGGGTGGTCCTCCAGTTTCCCCAGTGGCCGGCTTTCCTGCTCCTGCCGGCCATGATGGCCGCCGCGGCCCTGGGCGGCGGGTTCTGCGGCCTGATTCCCGCCCTGCTCAAGGTCCGTCTCAGGGCCAACGAAATCATCGTCTCGCTGATGCTCAACTACGTCTGCATCCTGTTCTTGGAATACCTGGTCTACGGTCCCTGGAAGGACCCGGTCAGCTTTGGTTTTCCCATGACAATGGTCTTCCCCCCCGCCGCGATTGTGGGCGCCATCGGCTCCAGCCGCCTGAACTGGGGGTTGGTGCTGGCCCTGGCCTGCGCTGTCGGGTTCTGGATTTTTTTCCGTTTCAGCCGCCTGGGCTACGAGCTGAAGGTCTGCGGGGAGAGCCCCCGCGTCGCCGGCTACGCCCGCCTACCATACCACGGCCTGGTAATCGCGGTGATGGTGACCGGCGGCGCCCTGGCCGGCTGGGCCGGTTTTCTTGAGGTCTCCGCCACCCTCAACCGGCTTCAACCGAGCATCATGGTGGGCTACGGGTACACCGCCATCGTGGTCGCCTGGCTTGCCCGGCTCAGCCCGGCCAGTATCGCGGCCGCCAGCCTTCTGCTTGCCGGGCTGCGGGTCGGGGTGGAGAACCTGCAGCTTGAAATGCAGGTGCCGGCGGCCTTCGGTGGCATCATGGAGGGCGTCCTCCTGCTGACGGTGCTGGCAGGCGGTTTTTTTGTCCGCTACCGTGTCCGCTGGCGGGGGTTCTCATGACCGCCGAACTGCTTCTGCCGCTGCTGGCGGCCGCCGTGCAGACCGGCACCCCGATCCTCTACGCCACCTTGGGAGAAATCCTCACCGAGCGGGCCGGGGTTCTCAACCTCGGCGTCGAGGGGATCATGATGGTGGGAGCCCTGGCCGCCTACGTCACCGCCCTGGCCACCGGCCATGCCGGGCTGGGATTTGCCGCTGGCGCCGGCTGCGGGGCACTGCTGGCGGCCGTCCACGCCCAGGTGTGCGTCGGCTTTCGCGGCAACCAGGTGGTCTCAGGGTTGGCCTTGACAATCCTGGGCACGGGGCTGGCCAACTACCTCGGGACACCTTACATCGGCCAGAGCATTCCCGGGTTCCAGCGTACCGCGTTACCCCTGCTCGACCAGATACCGATTCTAGGGCCGGTCTTTTTCCGCCAGGATCCGCTCGTCTACCTTTCCTACCTGGCGCCGGTGTTCGTCTGGGTCGCCTTGAAGCGGACCACCTGGGGACTGAACCTGCGTGCCGCCGGCGAGGCCCCGGAAGCGGTGACCGCCGCCGGACTTTCCTTCGCCCGATTGCGATGGAGCGCGGTAGTGCTCGGCGGCCTGCTGATGGGCTGTGGTGGGGCCTACCTCTCGCTGGCCTACACCCACCTGTGGAGCACGGGCCTGGTGGCCGGCCGGGGGTGGATCGCCGTGGCGCTGGTCATTTTCGCCTTCTGGCATCCCGGCCGGGCCGTGCTCGGCGCTTACCTGTTCGGCGGGGTCATGGCCTTCCAGTTCCGTTTGCAGGCGCTGGGCACCCACCTGCCATCGTCGCTGCTGCTCATGCTGCCCTACCTGCTGACCATCTTCGTTCTGGTGGCCGCCAGCGTGCGCCGTCGAGGCCAGGCGCCCCCGGCCGCCCTTGGCGTCAACCATGAACCACCGGATTAACCTGATCAGATTCGGAAAAAGGAGGCGATCATGGAGCCTCAGCCGCCCTATCGCAAAACCTTTCCCATCTCGTGGGAGCAACTTCACCGCGACAGCAAGGCCCTCGCCTGGCGTCTGTTGGACAACAGCTACTTTCAGGGCATCGTGGCCGTCACCCGCGGCGGACTGGTGCCGGCGGCCATCGTTTCGCGGGAGCTGGGCATCCGCCTGGTGGACACGGTTTGCCTGTCCAGCTATGATTGGCAGGACCACAAGGGGGACGTTGAGGTGCTCAAACGCATCGAGGGGGATGGCAAGGGGTGGCTGATCATCGACGACCTTGTCGACACGGGAAAGACCGCCCGGGTGGTGCGTGACATGCTCCCCCAGGCCCATTTTGCTACCGTCTATGCCAAGCCCGCCGGCCGCCCCCTGGTGGACACCTTCATCACCGAGGTGAGCCAGGACACCTGGATCCTGTTTCCCTGGGACAGCGAGGTGCAATTCGTCCAACCGCTGGTCGACCGGCGCCAGGTAGGCTGATGGAGACAGCGCCAGAACCCCTCGTCCGGCTGGAAGGCATCGACAAGCGCTTCGGCGCCGTGCACGCCAACCGGCGCATCGACCTTAAGATTAACTCTGGCCGGATCAAGGCCCTGCTGGGCGAAAACGGTGCCGGAAAAAGCACCTTGATGAACATCCTGGCCGGACGGATCAAGCCGGACGGAGGCCGCATCCACATCGGTGCGGCGGTGCATGCCCACCTGACTCCCCGCAGGGCCATCGCTGCCGGCATCGGCATGGTGTACCAGCATTTTACCCTTGTCGATGCGCTGACCGTTGCCGAAAACGTCTGCCTGGGCCAAGCCGCCGGGATCTGGCACCACCCGCGGCGCAGCCAAGAACAGGTGGCCCGCCTGGCTGCGGCAGTGGGGCTGGACATCGACCCGGGGGCGACGGTGGCCGGCCTTTCCATGGGCGAGCGTCAGCGTGTCGAGATTCTCAAACTGCTCTATCGGCGCAGCCGGATCCTGATCTTCGACGAGCCGACATCGGTGCTCACCCCGCCGGAAATCCGGCAGCTTTTCAGTGCCCTGCGGCAGATGGCCGATCAGGGCAAGGCGATCGTCTTCATCAGCCATAAACTCGGCGAAGTGCTTGAAATAGCTGACGAAATAGCAATATTGCGACATGGCCAAATCATCGACGAACGACCTGCCAAAGCCTTTGGTGCACGGGAGGAACTGGCCCGTCGCATGATCGGGCGCGATGTCCTGCTGGAGATCGATCGCCCGGTGGTGGAGTTGCGGCAACCTGTCTTGCAGGTCGAACAGCTCGACGGTGGGGGGCTCCAGCAGATCAGTTTCCAACTCCGGCAGGGGGAAATCCTCGCCCTGGTGGGTGTTGCCGGCAACGGCCAGTCGGCCATGGTGCGAACCATCTGCGGGCTGGCTGCCCCCGTCGCCGGTGTGGTGCGCCTTCTCGGGCAGCCGTGGGCCGATTTCTTCTCCGGTGCTGCATCCGGGCTGGTCTACATCCCCGAGGACCGGGTTGGGCTGGCCACCTGTCATCATCTCGATCTGGTGGACAACTTCCTCCTGACCACCCGGCGCCGCTTCTGCAAGGGCCCGTGGCTCCAGCGCGCTTCGGCCACCGCCTGCCTCGAGGCCTTGATGGTCGACTTCGACATCCGCCCCGCCGATGCCCGCCTGAGGGCGAGACAGCTTTCCGGCGGCAATCTCCAGAAACTGGTACTGGCGCGGGAATTCCATCGTCGCCCCAAGCTCATCGTGGCCGAACAACCTACCCAGGGCCTCGACATCGGCGCCACGGAAGATGTTTGGCGGCTGCTGCTCAAAGCCCGAGAGGAAGCCGGCATTCTGCTCGTCACCAGCGACCTGAACGAGGCGCTGGCGCTGGCCGACCGGCTGGCAGTGATGTACCGGGGACGCATCGTGGATCTTTTCTCCGTTTTCGACAAGGAAAAGCTCGCGCGCATCGGCCAGATGATGGCAGGCATCGATTAACCCAAGCCTGTCGCCAAAACCGAAAGGGGTCCGTTCCATGCCGGCAAACTTCCCCGTCCAGAGCCATAGCCAAAAAAGGCGCGGTCTCTCCCTCGGTCGACCGCGCCCCTGAAACAAGCGACCAAGCTTGCAGACGGGATCGCCGTCACCTGCAAGCTTGGTCCAATTTTTCAAACTTCCCCCTCAAAAAACCGACCGCGCCAAATCGCGTATTTTGAACGATCTCCCCCCGACGAAGGTTTAGCGTCGCACCTGTGCCACAAAGGCCATATACAGCGCCTGAGGGCCCCTGGAGCCGGGCCTTCTTCTCAGCCGGTTGTTGAACCGCGGCAAAAACCCGCACCCATCCAGCCCTGGCGCTCTTTTATCCAGCAAGGCGTCAGTCCAAGGCCGGACCAGCGCTCGAACAGTTCGGCGGCTTCCTCGGGCCGAATTCCGGACACCACCGCGGCCCCCTCTTCGCTAAGCAGGCGGCTAAACACCGGGGTGAGGCGTAGCAAGGAGGGTAGCCGGAGGTTGGCCAGCACCAAGTCGAAAGACCCGACCAAATCCTCCACCGGGTCAGCGCACACCCGGATGCAGTCCGCCAAACCGTTGAGCACAACGTTGGCCCGGGCCTCCCACAGCGCGTTCGGGTCGATATCCAGCGCCAGGGCTTCATCGGCGCCGAGCCGTACCGCGCCGATGGCCAGCACCCCGGTGCCGGTGCCCACGTCCAGCACCTTGGTGCCCGGCACGATGCGGTTTTCCGCAAACATCGCATCCAGGGCTTGCAAGGCCAGGCGTGTAGTGGGATGGTCTCCAGCGCCGAAAGCGGCCCCGCCGGCGATGCGCAGCACAACGGCGCCCTTTTTGGCTGGTGGGCTTGACCCCGTTTCCGGTGGGGCAAGCATGATCCGAGGGCTCACCCAATGCGGCCGGGACCAGGCCAAGCTCACCTGGGTGGCACCAAACAGGTTCGTGTATTGGATCCGGCCGGCATCCGCCAAGCGCCTCAAGGCCGCCTGAACGGTGGCCCGGCCTACGCACCGCTCGCGCACGCAGCGTCGGATCAGGTCGGTCGCACAGATCCGGACCGTCGAACGCTCAAGATAGCCAACAATGAAGCTTTCCAGGGGTTCGCCCGCCACCGCGCCTCCCCGTCCTGCTCGCGCAGCTCTAGTCCAGGTTTAGGTGGAGCCCCTCTGCTTCCAGCAGCGTTTGGTACCAGCAGGAAAATTCGTACATCGCCACGATCCGGTCATCCCCCCGGATCAATCCCGTCACCATGTCCAGCACGCCCTGATGATACGCATCGGAGCAGTCCTGACGGTCCCGGCTGGCAAGGAAATCCTGGACCAGTTGCCCCAAGGTCCGCTGGGTGACATCGCGGCGGATTTCAATCGGGTCCTTCGGCGCCTGGAAGGGGTCCCAGTTCTCGTAGCCGCGCTTTTCGATCCGGCGCCTGCGCCGCGGCGACATCGCCTCGAAAACAGCTCGCTTGCGCTCCGCCTGCTCCTCGGGCGAGAATTCATCCATCACGCTTCTCCTCCTGCGGATCCTCCCCTTCGCCCACCCCCAAATAGGCGTCGTCGTAATCGGTCAGCAGGGCCATTGACAGCGGTACCAGCAGATCGGCCAACTTGATATGGCGTGAACGAATATCCCGCAGCAAGGTCGCCGAAATCTCCTGGAGCCTCGCCTGGATCTGGTCCAACTGAACCGTTGGATAGGACTTTCCCGGTTCGAAACCGCTCAGGCCGCAGGTATACCCCTTGCCGCCGATGGCGGTTGGAATGCCGTAGAGACGACAAGTGATGGGACGATACGGGTAAAGATCGCAAAGATTTTCATCGTTGAGCAGGGGGCAACGGACCCGCTCGCTGGCCAGCTCCTCCAGCACCTCCTCCTCATCGCGCCCCGCCTTCAACGCCTTGGCGGCGTCGCGCTTGATGCGGGCCAACCGCCGGTCCGTCCGGTTGGCCTTTTCCAGCAGCGCCTCGCGCGCCGCCCCATGAAAGGTCTCACGAAAATGGTGGTTGATGTACAGCGCTTCAATCAGGGAAAGATCAAAGAGAGCGTAGCAGCAATCCGCACACTCCCGGCGACATCGCACGCACTGCGGAAACGCCTCCCTGACCTGCTCGAAAGCTGCATCGGCCTTTTTTACCAGTGCCTCGTAGGCCTCAAAATACGTCGTCAGATCCATCTCGGTTTTCCCTTCTCGCAGCAGTCCGCCACCGAATTGTTTCACGTGGAACTTGCCGCCGCCTCATTTCCCGATACAAAATCGCCGGAACACCTGGTCCATAACGTCCGAACCCTCCCGCCGACCTAGGATTTGATCAAGGCAGCCCACCGCCTCTGCCAGCTCGATACTGGCCAATTCCCCGCCGCCGCCAGCTTCCAAGCGCTCGGCGGCGGCGTTCAATCGCTCCAGGCAACCGGAAAGCAACTCACGCTGCCTCAGGTTGGGAACGATATCATCATCGGCACTTTCTTCCCCTTTCTCAAACGCTTGGACCAGAAGCGTTTCCAGCTCGTCGAGGTTCTCGTCGCAACGCGCCGAGATCGCGGCCACCGGCCACCGCGCCCAGCTTTCCGGCGGCTTCGGCCGTTTTCCTGGCGCCACCAAATCCATCTTGTTGAAGACGACCAGCACTTTTCGCTGCTGCAAAAATTCTCCGATACAGAGATCCTGCGCCCCGATACCGGCGGCGGCATCGACCATGAAAACCACCAGTTCGCATTCATCCAGATAGCGCTGGGTCCGCTGGATCCCGATGCGTTCCACCGGGTCCCGGCTTTCATGCAATCCCGCGGTATCGGTGAAAGTCAGCGGCATTCCCCCAAGGTTTACCGACACTTCCACCAAGTCCCGCGTGGTCCCTGGGATTTCGGTGACGATGACCCTCTCCTTTTTCGCTAACCTATTGATTAAACTTGATTTTCCAACATTCGGGCGCCCGACGACCGCTACCTTGAACCCTTCCAGGTAACCCCTGGCCGCGTCGTAGTGCGCGATCCAGCGCCCGAGTCGCGGCGCCATTTGCTCCCGAATTAACACTCCCAGCGCTTGCAGGTCGCTTTCTTCCTCCAACTGTTCTGCGAAGTCGATCTCCGCCTCGATGCGCGCCCGCACATCGAGCAGTTCCTGCCTCATGGCCTCGACTTGCCGTCCCAGCTCGCCTTCCAGGCGACGACCGGCAATGCGCAAGGCCCTCTGGCTACGCGCGTCGATCAGGTCCGCCACCGCTTCGGCCTGGGTCAGGTCAATGCGTCCGTTAAGCAGCGCCCGCCGCGTAAACTCCCCCGCTTCCGCCAACCGGGCACCGGCGGACAGCACCGCTTCCAGCAGCGCCGTCAGGGCTTGCCCGCCCCCATGTCCATGGATCTCGACCACGTCCTCGCCGGTGTAACTGCGTGGGCCGGGCATCCATACCGCCAGCACCTCGTCGATGCGCTCCCCGCTATCGGGATGCCGAATCCAGCCGTGGCAAAGACGCCGCGCTTCATTGACACCAGCGGCGGCGGAGCCTCCACCACCGCTTGGCTTAAAAAGCCGGTGGAGAATCCTTAAGGCATCCGGACCGGAAACCTTGACGATCCCGATGGCGCCGCGCCCCCGGGCGGTTGCAATCGCTGCGATGGTGTCGCCGATGGGAAAACCGGTCGCCAAGGGCTCCCTCCACCTCTACTCGGCTCCGCCCCACCCTTCAAGAGAGGGAGACGACCCGGCCCGTGCCCCAGGGCACCGAAAAAGGGCCCGGGGCACGCCGTTTCGCGTCAAGCCTTTTTGTAGACATAGTATTGCTGGGCGATGGATGCCAGGTTGTTCACCAACCAGTACAACACCAGGCCCGAGGAGAAATTGATGAAAATGAAGGTAAAAATCAGTGGCATAAAGGTCATCATTTTGGCCTGGGTGGGGTCTCCCGGGGTGGGCGTCATCTTCTGCTGCAAGAACATGGTGGCGCCCATGATGATGGTCAGCACCGGTATGCCGTAGGGCGGCTCCATCAGCGGGATACTGAAATCGAAGGAAAAGAGACGGTCCGGTGCCGACAGGTCGTTGATCCACCCGAAGAAGGGCGCATGACGCAGCTCGATGGCCTCGTAGAGCATTCGGTACAAGGCGAAAAACACCGGCAACTGAACCAGCATCGGCAAGCATCCCCCCAGCGGGTTGACCTTGTAGACTCGATACAGGTTCATCATCTCTTCGTTCATCTTCTTCTTGTCGTTCTTGTATTTCTCCCGAATCTCGGCCATCAGCGGCTGCATCCGCCGCATCTCGCTCATCGACTTGTAGCTCTTGTTGCCCAGCGGCCACAGCAACACTTTGGTCAGAATCGTCAAAATGATGATGGCAATGCCGTAGTTGGGGATGAAGCCGTAGATCCAGTTCATGAACCAGAGGCAGGGCTTGGCGATGAAATCGAACATGCCGAAATGCACCGCCCGCTCCAGCTCCAGCCCGTAGGTCTTGAGCACTTCTCCGCGCTTGGGGCCAAAAAAGACGCGGTAGGTGTAGGTGCGCGCCTGGCCGGGCGCCAGGGTTTCCGCCGGCAGTACGAGGGCGTTTTGAATCACCGCGTCCTGATGAGCAAGTTGGACCGTTGCCTCCGCCACAGGCGGGGGAACCAGGGCGGACAAAAAATACCGATCCTGGATGGCGATCCAACCGACCTTTCCCTCAAGGAGGTTCTGGTCCTCGATGTCGTCAAGGTCGATTTGCGACAAGTGGTCGTCGAGAAGCACGCTGGGACCGCTGAATCCGTAGCTCCGCCCCTTGTGGTGCTCTTCCTGTTGCAAGAGCGCCAACCGGAGCTGCGGATTAGACACCTTGGTGCCGTTGTTTTTTAAGGTCACGTCCAGGTCGATGAGGTAGCTGTCCGGCCGGAAGGTAAAACGCTTTTCGATGCCGATGCCGTCGCTGCGCCAGTGGGTGAGCACAAGGCTCTGGGGCCCCTGGTCGACGACAATGTTATCCTTCTGCGTATCGGCGTTAAACACCGCCTGAGCGACCTCTGCGTCGCCCGGCGACAGGGTCAACTGCAACGTTCCCCCGGCCAAATCTTCCCCCACCAGCCGGTAGGCGGGGGCGTCTTTTCCCACGCTTTGACGATACTTCCTCAGTTCGACGCTGCGCACGGTGCCGCCGCGTTCGTCGATGACAAGGCGATAGTAGGGGGTTTCAACCCTGATCGTTCTCGCCGCTGGCGCGAGGGCCGGCTGGGCGGTGGCAGCCGCGCCGCTCATGTCAGCCGGCGTCGTTTGGGCGGTGCGGCTGCCGGCCTGCTCAACCGGGTTCTCAGGCGACGGTTTGCCGGTGCTGGTCTCTGCCTGGCCGGCGGGTTGCGCAACCGGCGGGCGAACCGCTTCATGGGCGCCAAAAAACATCTCCCAGACAAAAAACACGAGAAAGGAAAGCAGAATGGCAATGAAAATCCGCGCTTGTTCCATGGCTTCTCCGGGTTGGCGAGGGGCTCCTGTAGATTTTTTGGGACGGTCGCGCGACGCGGCCCCTCAAGGCACCGGGTCGTACCCACCCGGGTGGAACGGATGGCATCGCAGTAGGCGTTTGAAGGCCATCAGCCCCCCGCGCACCGCGCCGTAACGCGATACGGCTTCATAGGCGTATTGGCTGCACGTCGGCGTAAAGCGACAGCTCGGCGGCAGGACCGGCGAAACCAGCAACTGATAGGCGCGAATAAGGATTTTGGCCAGAGAACTCACTGCACATCAACCTTTTAGCGTCCTGAACAAGCAGCCCAGCGATCGCCGGAGAGTCTCGTTGTCGCTGGCGGCGGCCTGTTTTTTGGCAATCAGCAGCAGGTCGCGGCCGCCCGCGATCCGGTGCCCCTGAAGGCGAAAGAATTCGCGGCACAACCGTTTGATGCGGTTTCGCACCACAGCGCCGCCGACCCTGCGCGATACGGTGATCCCCAGTCGAGCCGTTGCGCTTTGCCCCGGTGTAAAACAAAGGATGAAATGGGCATCCTGGACGCGCCGTCCCGTCCGCGAAAGTCGCAGAAAATCCCTGCGCTTCAGCAGCCGGTGGGCCCGCGGAAAGCCGAACCGGGTGTCTTTTAGTGGCGTCACGGCGCCCGCTCTTGGCTTCCCCGGCTAAGGGCACCCCCTGCCCGGCGAAGCACCTCCGTTTTGCTCAGACGCCGAGCCGCTTGCGTCCCTTGGCCCGCCGCCGGTTGATCACCTTCCGGCCCGCCTTATTGGCCATTCGGGAAAGAAAACCGTGGGTTCGCACCCGCCTAAGACGATGGGGTTGATAGGTCCGTTTCATGATCGCTCCCCTTGAAAATGGTTGACCGCACGCCCTTCTTGCCTGCCGGCGCCGGTATCATGTCGAAAACATCCCACAAAAATGGGATAACTAATCACAGCAGCGACCGGATGTCAAGCTTCATCGCGCCAGTCCGGATCCGCCTCTGATGAAACGGGCAGGGCCTTGCCGCCAATCTCGTAGACATCGAATTGTTGCAGGTGAAACTGAGGATTGGGATAGATGATGATCTGTTTTCCCAGGCGGCTTTCCAGCGACACCATCAGTTGATTTTCCTCGCCGTGGAGCCGCTCGGCGATCTCCGGGTTGACCCGCAGCATCAGGCGCCCGCCGGCCATGTCCCGGCCCTCGCGCAGGATCTGGCGGTAGACGTCGTAGCAGATGGTCTTGCGCGAGATGAGCTGCCCTTCTCCGTCGCAGTAGAAGCACGGCTCGCACAGGACACTGGTGAGGCTCCGGCGGATCCGCTTGCGCGTCATCTGCACCAGCCCCAGCTCGGAGATCGGCAGGATGTGGGTTTTGCTCCGATCCCGGCGAACGGCTTCCTGTAGGGCGTTGAAAACCTTTTCCTGGTGGCTCTTTTTTTCCATGTCGATGAAATCGATGACGATGATGCCGCCGATGTCCCGCAGCCGCACCTGGTAGGCGATCTCCTTGACGGCCTCCAGGTTGGTCTTGAAAATCGTTTCCTCCAGGTTGTACTTGCCCACGTAGCGACCGGTGTTGACATCGATGGCGCATAGCGCCTCGGTCTGTTCGATGACGATGTATCCGCCCGATTTGAGCCACACTTTTTTTTTCAGCGCCCGGGAAATGTCTCCTTCCAGGTGAAACGCGTCGAAGATCGGCTCTTCTCCCTGGTAGAGCTCCACGCTGCGCTTCAGGCCCGGGGCACACGTGTCCAGGAAGGCCATCACCTGATCGTAACCGGTGCGCGAATCGATGACCACCTTGTCCGCCTCCTGGGTAAGCAGGTCGCGCACCGCGCGCAGGCTGACGTTGAGCTCCCGGTGCAGCAGGGCCGGCGCCGAGCTTTGCTGGCACTTCTTCTTGATGTTGCTCCAGAGCCTTTCGAGAAACTCCATCTCCGAGGCGAGCACGTCGGCCTGGATCCCCTCGGCGGCCGTGCGCACGATATAACCGAAACTCTTCTTGCGCAGGGCCTGCACCAACCCCTTGAGACGGCTGCGCTCTGCCTCGTCCTCGATCTTGCGCGACACCCCAATGTGCCGCGAGTTGGGCATCAGCACCAGGAAACGGCCCGGCAAAGAGACGTGGCAGGTCACCCGGGCGCCCTTGGTGCCGATGGGCGATTTGGCCACGTGCACCAGAATCTCCTGCCCCTCGGTGAGCAGATCCTCGATGTTGGAGCGCGGCGCCTTGCCCTCGGCAGACCCGTTGGTTTCGACGCCGCTTCCGTCTCCGCTCTCCGGCGGCGCGTCGACCGCTTCATCTTCATCCATCCAGGCGGCCGCCACGCCCTCCACCGCGTCACTAAGCACGTCATCAACGTAGATGAACGCCGCCTGGCTCAACCCGATGTCCACGAAGGCCGCCTGCATTCCCGGCAGGACCCGCTGCACCCGCCCCTTGTAGATGTTGCCGGCAATATCCGACTCGTCCTGGCGGTGGATAAACAGCTCAACGATAGTCCCGTCTTCCAGCATGGCCACCCGCGTTTCGTGCTTGGCCGTGTTAATGATCAGTTTTCGAAACATCGTTACCTTTCTGTTTCCTGCGCCGGCGCCACCCCGGTCTTACATACCCGGACCCGTGCCGCCTGGTCCGGCGCCAAGCCAAACACCGCCGTGAGCACGTCGACCGGCCGAACGCTGGGACCGTCGGCTTGGCGAATGCCCATGCTCATCCCGCCGTCGCCGTCAAGGGCCATTTCGCAAACGGCCTGCTTCAAGTCGATGCGCTGAAGGCGCCCCTTGGCCGAGCGCCGCTCCATCGGCCAAGCGTGGGCCAGATTGAACCGCGCCATCGGCTCGGCCACCGCAATCTCCTCCGGCAGCCGGACCCGGTAACGGTATATCGTCGCACCGCCGCCCGGCCCGTTGCCCTCCCAGGCCGCCAGCACGGTCAACCCCTCGGGAAGCTGCCGGTTGAGCCCCGCGATGATGTCCGCCGGCGACCGCCGCCGCTCCAAATGCACCGTGACAAACTCCGCCTCGCTTTCCAGCCCGAGAGGCAAGGCGTCATCAAAGGCCATCTTGGGCTTGGGGTGGAACCCGCCCCCGTGGACCACCGGCAGCCCCGCGCGGCGCAAGGCCCGCTGAAAAATGGCGGCAGTTTCCAGGTGCCCGAAAAACCGGGCCGGCCCGGCCTTGCGAAAGCGGAGGCGAAACACGGCCGGCGCTCCCGGCGGGACCGCCTGGACGGCGGTATCCAGGGCGGCAGCGTCCCTTTCCGCGTGGACCACCGGCGCCAAGGCGGCAAAATCGCAGACCCCGCAGCCCTGGCACTCTCCCTGCCGGCAATCGTCGGTGAGGGTCGTCGCCTGGGCCCGTCGCCATTCGCGTTGCAGGAAGTCCTTGTCCACGCCGACGGATACATGGTCCCAAGGCAGCGGCTCGTCGAGGCCGCGGGGACGCATGGTGAAAAATTCCAGGTCGATGCGGCAGGCGGCGATGGCCTCTTGCCAACGGTCGAAGCGAAAGTGCTGGCTCCACCCGTCCAGCCGGCATCCGCGTCGGTAGGCCTCCTCCAGCAGGGGGGCCAGCCGCCGGTCGCCGCGGGCCCAGAGCCCCTCCATCAGGCTGACCTGTGGGTTTTGCCACTTGAACTGGATGCCGGGGCGCGTCAACTGGCGTCGCAACCGGCTGATCTTGGCCTGGGCGGCCTCCAGCCGCTCCTGTCCGGCCCACTGGAACGGGGTGTGGGCCTTGGGGATGAAGGTGGCCACGCTGACGTTGAGCTGGCCGCGGCGTTTTCCCGGCGGCCTTAGCTTGCGCAAGCGCCCCACCAGGGACACGATGGCCTCGATGTCCGCCTCGGTCTCGGTGGGCAGGCCGATCATGAAGTAGAGCTTGACGGTCTGCCAGCCAAGGTCGAAAGCGTCCTGGAGGGTCTGGAAGACCTCCGCCTCGGTGATGTTCTTGTTGATCACGCCCCGCAGCCGCTGACTGCCAGCCTCCACCGCGAAGGTGAACCCGGTCTTGCGCACCCGCCGGATCTGTTCCATCAGTGTCGGGCTGAGACTGCCGATCCTCAGGGAGGGCAGCGAGACGGCGACATGCCGCGGGACGCACTCGGCCATCAGGGCGGCGGTCAGACCGTTGATGCCGCTGTAGTCGCCCGTGCTCAGCGAAAGCAGTGACACGTCCTCGTAGCCGGTGGTGGCCAATCCCCGGCGCACCATCTCCATCAGCCGGGCCGGCGAACGCTCGCGAACCGGACGATACAGCATCCCGGCTTGGCAGAAGCGGCAGCCGCGGGTGCAGCCCCGGGCAATCTCCAGGCGCAGCCGGTCGTGCACCGGACGGCCGAAGGGCACCACCGGCCGTTCGGGAAACGTCGCCCGGTCCAGGTCGGTCACCACGGCCCGGCGCACCGCCATGGGGGCGCCGGCGACAGGCGCCAGGTGCTGAAATCCCTGTTCGTCGTAGTGGGCCCGGTAAAAGGAGGGAACATACACGCCTCCGATCCGGGCCCAGGCCTCCAGCAGGTCGCGGCGGTGGCGCCGATTCCAGGCCAGCCAGGCTTCGGCCATGGCAAGCACCACTTCCTCCCCGTCGCCGATGACCATGGCGTCGAAAAACGGTGCCAGCGGCTCGGGGTTGCAGGTGCACGGCCCGCCGGCGATGACCAACGGCTGCCGCTGGTCGCGTGCCGCGGCCCGCGGGGGGATGCCGGCTCTTTCCAACATGGCCAGCACGTTGGTATAGTTGAGTTCGTAGAGCAGGGAAAAGCCGACGATGTCGAAGTCTGCCAGGGGGCGGCGGTTTTCCAGGCTGACCAGGGGCAGGCCCCGGGCGGCCAAGGCGCGGTCCATGTCCGGCGCCGGGGCGAAAACCCGCTCGGCGCCGATGCGCGGGTCCCGGTTGAGCACTTCGTAGAGGATCTGCATGCCGAAATGGGACATGCCGATCTCGTAGAGATCCGGGAAAGCCAGGGCCACGTTCAGGCGGACACGCGCCGGATCCTTGCGCACGCTGTTCGTCTCGCCGCCGAGGTAGCGGCTGGGCTGCTCGACGCTTTCAAGGACGCCTTGAAGCAGATCGGGGGTCATGGTAGGGACCCTCTCATTTATCCGGAATTCGGCACCGACCACTCGGCTACGCACGGAGTTGGTCAACCCGCCCGAGGAGGAATCAATGACCGGTCGTTTTGGAAGCAACAAGGCCTGCCGGCACTTTGGGCTCGCCTTTTGGGTGGCTGTTTTCACCATCTTTGCGCCGCAGGCCAACGCCGAACATTATAACCGCGAAACCCCTGTTGTCAAAGCGGTCCGGGCGGTGAGCCCCGCGGTGGTCAACATCAGCAGCCAGATCCAGGTGCGCCAGGCCCAGCATCCTTTTTCAGGCATGGCGCCCCCTCACCTCGAATGGTTTTTCCGGGATTTTTTCGACCCGGGCTGGGAGCGCCGCTACCGCAGCACCAGTCTCGGCTCCGGTGTCATCATCGACGGCGAGCGTGGCTTCATCCTCACCAACGCCCACGTAGTGGCCCGGGCCGGCACCATCACCGTGACCCTCATGGACGAGCGGCAGTTCGAGGCCCAGCTGGTGGGCTCGGACCCCGACAGCGACTTGGCCGTGCTGCGCATCGAGGCTGACGAACCTCTGCCGGCGGTGGCCATGGGCCGCTGCGACGACTTGATGATCGGCGAAACGGTGATCGCCATCGGCAACCCCTTCGGCTTTTCCCACACCGTGACCACCGGGGTGATCAGCGCGGTGAACCGCAGTTTTCGCGCCGACGACCGCGAATACTACGACTTCATTCAGATCGACGCCTCCATCAATCCGGGCAACAGCGGTGGACCGCTGCTCAACATCAACGGGGAACTCATCGGCATCAACACCGCCATTTACGCCAAGGCCCAGGGGATCGGCTTCGCCATTCCCATCGACAGGGCCCAGCGGATCATCAACGACCTCATCAACTTCGGGGAAGTGATCCAGGCCTGGATCGGCCTGCGGGTCCAGGATCTGGACGAGCGCCTGGCCGCCTACCTCGGCCTGCCGGACAGCGAGGGGGTCCTGGTGCGGACGGTGGAAAAGGACAGTCCGGCTGAAAAGGCGGGGATCGTCTCCGGCGACGTGATCCGCTCCCTGAACGGAAACCGCATCGCCGACACCGAGGCCTATGGTCGTGCGGCGGCGGCCACCGCCCCCCGCCAGCCGCTGGACGTCGAGGTGTGGCGCGAAGGGCGTGTGCTAAAAAAGACAGTGCGCACCTCGGTCTACCCGCCGGAAAAAGCCGCCCGGCTGGCCGAGGCGCTGCTCGGCATCACCGTTGCCGACATCACGCCGGAGCTGAGGCGGCGCTACCGCCTGGCCGTTTCCAGCGGGGTGGTCATCACCTCGCTGGCCCCGGACACGTTCCTGGCCCAGACCGGGATCAAGCCCGGAGACGTGATCCGCCAGGTGGGCGACAAACCGGTGAGGAATCGCCAGGATTTTGAAAAGGCCCTGGTGAAGCAGCGGCTCCAGAGCGCCGTGGTCCTCCTGGTGCAACGCGGGCGCCAGGGCTACTACATCACCGTGGAGCTTTACTGAGCCGGGGCCGGCCATCCGCCCCGACGACGCTCAAATCAGCGTCTCCGCCGGCCAGGAGAAGACCTTGAGCCCCTTGCCCCCCAGGCGCTGGTGCAGACGGGAGAGGGCCTCCCTGACATCCTCCAGCTGCGGGCCGTCTTCCACCGCGGCTAACAGCACGTTGTTGTACCCGGGCCAGACGCTGTCGTCCATGCGGGGATCCGAGCGGCGGCCCCTTCCCGACACCCGCTTCCAGCGGGTGAATCCCGGGGCGTCGCATTCGGCCAAAATTTCCAGCACCTCGTCGTCGCAGGCGGCGTCGTAGGCCACCATCAGCATTTTCATCGGCCGCTCCTTTTTTCCCTGCGCCGCTCGAAAAGGTAGTAGGCCGTCGGCACCAGCACCAGGCTGACGAGCATCGACACCGACAAGCCGCCCAGCATGGTCACCCCCAGCGGGTTCCAGGCCTCGGCGCCCACCGTGTCCGAGACGGCCATGGGCACCATGGCGAAAAGGGTCGTCAAGGTGGTCATCAGCACCGGCCGCAGGCGGTGGCTTCCCGCCTCCACCACCGCCGCCCGCAGGGGGCGCCCCCGCTTTTGCAGCAGGTGGGTGTAATCCAGCAGCACGATGGCGTTGTTGACCACGATGCCCATGAGCATGATCACCCCCATGAAGGGAACCATGCCCAGGCTGGTGCCGGTGAGGTAGAAGGCGTAGAGCACGCCGGTAAAGGCAAAGGGCACGGAAAACATGACGATCAGCGGATCGCGCAGGTTGCCGAAAAGCGATGCCATCACCATGTACACCAACATGATGCCCAGGATCAGCAAGAGCGTCAGGTCGGCGAAGGCCTCTTCTTGCTCCTCCATGTCCCCGCCGAAATGAACCCGGATCCCCGCCGGGATCTCCATGGCACCGACGACCCGGCGCAGGTCGGCGCTCACCGCCCCCAGGCTGCGGCCGGCGGTTTCGGCCTCCACCCGGATGATGCGCTGGCGGTTCTTGCGCTCGATCTCGATGGGACCGCGCCCCTCGACGATGCGCGCCACGGCCTGCAGCCGCACCTGGCGGCCGTCCGGGGTGAGGATCGGCACCTCGGGCAGGTTGCTCAACCGGTCGCGGTCAACCTGGCGAAAGCGGGTGAAAATGTCGAAACGATCGCCGGCGTCCTTGTACTCGGTGGCCTCGACCCCGTAGAAATAGTTGCGCAGGGTGCCGGCAATCGTGGCCACGTTCAGCCCGAGGCTGGCGGCCTTGGTGCGATCGATCTGAACCCACACCTCCGGCCGCGGATCCTTCAGCGAGAGGGTCGCGTCCACCAGGCCGGCAATGCCCCTGGTTTCCCGGAGCAGCGCTCGGGCGAAGGCCTCGCTTTGCGCCAGGTCGTAGCCCAGGACCTCCAGGGAAATCGGCTTGCGCCCGCCCATGATGGCGCTGTCCAGTCCGCTCTCGGTGCTCACCCGGAACTTGGCTACCCCGGGAATTTTTTCCACCTCGGCGCGCAACCGCTGAGCCACCGCTTCGACGGTGAGATCCCGCTGGTCGCGATCCACCAGCTTGAAGCGCACCTCGCCGACGTTGGGCCCCTGATCGAAGCCCAGGGCCACCTGGTAGCCCTTTTCATCCTCGCCGGTCTTGGCATAGGTGAACAGGATCCAATCCCGCGGCACGATGCGCGGCATGATGGCCAGCATCTGCATGGCGACACGCTCGGTCTCCTCTATGCGCCTCCCCTCGTCAAGACGAAAGGAGACCGACACCTCGCCGGTGTCCACCCGTGGAAAAAAGGAGGTGGAAATAAACGGCACCAGGGAAAGCCCGGAGATGAAGATGGCCACGGCGAGCACCAACACGGTGCGCGTATGGCCCAGGGCCCAGGCGAGCAGGCGGCCGTAGGCCCGCTCCAGGATCTCGAAGCCGGCCTCGCTGCGGGCGTAGAGCCGCCCTATCAGCCCCTTTCGCTCTTTCAGGGCTTTCGGCGTGGCGCGCACCCAGCGGCTGGCGAGCATGGGCGTGAGCATCAGGGCGGTAACCAGCGAGGCCAGCAAGGTGATCACCACCACGAAACCGAGCTGCTTGAACAGGATCCCCGCCAGGCCGCTGAGGAACATCAGCGGCACGAAAACCACCACCGTGGTCATGGTGGAGGCGGTGATGGCCAGGGCCATTTCGCCGGCGCCGTGCCTGGCCGCCGCGCCCACCCGCGCTCCTTTTTCCACGTGCCGGATGATATTTTCCAGCACCACCACGGCGTTGTCCACCACCATCCCCGAGGCGATGGCCAGGGCCATGAGCGAGACCACGTTGATGGTGTAGCCGAACAGATTGAGGAAGATGAAGGCGATGACCAGCGAGCAGGGAATGATGAGCACGATGATGAAGGTGGTGCGCAGCCGGCGCAGAAACACCCCGGTGACCGTCACGATGAAAAAGATCCCCCACAGCAGGGTGACGCGCAGGTTGGAGACCGAATCAATGATGTCCTGTGAGGTGTCGATGGGAATGCGCACGGTAACATCGGCGGGTAGAAGCGGTGTGATCTCGGCCAGGCGCGCCTTGACCGCCTTGATCACGTCCACCGTGTTCTTGCCGGTTTGCTTCTGCAGCATCAACAGAATCGAGGGCCTGCCGTTGCTGTGAACCCGCTCGTCCATCGGCTTGTAGCCGTCTTCGACGCGGGCCACGTCGCCCAGGTGCACCGGCCGTCCTTCGTGGTAACCGACCACGGTCCGGCGGATCTCCTCGACGGACTGAAAGCGTGCCGGCACCCGGACGAAGTACTTCTGGTGACGGGTGTGGATATGGCCGGCAGGAACGTTCATGTTCTCGGCCTCCAGCACCCGGTTGATCTGGGGCAGCGACAGGTGGAAACCCTCCACCTTCTGCATGTCGAAATCGATGTTAATACGCCGGCGCAGCCCCCCGTTGAGCACCACGGCGCCCACGCCCGGCACGCGCTTGAGTTCGTCGGCGATCTGCTTGTCGACAATGTGAAACAGCCGCGGCCAACTGCGCTCGCCGGACACGGTGAGAAACAGCACCGGCGCCATGGCGCTGGAAAACTTGAACAGCACCGGCGTTTCGGCGTCATCGGGCAGGTAGCGGCGGGAGAACTCGAGCTTGTCGCGCACGTCCTTGCCCGCCACGTCCAGGTCGGTGCCCCAGTCGAACTTGCAGCTGATCAGGGACAGGTTGTCCATGCTCTTGGACGTCAGGGTGTCGAGATTGTTCACCGAGTTGACCGAATCTTCAATGACTTCGGTAACCTCGGTTTCCACGTCCGAGGCACTGGCCCCGGGCCAGGCGGTCAGGATCGAGATCACCGGCGGCTCGATTTCCGGGTACATGTCCGTGGAAAGGCGCAGGGCGGAAAAAATCCCCAGCACGCCCAGCGCAAGAAACAACATGGCGGTGGCCACCGGTTGGCGTACGGAAAATTCGGGCAGGTTCATTCCGTTGGCCCCTCCGTGCTCTCTGCTTCGTCGACGACGATACGGACCCGCTCTCCATGTCTCAGGCTCCCCTGGCCCTCCACCACCACCGGCACGCCGGGCTCCAGGCCCCGCACGGCCACGAAGCGGTCCTGGCGCATCCAGGTCTCCACGTTGACCTGTACCGCCCTGCCGTCCGCCACGACAAAAACGTAGTCGCTGCCGGTGCCCGGCAGGCGCAGGATGGCATCACGCTCCACCGCGATCACTTGCCGGGAGCCAAGATCGAGATTGACCCGGGCATACATGCCGGGCTGAAGCAAACCATCGGGGTTGTCCAAATGTACTTCGATGTCGGCCGAGCGGGTGGCAGGGCTCAGGGCCGCGTTCACCAGTGATACGGTCCCTTCGAAACGAAGCGTCGGGTGAGCGTCGATTCGCACCGTAGCGGGGAGACCGGGGTGAATGTCCGGCAGCTGGGCCTCGGTAACGAAAGCCGTCACCTTGACCCGGGAAATGTCGGCCAGCTTCAGCAGGGGGTGGGCAGTGCTGGAGAGGTTTCCGGGATCGAAAAACCGCCCCGTCACCACGGCATCCATGGGCGCTTCGATGCGGTGATCAGCCAAGGCCAACGACAGCTGCTCGACCACCGCCCGGGCCTGTTCGGCCTGGAACCGGGCCGTGCTGCGGGCCGCCTCGGCGGCCTCGGTTTCTGCCACGATATGATCCCGTTGCCGCCGGGCCACGGCCTTCTCCTGGTACAGGGCCTCGAAGCGCTCGCGATCCTTTTGCAGCACCGCCAAGTTGGCGTCGATGCGTTTGATGTTGGCTTCGGCGGCCGCCAGGGCCGAACGCGCCCCCCTGAGTCGGGCGCGCACGGTGGCCTCGTCCAGTTGCACCAACGTCTGCCCCGCCGTCACGACGTCTCCCGTCTGCACGGCAACCGCTTCGATGCGCTGACCGGGGACCTTGGGAAATACCAGCACTTCGCTCCAGGGCCGCACCTCTCCGGTGAGCTCGAGCCGTTGGGCCATCTCCATCTGCCGGGCCGGCGATACCCGCACCGGCCGAATCTTTTCGACTTCGGCCCGCTCTTGCGTCCGGTCCCTGAACCGGCAGAGGTTGAAGCCGGCAAAGGCGAGAAATCCAACCACCGCCAATGCGGCGATAGCCATTCCGGTGCGCTTTGGGCGGGCGTTGGCGCTATCGTTGCCGCTCATAACCCTTCCTTTCAAGATATTGCGCCGGTGGCGCCCACGGCACGCTCAAGTTCGGCCTCGGCCTTCAGGGCGGCGTAGCGAGCGGCGTGATAATTGGTATGCGCCTGGCTTCTGGCCAGCGTGGCATCGAGGACCTCGGTGGTAGTAGCCATCTGTTGCCGGTAACGCAGGCGGGTGATGCGCAGGTTCTCTTCGGCCTGCTCCAGGGCGGTTCGCGCCGTTTCAATGTTGACCAGGGCCACCGAGAGTTTTACCGCGGCGTCCTTGACTTCCAGGCGGATGCTGTCGCGCACCCCGTCGGCCTTGGCGGCCAGGGCTTCGTAGTCGCGCCGCTGCTTGGCCACCTCGGCCCGGGTCTTGCCCCACTCGAAGAAGGTCCATTCGGCCTGGAGGGCCACCGTGGTGTTGTAGCTGTTGCGAAAATCATTTTCGCTGGCCCGCCAATCGTCTCCCTCCTGCTCGTAGCGGCCCACCAGGGCCACGGTGGGATAGTAGCGACTGGCCGCCAGGCGGGCCGCCGCCTCCAGTTGGGCCAGGGAGAGATCGAGCCTTTGCAGCTCCGGCCGAAGGTTTTCCGCCCGGTTGATGAGGCGATCCAGGGGTGGGGGCGCCGACGGCAGGGCAACCTTCTCCACCAGCGTCACCGGCGTTTGCAATTGCCTGCCGATGACGGTGTTGAAAGCCGCGCAGGCCATCTCGACGGCGGCTTCGGCACGGGTCCGTTGCTGGACGGCGTCCGCCAGAGCCACCTCGCTCTGGAGCAGATCGTTGTAAGCGATGAGCCCCTGCCCGTAGAACTGCCGTGCGTCGGCGGCATGGGCGGCCAGGGTGGCTTCGGCTTCCCGGGCGGTGGCGAGCATCTTGCGGGCCATCAGCACGTCAAAAAAAGCCAGTTTGGCTTGCTTGACCACATCCGCCACCGCCTGTTCCTCCTGCAGGGCGGCGATGTCAATGCCCAGCTCTGCCATTCGTACCCGGGTGGTGAGGGCGAAGCCGGTGAACAGCGGCTGCGTCAAGCTCGCTTCCCAGCGAAAGTTGTCCCGCGACCCGGTGGGCGCCTCGACACGTTCGCTGCCGGTAACCACATAAAACGGCGCTACGCGGGAATCCGGACCAACCGTTGTGCGCGTAAAATACATAAACGGCGTCTCTTTGAGATGGGCGTAGCCGTAAGCCGCCGACGCCTTGGGAAACAGGTCCGCCCGGGTGGCGCGGTAGGCTTCCACGGCCGCCCGGCTGCGGGCCGTCGCCTCGCGGATCAGGGCATTGTTGGCCTTGGCCATCTCCACGGCCTGATCGATGGTGAGCCGCTGGTTGTCATCGGCCGCTGCTGTACCGGCCAAGCCGATCCAGACCGCGGCGGCCAGCAGCCATACTCGTTTTTTGACCCTCATGGTCTCCCCCTGAAAAAATTGAAGCCAATTTCGTGAACAAAGGTTCATATGTCCGAGAAAAAAAACTGTCAATATTTTTGGCCGCACTGTCTTAATCGATGCGTCTTGAAGGTCCTCCCTTCCGATGCTATGGTGCGCCTCAATCGCCGGTAACGGTTCGGGAGGTCTTTCAAGCGGCGTTTTTAAAACCAGACACAGAAAGAGACGGCAGATGCAACGCACCAAGATCATCGACTTGCTTGGCAGCGATACCCCGCGTCGCCAGGTGCTGGTCAACGGTTGGCTCCGCACCCGGCGCGACAGTAAGACGTTTTCATTCCTCGAAGTCAACGACGGCTCCTGCCTGGCCAACCTTCAGGTGGTGGCCAACGACACCCTGCCCAACTACGAGGAGCTGCGCAAGCTGACCACCGGTTCGGCCCTGGCGGTTGCCGGCGACCTGGTGGCTTCCGGCGGCAAGGGACAGCGCTGGGAAGTGACGGCCTCGGCGGTTGACATTCTCAGCGTGGCCCCGGAGACGTATCCGTTGCAGAAAAAGCGCCACAGCGACGAATACCTGCGCTCCATCGCCCACCTGCGGCCGCGCACCAACAAGTACGGGGCCCTGTTTCGCATCCGCGCCGACACCGCCTGGGCCATTCATCGCTTTTTTCGCCAGCGCGGCTTTCGCTGGCTCCATTCTCCCATCATTACAGCTTCGGACTGCGAGGGCGCCGGAGAACTGTTTCGCGTCACCACTCTGCCGCCCGGCGATAATGGCGGAAGCGATCCTTTTTCGAAGGATTTTTTCGGCGCCCGGGCCAACCTGACGGTGTCCGGGCAGCTCGCCGCCGAGATGCTGGCCTTGGCCCTGGGGGACGTATACACCTTCGGACCCACCTTCCGGGCGGAAAATTCCAACACCCGCCGCCACGCAGCCGAGTTCTGGATGGTGGAGCCTGAGATGGCCTTCTGCGACCTGTCGGGCAACATGGACCTCGGCGAAGCCCTGATCAAGGAAATGTCCCGCTTCGTGATGGAGGAATGCGCCGCAGACCTGGAGCTTTTTTCCCGTTTCGTGGACCCGGGGTTGAAATCCACTCTGGCGGGGACCATCGAAAAGCCCTTTGTTCGGATCCCTTACGTCGAAGCGGTGACGATTCTGCAACGATCGGGCCAACGTTTTAGTTTTCCGGTGGAATATGGCAGCGACTTGCAGACCGAGCACGAACGCTACCTCACCGAGGTGCATTTCAAGGCCCCGGTGATCGTCTACGATTATCCCAAGCAAATCAAGCCGTTTTACATGCGCGTCAACAATGACGGACAAACGGTGGCCGCCATGGACGTGCTGGTGCCGGTGATCGGCGAGATCATCGGCGGCAGCCAACGCGAGGAGCGTCTCGATGTGCTCGAAGCGCGGATGCAGGAGTGTAACATCGACCCGTCGGCCTATGAATGGTACCTGGATTCACGCCGCTACGGCTCGGTGATCCACAGCGGCTTCGGCATGGGATTCGAACGACTGCTGATGATGCTCACCGGGGTGGCCAACATCCGCGATGTGATCCCCTTTCCTCGCACGCCGGGGAATATCGCCTTCTGAGGCCCCCATACCACCTGCCCCTTGACACCGGCGCTGCGGCTGGATATGGTTAAAACAATCATCGTCACCCAACCGCAAACACCAAAAATTAACCACCGGCCGTGCCGCGGGAGCTCGTACCGGTCACCGCTGGACGCCAAGGGTTAAACTTGAAAAAAGAGGTTTGGGGTGACATGATCGGAACGTCTTGGGTGCACGTGCATCTCGTGTAAAAACGGCACCAAAAAGATGTTCCACCCGTAAAAAGGCAGGAGTCGCCCCCCTCGCGACGCCTGCCTTTATTATTCGAGCCGCTGAACACGGATTCCTGTTCAGGGTGAGAAACGCCGGAAGAAGGCCTGACATATCCGGGATTCTTCCACCGTCTTCATCCCGGCCGGCATTTCAACAAAACTCACTCCCGCAGACAACGCAGCCTGGCCAAGTTTTCGGCGTACCCGTACAGGTGCAACCCCTTGCTCTCCACGACCATTTCCCCGTCAGCCACCCCGATCTGGTCGGCCATGTATTCCTTCAGGTTCTGAATCCCCGCTAAGTTGGCAGGCATCCCCCCCCACAAGTCCCAAGAGCGGAAATAGACGAAAAAGTGCAGGGCGTTGTCCTGGATGCGGGTGTCGATGTGACGAAGGCAGGGCGGATCCACCAACACCAGGTCGCTGGGATGGGCCACCTGGAGCACCATCTGGTTGTTGCGGCCGCCGAATCGCTTGTAAGTATCGATGACCCACTCGATCTGGTTGAGATAAAGCCGACCGTTTTCCTCGAAGACGATGCGCCCATCCACATCGCGGATATCAACGATCTCGCGCTGACCGTCGTTCCACCAAGCGAGTTTTTCTCCGTTTAGCGGGGCCTTTGTCAGCCGCTCGCCATAGGTGTAGGATTCTCCCGGCGCCTTTTCTCCGGTCATCAAGTACTCAATGTAGGACCGCTCGTAACCAGGCCCGCCATAGATGTAGGCCTCTTCCACCGGGTTGGGGATGCCGCAGGCGGGCGGGATATCCGGCAAAAGGGGCCGGGTGCCGGGAAATTTCACCCGGCCGGTGAAATAGTCGTACTCCAGGCGCGTCTGGCCGGCGTAGGAGCCCCGGTCGATGACGAAGCGCCGGCCGTGGTCGAGAATATCGTAGACGGCCTGAAACCATAGGTCCGGCAGATCCCGGGCCTCCAGCCGATGCAGCGAGAGTTGGTTTGGCATGAAAAGGCTTTCCTAAAACGTTTCGAAACCATCAAATATCCAGGGTGGACACCTCCAGCGCATTGGCATAGATGAAATCACGCCGCGGTTCCACATCCTCGCCCATCAAGATGGTAAAAATCTCGTCTGCCTCGTGGGCGTCCTCCACTCTCACCTGGAGCAAAGTACGGCTCTCCGGGTTCATGGTGGTTTCCCAGAGCTGGTCGGGGTTCATTTCGCCGAGACCCTTGTAGCGCTGCACCCCCAGCCCCTTGCGTCCCTCTTCCACCAGGTGGGCCAACAGGTCCGCCTTGCTGTTAAACACCACCGGTGCCTGGTCCTTGTCGACGGTTTCCAGAACAAACGGTGGGGTGTCATGCGGATAGAGGTTTTTGCCGAGAACCAGCAATTGTTGAAAATGCTTTGAAAAAACAAACCCCCTGCCAACCTTGAGAGGCCGCATGCCTTCCTTGCCGCTGCCCGGCCGCGGCAGGACGGTCATTTCATGAATGCCGCGCTCCTCGTTCCAGGCCAGCTCATCGCACTTGAAGCCGGCACGGTTGAGGGCGTCGCAAAGCTCCCGCATCCGATCGAAGCTCAGCAGGAAATTTTTGCCGTCGATGCCGAACTTGGCAAGCATTTCAGCCAGGCGATCCTCGACACCGCGGGCCTCGAGCTGGCCGAGCACCGCCAAGTACTCGCTCAGCTCGGCGGCAAACAGGTAAAGCCGATGCCCGTCGAGCACCTCAGTTTGGGGCCCGATCAGCAGCCTGCGGTTCTCCGTCACCCGCTTAAGGATGAAATCGTTCAATTCCCGCTCGTCCTTGTGGTAGGCAACCCTTTTGCCCTGGCCCACCTTGAACAAGGGCGGCTGGGCGATGTAAAGGTAGCCGCGCTCCACCACCTCGGGCATCTGGCGAAAAAAGAAGGTCAGCAACAGGGTGCGAATGTGGCTGCCGTCCACATCGGCGTCGGTCATGATCACGATCTTCTTGTAGCGAATGTTGTCGATATTGTACTCTTCGGTGCCCACCCCGGTACCCAGGGCGGTGATGATGTTCTTGATCTCCTCGCTACGCAGGATCTTGTCAAAACGCGCCTTTTCCACGTTTAAAATTTTTCCGCGTAAAGGCAAAATAGCCTGGAAGCGCCGGTCGCGGGCCTGCTTGGCACTGCCACCGGCCGAATCTCCCTCCACGAGAAAGAGCTCACGCTCGGAAGGGTCGTTGCTCTGGCAGTCGGCCAGTTTTCCCGGCAGGGTGGAATCACTCAAGGCCCCCTGCTTGCGGGCGATGTCACGCGCCCTGCGCGCCGCGTCCCGGGCCCGGGCGGCGTCCACCGCCTTGGCCATGATCTTCTTGGCCGTGGTCGGATTTTCTTCCAGGAAACTGCCCAGCTTTTCAAAGAGCATCGACTCCACCAGCCCCTTGATCTCGCTGTTGCCCAGCTTGGTCTTGGTCTGCCCCTCGAACTGGGGCGACTTGAGCCGAACGCTGATGATAGCCGTCAACCCTTCCCGGATATCATCGCCGCTGATCTTGGCTTGCATGTTCTTAGGCAGGTTGGCGCCGCTGGCGTATTGGTTGATGCTACGCGTCAGGCCGGCCTTGAAGCCGATGAGGTGAAAACCGCCTTCCACCGTGTTGATGTTATTGGCAAAAGACATCAACTTCTCGTTGTACGAATCGTTGTACTGGATGGCGATTTCGATCTGTACGTCGCCACGCTGATCTTCTATCACGATGGGGTCGTGCAACGGAACGGTGCGGCGGTTCAGATACTCCACGAATTCCCGCAACCCTCCGTCGTAGCGATAGGTTTCGCGCACGTCGACGCGCTCGTCGATCAGGCTTATTTCAATCCCCTTATTCAGGAAGGCCAACTCGCGCAGTCGCCGGCTGAGAATATCGAAGCTAAAATGGTCGGTGGTGAAAATCTCGGTATCCGGAATAAAACGGATCCGCGTGCCGCGCTTCTGGGTCGGCCCGGTTATGTGCAACTCGGTTTTCTTGACCCCTTTTTCGAAGGTCTGGTGGTAGGTCTGCCCCTTGGTGTAAACCTCCACTTCCAGAAAGGTGCTCAGGGCGTTGACCACTGACACCCCAACCCCGTGCAACCCCCCGGAAACCTTGTAGGTGTGGTTGTCAAACTTACCGCCAGCGTGAAGCTTGGTCAGCACCACTTCCAGCGCCGGGACCTTCTCGGTCTTGTGGATGTCCACCGGAATGCCCCGGCCGTTGTCTTCGACACTGACACTGTTGTCGGCATGCACCGTCACCACGATGCGGTCGCAGTAGCCGGCCATTGCCTCATCGATGCTGTTGTCCACCACTTCGTAGACCAGATGGTGCAGCCCGCTGACATCCACATTGCCAATATACATCGAGGGCCGCAGCCTTACCGGCTCCAGACCTTCGAGAACGTTGATGCTGTCGGCATCGTAAATCGATTCCATATGTTTTTTTTCCATCGGATTCATATTCTCATGGGCATGATCACGCTGAGGAAACTCTGGTCGTTCTCCCCGTTGATCAGGCAAGGTTTCTCGTGGTCGACCATGGTCATGACGATGTTCTCTTCATTAATGGCGTTAAGCGCCTCAATGAAAAAACGCGGATTGAAGGCCACTTCGATGGGATCGCCGGCATAGACGATCTCCATGTCCTCCTTGGCTTCTCCCAGGTCCGGGTTGGTGGAACGGATCATGAGGTGATCCTCGGTGAAATGGAAAACCACGGCCCGGTAGGTCTCGGTGGCCAGAATAGACATGCGCTTGAGCATCATCAGAAACGCCTGGCGGTCGAGCACGATGGGTACCCCGACGATGCTGTCCAAAATGTCTCCGTACTTTGGAAAATCACCTTCCAGCAGCCGGATCACGATGGTCTCGCTATCCCGCTTGAGGATGAAGTGATTGTTCTTGAAGCCGACACTGACCGTTCCCACCGTATCGAGAAACTTTCCGGCCTCCGCCAGCCCCTTCTTGGGAACCAGAACGCCCTCCTCCAGGCCGATATCTAAGTTCCCCTCACCGGCGTAGTCCACTTTGGAGAGACGGCTGCCGTCGGTGGTGACCATGCGCAGCAGCTGCTTTCCCTGGTCGTTGATCTGCTTTTCCACCCAAACGCCCAGGATGTGGGCCCGCTTGTCGTCGCTGGCGGTGATCATCACCATGCGCTCGATCATGCGGCCCAAGGCCTTGGCGTCCACTTCGAAGAAAACCACATCGTCGAAACGCGGAATCTCGGGAAAATCGTCCGGGTTCATTCCCACCAGGTGAAATTCCACTTTTTCGTCGCGTATCTCGATCCAGTTGTTTTCGATCTGGTTGAAGTCAATCTCGTCGCTTGGAAAATCTCTTACAATTTCAAAGAGTTTTCTTGAATTCAGGGCGATTTTGCCCTCCTGGACCACCGTTGCCGGGTAGACTCCGCTAAAACCGGTTTCAAGGTCGGTGGCCGCCAGGTTTAGCCCGTCGTTTTCGGCGGTTAGGATGACGTTGGTGGTGATGGCCAGGTTGCTTCGGCGTCCGGTGATGCCCTGGATCTTGCCGAGGATGTCGAGAAACAGGTTCTTTTTGATGCTCACACGCATGACGGCACCCCTTTCTTCCTTTTCTAAATCAAATAATAAAAATAGTTAGGAAAGGCTGTGCATATCGTTAATAACTTTATAGTTATCTGATTTTTAAGAAAAAATTACATATCCAGACTGTTAAAAAATTGTTAGCGTTCCGCTTATTCGATCCACAGTTATCGTCCGTGCGGTTTCTTTTTGTTGATAAACGGGTGGGTTATCAACAAGCTTTGCACCGGTTTTCGACATAGGCGGGGTTCAGCCCTCTTTGGTGCTGATCCAGACCTGGATAGCCGGCAGCACCGCCGACTGCCACCGGGGATCCAGGCGCTGCTCGAGGAAGTGGCTAAACAGGGACTGCACCAGGTCCGTCACTCGGCGGTAGAGATGATATTTTTCGATGGCGGCTCCCTCGATGTCTTCGCTGGTTTCCACCCGTCCGGTCTTGGGCGTCTTTACCGAGGAAGGATCCAGGGTTTCTCCCTTGATGCTGAAGTGCCAGCTCTCGTTCCCGGAGCGGTAGATCAGGCTCATCTCGGCCACCAGGGCGCCCTTGCGCAGGGCCAATATGCCTTCTTCCATGCCGGCGGAGTCGCCGCGGATGGTCACCGTCTCGGTGCTCTGCTGGTTCTTGTTGTGCAGCACGAGACGATTGCCGATCTCCAGGGCTGCCATCTCGGGATCGATGCGCCGCAAGGTGTCCGGTTGATTCTCCACGGCGTACCAGAGCCAGGTGAGAAACTCTTTTCCCAAGAAATCGAAGCGCTTTAGCGCGTAGGCGATATCCATCATGATCCGTCTCGCTTGGCAAACGAACTGGGCGTCAGCTTGTTGAGCAAATCGCGCCGGGCATCGGTGAGCCCGGGGTGAAACGCGGCCATAGTGTAGGGGAAAAGACGCACCAGGGAGAGGTTGAAGGACTTGGCAAAGAGGGATTCCAAAGCTTCGCCCACCGCCTTCTGGGTGGAAAAAAGCCACAGCTCGTTTTCCGGGTAAGCCCAAAGAATGTCATGAACACTTGGCGCAGCAGGAATTCTCAACGCCAGCACGTTGAGTACATGCTCCTTGAGCATTTTTTTTTCACTGCGCGACAAGAAGTCACGGCCTGTTTCCGCCTTGCGCTTGACCGAGGCCTCGGCCAAGTGCTTCTGGATCACCTTGGCAGGAATCGTTTTCTTATCGATGCGCAGGGCGAAGAGGAAAAAATCGGCAATAGCAAAATTGCCATCCTCGAACGACGGCGCGTAAGGGCGATCCACGCAGGTCCAACCGATGGCGCGTTCCTCGGCCTGCTGGTCGATATCGCGGATGGCATAGCGCTTGAGCCCCTCGCGCACCGTTTCCAGCAGGGACCCGTCGGTTTGTCCCTCGACCCGGTAGCGGCTGATGGCCGCACTCGAACTAAAAAATCCCATTGGTCAAAAAGCTTTCTCCGCGGCGAACCTCCGTCGCGGCATCCAGGTATTTGAAACCCCAAAAGAATCTTTATATACTTCTTATTGTCTAAAATCTCAAGGAAAATTAGAAACTTTCCCCTTTCGTTGCTCCCATCGGGGTTTAGCGGTATAACCAAGGTGGTTTTGCCCCTGCCCGGGGCAACGGAAGCGGTTCAAACGATCCGGCCCTGGGTTAAAACTGTATCTGTCTTAATCCAATAGGTAATGAAATTTATAGCTGATCTTCATGTTCATTCCCGTCACTCGCGAGCCACCTCCCGCGACCTGAACCTCGAGAGCCTCTATATCGGCGCCCAACTCAAGGGAATTCAGGTGCTGGCCACCGGAGATGCCACCCATCCGGCCTGGTTCGACGAGTTGGAGAACCGATTGGAACCGGCTGAAGCGGGCCTGTATCGCCTGCGGCCAGAGGTGGCCCGGGTCTGTGACCAGTCGGTGCCCGAGCGATGCCGGGGGCCGGTGCGGTTTGTCATCGGCACCGAGATCAGCAACATCTATAAAAAGGACGGCCGCACCCGCAAGAATCACAACCTCGTCTTCATGCCGGACCTTGAAAAGGCCGCACGCTTCAACCGGCGGCTGGAGAAAATCGGCAACATCCACAGCGACGGCCGCCCGATCCTGGGCCTCGATGCCCGGGATCTGCTGGAGATCGTGCTGGAAACCGACCCCGCCGCCTACCTGGTGCCCGCCCATATCTGGACGCCCTGGTTTTCCATGCTCGGCAGCCAGTCCGGCTTCGACAGCCTGGATGAGTGCTTCGGCGACCTGAGCGGCCACGTATTCGCTGCCGAAACCGGCCTTTCCTCCGATCCACCGATGAACTGGCGCGTCTCCGGCCTGGATCGGTTGACGTTGATTTCCAACTCCGATGCCCACTCGGCAGCCAAGCTGGGCCGGGAGGCCAACCGTTTTGACACCGAGCTCTCCTTTCTCGGCATCCGTCGCGCCATGGCCCAGGGCGTGGCCGGCGGCTTCCAGGGCACCATCGAGTTTTTTCCCCAGGAGGGAAAATACCACCTGGACGGCCACCGGGCCTGCGGCGTGTGTCTTACACCTGACGAAACCCGGCGCCTCAACGGCATCTGTCCGGCGTGCCACCGGCCGTTGACCCGCGGCGTGCTCCACCGGGTTACCGACCTGGCGGATCGGCCCGAGGGGGCGCCGGGGCCAACGGGTTCGGCCCCGTTTTGTCACCTGTTGCCCCTGGACGACATTCTGGCCGAGGTGTTGCGCTGCGGTCCGGCGACCAAGAAGGTGGCCAAGGCCTACCGCCAAGCGCTGGAGCGTCTCGGCAGCGAACTGAAAATCCTCATGGAACTGGATCGGGAGGCCATCGAGGCCGCCGATATTCCCCTGCTGGCCGAGGCTGTCTGCCGGATGCGACGGGGCCGGGTGACCATCGATCCCGGCCATGACGGCGCTTACGGCCGAATCCAGATTTTCTCCGCAGGCGAAAGGGGCCGGCTGTTGGGACAGCAGACCCTTTTTTCCCTTTCGACCGCCGCCAGCGATTCGGATTCGGGTTTGGCCCGCGTGGCGAAGCCGGCGCCATCGCCCCAACGCCAAGAGAGCCTGAAATTTGCCGGTCCGGTGCCCGATCCGCCGGCGCGGCTCAACGAGCCCCAGCGCCTAGCGGTGGAAGCGCCGGACGGGCCCCTGGTCATCGTGGCCGGCCCCGGCACAGGTAAGACTTTCACCCTGACCCGGCGCATCGCCAGGTTGATTTCCGTCCGAAAGGTTCCCGCCCGTCAGATCCTGGCGGTGACCTTCACTCGCCAGGCCGCTGATGCCCTGCGCCATCGCATTGTCGGCCAACTCGGTCCGGGGGTTGACCTGCCGGAGATCGGCACCTTTCATGGCCTTTGCGCCAAGTTTCTCGCCGAGCTGGGCGACGGCCCCGCGGCCATCGCCGACGACGCCTGTCGTCTGGCCCTGGTGCGGGACGCCATCGTGCAGGTCTCCGATGGTGGGCGACGGCCTGTGTCCACCCGTCGAGCGGCCGCTTTCATCGAGGCCCGCAAACAGGCGGACGCCAGCGTTTTTCAGGGCGACCCGGCAGACGGGTTTTTGGAGCGCGTCTACGAAAGCTACCAGCGGCTGCTGGCCGCCGACGGCTGGGCCGACTATGACGACCTGATCGCCCGCATGGTTGAAATCCTGGAAAGCGGCGACGCGCGGGCCAGTTCGCTGAAGGCACGCTTTACCCATGTTTTCGTCGACGAGTTCCAGGACATTAACCCGGCCCAGTACCGCCTGGTGCGCACCCTGGCCCCGCCGGGGGCCAACCTGTTCGCCATAGGCGACCCGGACCAGTGTATCTACGGTTTCCGCGGATCCGACCCGGCCCTGATGGACCGGCTGCGTCGCGACGACCCCGGCATGCAGGTGATCCGTCTGACCCGAAGCTATCGGTGTCCCCAGAGGATCCTGGAAGCCGCCGGCGAGGTCTTGGCCGCCGCTGCACCTCAACGCCCGCTTCTGGAGGGCGCCGGTTGCGGACCCAAGGTGGCTGTGGTGAAGGCTCCGAGCGAAAAGGCCGAGGCGGTGGCCATTGGCCGCATCATCGAACAGCGGGTGGGCGGCAGCGGTTTCGAGACCGTCAACTTCGGCGTGCTGAATGCCGGGAACGGACCCTGTCGGGACAGTTTTTCCGACTTCGCGGTCCTTTTTCGCACCCACGCCCGGGGCCAACGCATCGCCCAAGTGCTCCAGGCCGGCGGCATTCCTTGCCAATTTGCCAGCCGGAGGCGCGTGAGCGACGACCCTGCCGTGGCCGGCCTGATGGCCTTGCTGCGGTTGGTGGACGGGCGCGCCGGGCTCATCGATCTGCAGCAGTCCTTGGCCTGGCTGCCCGAGGCGCCGGGGCGCAAGGCGTTGGAAATTTTCAAGCACTGGTGCTACCGCCGGGGCCTTAGCCTGGCGCAGGGCCTGCGCCAGGCGGTCCGGCTGCCGGTGGACGGTCTCAGCGTGTCTCGCCAGCGCCGCTTGGTGGCGGCCATCGAGCGCCTTCAAACCCTCGTGGAGGCGACAAAAGCCCTGCCGCTGGCGGAAAAAATCGTTTATCTTGTTGGAAAAACAAGGCTTTCGAAAATACTCGACCCATTGCCGGAAGCGCTCTCTCAACTGGTGCCAGCGTGCCGTGACACGGGCGAGTTTCTCACGCGGGTGGCACTGACCGCCGATGCGGACATCTACGACGCCCGGGCCGAACGGGTGACGCTGCTGAGCCTGCATGCCGCCAAGGGGCTCGAGTTCCCGGTGGTGTTCATCGCCGGCTGCGAAGACGGCCTGATTCCCCTCAAGCGGCCGGGGGTCACCGTGGATCTTGCCGAGGAGCGGCGCCTGTTTTACGTGGGAATGACCCGCGCCAGCCAGGCCCTCTACCTCTGTGCCGCCCAGGGGCAGGCGGGCCAGGGAAGGCTGTCTCCGTTTATCGGCGAGATCGGCGCTGGGCTCAAGTTCGACGAAACCCCTTCCCGCCCGGCGCCCAGGCGGCCGCGGCAGACCCAGATGTCTCTTTTTTGAGGCCACCCCCATGACCAAGGACAACGTCATCCGTTTCGACAGCCAGGCGCGGTTGCACCAAAAGGCGCTGGCCTATTTAGAGGATCTCGATGCCTTTCTCTCGGATCTCGACCGCGCCGTGCCCCTGCTGCTGCAGGTGCTCAAGGGATCGGCGGACGACGATCTGAAACAGCAGATCATCATGCTGCTGGGCGGGTTCGCCAAGCGGCAGGTTGCGCGCCCGCTCCTGGAGCTGATGTGCGACGAGAACCAGAGCGACGAGGTGCGGCATCAGGCCGCCGTCCAGCTTTCGGTGACCGCGTCTTTTCTCGAGGCCCCCGAGGCGGTTGTCGAGGCCCTCATCGCCCAGTTGAACCATCCGGACCCCCAGCACCGGGCCAACGCCACCTTCGCCCTGGGCTGGGAGGGCAACCACCGGGCCGCCGTGGCCTTGGTGGAAAAGCTTTTCGATCCCAGCGCCGAGGTACAGCAGGCGGCGGTCAACGCCCTTTCCAACCTGCGCGATGACCGGATTCTCGACCTGCTCCTCGACCGGCTGGCCCACGGGTCCGTGGACCAGCAACGGGCCATCCTTTTTAACTTGTGGCGGTTTTACAGCCGGCGCGAGCAGGTGCTGGCCGTTTACCGCGACTACCTGCGCCATCCGGATCCGGCCCTGCGCCTCGACGCCCTGGTGCTGATGGGCACTGTGAGCGAAACGGCGGACGAGGTGGACCGCTACCTGGAGCTGCTGCAGGACGAGCAGGAACGGATTCGCGAGCTGGTTCTGGAGAGGCTGGAGGATTTGCCTCCAGAGCACCTTGTCGCCGTCGCCGAGCCCGTTCGTTCGCTGCTTTCCGACCCTTCGGCCAAGGTTCGCCAGGCCGCCGTGCGGCTGTTGGCAAGAGTTGAAACGAAATTTTCTTGACAACCGTTCGGGATGCGGTTTAATGACCAACCGTTTTTTTGGCGGGAATAACTCAGTGGTAGAGTGCGACCTTGCCAAGGTCGAAGTCGCGGGTTCAAATCCCGTTTCCCGCTCCACGACACCCCCTAGACCCATCGGGCGCACCTGCCCGGTGGGTCTGTTCTTTGGTGCTAGGGCGAAGCACCGTGTCCACGCTCACCCCTTGATGTTGAACGCCAAAAAGCAAACCCCGCCGGGCAAGCACACCGGCGGGGTGTCGGGTTCAGTGAACAGGGGTTTCGGTTACCTCCAGCAGAAGCCGCGGCCGCCCCGGCCGTGATGGGGCCCCGCGCCGTAGCCCATTCCCTGGCCGAAGCCGACCTCTGGGGCGATCTTGCGTAATTCCAGGTGATGGGCCAGGCGCTTGGCGTCCAGCTGGGCGCGCAGAGTGGAAATCTCGGCCTGGAGGGCCTGGGCCCTGGCGGTATCCGGCTCCTTCTTGGCGAGCTCGGCCTGAAGGCTCAGCTCTTTCTGGCGCAGGTCGGCGCGCAGGTCGGCCGTGGCGTCGTGAAAGTCGGTGCGCAGCTTGTCCAGCTGGGCGATCTGCTCGTCGGTCAAGTTGGCCGCTTCCCACCGGCCGCGGCCGTCGTGATAGCCGTCGTGATAGCGCGGACAGTCTCCGTAAGTGCCGGCACCTCTCTTGCCATGGCCTGACCCCGGACCGTAGGCATCGGCCAGGGCGATACCGGAAAAGCCCACCAGGGCGACGATGGCGGCAATCAGAATGCTGCGATGGATACGGTTGGTCTTCATGGTTACCTCCTGTTGAGTTGAAAAAGTTTCCGGATCGTCAAATCCGTCGTTCAGCTTTGTTCGCTTCGTTTAAAGCAACCGGCGTGCCAAGCGGTTGCAAAGAAAGATAACCGCCGGAAATAAAAAACAAATTTTTTTGTTCGGAAAAGATGAAGTTTTAGGCGCAAAAAAAGACGGGTAAAAAATACACGCTTTTAGTGGGTGTTTCGACGTGGGTGGGTAAAAATTACACACCAAAACGCTTCGAGCCCCTCACCGTGCCGGGAAGGAACGGATGATGGGGCTCGCAAGCGGTTGGAAGAGGGCTGAATTTTCAACGGCGATGGTTGAAGGCGCCGCGCCGCCACAGCCGCGAGAGGCCAAGTTCAGGGGCGACCTGCTTGGCCTGCAAGAGGTGCTGAAGCCGCTGTTGCGCCAGTTCGGTGCGCAGCGCGGAAATGGATTTCTGAATCCGGCCGGCTTTGGCCGCATCAGGGACCTTCTTGGCCAGCTCGGCGGCCAGGGCCAGGCGCCGCTGGCGCAGCTCCCGGCGCAGGTCGCGGGTCTCGGCCCGGAAGTCTCGGCGCAGTTGCCTGAGCCGGGCCACCTGGTCCTCGGTCAGATCCGCCGTCCAGCCGGCCAACGCCCGTTGGGGATGCGGACCACGGAGCCATCTCTCCTGCGTATCCTGCATCGGCCCCGGACGGGGACCGGCGGACGCCGGTCCGGCCGTGAAAGCGACAGCGGCAAAAAACAGCAGCATGGCGATAGGGGCGCAACGATTCATGGATTTCATAGCAGATCTCCTTTTTTGGCGAAGCGGTTCAAGGCAGCCTCTATCAGGCTATAAATGGATCCACTGTATCAGCCCGCTGGCCATTGTTTCGTTCACCCCGGAGTAGATCACCAGCGCCAGTCCGCCGAGCCAGAGGATCGTTTTGAGCACTTCGCTGATCTGTTTCATCGGCCTGACCTTTCATCCAGTCGGGTTTTCTCCGAGGTCTTCACCTGTCGGCGCTCGCTTCTTAAGTCGCTTACGCCTGTCGGCCGGTTACATACTTCGGCGCTGCGGCTTTTCCCGGTGGCGGTTCCGTGGTAGATTCGATCAACCTTCCGGCATCATCCGACGCATTGCCAACCTCAAGACGGGGAGGACCCGATGCGGCGCGACCAGCTCATTCGGCAGTGGTCCCTGCTCAGCCGGCTCGAATCCAGCCTGGCCGGTCTCACTGTGGCGCAGATGGCCGCCGCCGGCGGCGTCTCCGAGCGCACCATCTACCGCGACCTGGCCGATCTGCAGGCCGCTGGTTTTCCTCTGCACAGCGTCAAAGAGAAAGACGAAACCCGCTGGCGTTTCGTCGAAGGGTACGTGTTCAGGACCCCCCGGCCCATCCGCGCCAGCGAGCTGCTGGCGTTGCACCTGGCCCGTGACATGCTCACCGCCTTTCGCGGCACGGTGTTTCACCAGGAGCTCGAAGGTCTCTGGCAGACCATCGAGGCGGGGCTGGCGCCGGCCACGCGGGATTTCTTGGAGGGCATCAAGGACCTGTATCGCATCGGTCCGGGCCCGGACCACCAGTACGTGGCCCGGGCCGAGATCGTCGCCCGGCTCAACCAGGCCCTGAGCGAGCGCCACTCGGTGGACATGGCCTACCATTCTCTGAAGAGCCCGGAGCGCCGGGTGCGGCGGGTGGACCCCTATGCCCTGTGGTTCAAGAACAACACCTTGTATTTGGTGGCATTCTGCCACCGGCGCGGCCAGGTGCGCATCTTCGCCGTGGACCGCATCAGCATGATCCAGGCCACCAGCGAGCGCTTTACCATCGCCGCCGATTTCGACCTGGACCGCTACCTGGCCGACTGCTTCGGGGTGATGCGTGGGGAGGCCTGCAACGTGCGCATCCGCATCAGCCCGGCCTGGGCGCGCTACGTGGCCGAGCGCACCTGGCACCCCAGCCAGCACATCCAGGGGCATATCGACGGCGGCATCGAGATCGCCTTCCGCGTGGCCGGGCTGGAGGAAATCCGGCAGTGGGTCCTCTCCCTGGGCCCCGAGGCCCGGGTGATCGAGCCGCCCGAACTCAAGGCAGAGGTGGTTCAAAGCCTGGCCGAAGCCCTGGCGCTCTACGACACCGGCGACCAGCGGGGCGAGGCGCCCCGGCAGGCCAGCTTGCCGGGGTTGGGTTGAGAGAACACCAGAAGCGCGGAGGAAACCAGGAGGTCCAGTTGTGGGAGGAAAGGCCGAGGCAGCCAAATTTTGGCGAACTTGGGTTAGGCAACGGGACCATCAAGCGGGTCAAAGGCTCAAAAAAAGGCCCGAACTCGTCGAAACGAGATCGGGCCCTTGATTTTGCGGCGGCAAGCGCCGTCTTAGATCACTGTGACATTGGACGCGGAAGGCCCTTTGGGGCCTTGCGCGATGTCAAAAGAGACCCGGTCGCCATCGTTGAGCGTCTTGAAACCGGTCGCGTTGATCCCCGAGTGGTGAACAAACACATCCGGTCCGTCTTCCCGCTCGATGAAACCGAAACCCTTTTGTTCGCTAAACCATTTTACAGTTCCGTCCATGCTAACATCCTCCTTTCTTCAGAATTTCAAGATTTCGTGCTGGAGGATGTTACAGGTGAACCATGTATCATGCCTTCAGAAAGAAATCGCCCCACCCGATTTGCCGGGCGGGGCCGTATCGATAAAAAGTACTATAATCGGCATTGGACAGGAAAGCAAGCTTTTTTTGAGGACCTTCCGTCGCACCGGGACCCGTTTCCATTTTATTGCCCGCCAACCTGGGCCGACAGGGAGCTGAGGGGCGTCTGCGCGAACCGGTAGCCGGCTCCTTTTTCCGTGATCCCGCGAGGGGCGGGATCGTTTTTGGCGGTCGATCCGACCGCCGTTATTTATTCGCCGTACATAGCGGTGATGATCCTCCGTAGTTGGGCGGCCTTTTCTTCGGAGAGCCTGTCGATTTTCTTTTTCAACTGCTGCCGGCTGAGGGTGTAGATCTGGTCCGCGGCGATCTCGGCATCCTTGTTCGCGCACCGGATCTGGAGCCGGGAGCGCCACCGGGGGTGCAGCTTGGAGGTCAGCGGGCAGACGACCACCGTGTCGAGATGACGGTTCATCTCGTCCTGGCTGACGACGACGACGGGACGGGTTTTTCGGATCTCGCTGCCGACGGTGGGATTGAGATCGGCAATGTAGATTTCATAGCGCCTAATATCCAAAATCCTCGTCCTCCAGCCCATCGGCAAGGGTGGCGTCCAAATCGTCCCAGCGTTCCTTTTCCGCCGCCATGGCCTTGTACGTCTCCTCCCAGGAAAACGTGTTCTCTTGCTTGTTGCGCAGCAGCAGTCCTTTTTCCGTCTCTTCGATCAGAATGGGGTTTTTTAGCCCGTATTTCTGAAGCAGGGCCTTGGGGATGCGCACGCCTTTGGAGTTCCCGATGGCAATCAGCTTGGCATCCCGCACCCGTGGTTGTGTTTCCATGACGATCCTCAGTGGGGTGTGTCGAACAAAGAGCGTAGTTACTGTAATTACATTAGGCGTCGGTGTCAACAGCAGAAGGCACCCTTGCCGCGAAGAGGTCCAGCCAGGCGGCAGACCCTCAAGGGGCTGGATGTATTTCTTTAGTCGTTGAAACATCAGGCGGAGCGCCGCGTCTCTTGGGCCCGGGTCATCTGTTCGGCCGGTGTGCCGGTGAAACCGGCTCTTTCTTCGCGGACGAACCCGTCGGGGGCGATGAAGCCGTGCGTAAGGCTTGCGGGAAAGCTATCTTTCCGGTATTTTCCCCACCTTGCCGAAAAGATCCGCGGCCTGAAGCCAAGCGCCTGGTCCGGCGCCTCGAAAGTGCCTTTGTCGAGCCGATGCCGATGGCCATTTACCGTTGAACCAGGAGAAAGGAGCAGCCCGAATGAACGCCGCCGCTGGTATCCCTGCCCCGCTGACCATTCCCGATGTACCAAATTTCGCCGCCATCGTGCGGCAGAATGTCCGCAAATTCGGCGCCAAGCCGGCCCTGCGTACCCGCCGCCAAGGTCAGTGGATCGAGATCGACTGGAACGGACTCGGCGAGCAGATGCAGCAGGCCGCCCGAGGGCTGCTGGACCGTGGCGTGGCGGAAGGCGAGATGGTGTGCATCTTTTCGCCCAACAAGCCCGAGTGCACCATTGCCGACGTGGCCGCCCTGAGCATCCGCGCCGTGCCGGTGTACATCTATCCCACCAACACCGCCCGGCAGGCCGAGTACATCGTCAAGCATTCGGGGGCGCGCATCTTGTTTGCCGGCACCCAGGAGCAGTTCGACAAGGCCGCCGCGATGTTGAAAGAAGGGCCGCTGCATACCCTCGTCGCCTTTGACGATGCCATCGATCTGCGGGGCCTGGAGGGTGCCATGTACTGGTCGGCGTTTCTCGATCGGGCCAAGGGTGCGGATCTCGATGCCGAGATCGACAGACGCTTGGCGCGAGCAACGGTGGACGACTTGCTGACGCTGATCTACACGTCGGGGACCACCGGCGAGCCCAAGGGGGTCATGTTGACCCACGCCAGCTTGCTCCACAGCGCCGCGGGCCACGACCTGCGCCTTCTGCCCGTCGGCCCGGACGACGTGTCGCTGTGCTTTTTGCCCCTGTCCCATGTCTTTGAGCGGACCTGGACCTACTACGTCCTCTACAAGGGGATAGTGAACAATTATCTTGAAGATCCCAAGCAGATCATCGACTTCATCCAGGAGGTCAAACCGACGATCATGTGCGCCGTGCCACGCTTCTACGAAAAGATCTACGCCGCCATGATGCATCGCCTGGAGTCGGCCTCGCCGGTCAAGCAAAAGCTCTTCCACTGGGCCGTGGCCGTGGGCCGGGAGCGAAATGGCCGGGTCAAGGACGAGTTACCGGTACCCTTTGGGCTGGCCATGCGCTATCGCCTGGCCGATCGGCTCGTGCTGAGCAAGCTGCGCGCCCTCGTCGGCGGCCGGATCCGTTTTTTCCCCTGTGCCGGGGCCCCGCTGGGCGAGGAGATCGAGGCCTTTTTCCACGCTGCCGGTCTTTTTATCTGTTACGGCTACGGCCTGAGCGAAACCACCGCCACTGTCACCTGCCACGAACCGACCCACTACCGCTTCGGCCTGGTGGGCAAACCCCTGCCCGGGGTGGAGGTGAAGATCGCAGAAAACGATGAAATCCTGGTGCGCGGGGCCACGGTGATGAAGGGCTACTACAAGAACCCCCAGGAAACGGCGGCTGTCTTCGAGGACGGTTGGTTCAAAACCGGCGATACCGGTTGCTTCGAGGACAACGGCGAGCTACGCATCACCGACCGGATCAAGGACCTGATGAAGACTTCCGGGGGCAAATACATTGCGCCGCAGTACATCGAGGCCACCATCGGCACCGACCTGTACATCGAGCAGATCGCCGTGGTGGCCGACAACCGCAAGTTCGTCTCGGCCCTCATCGTACCGGAGTTCGAGGCCCTGAGCGAATACGCCCGCAACCACGGGATCGCTTTTTCCAGCCGCGAGGAGCTGGTCGCCCACCCGGAGATCGTCGGCTTGTTCGAAAAGCGGATCCAGGAGCGTTCCCGGGAGCTGGCCAACTACGAGCGCATCATCCGTTTCACCCTTCTGGCCGAACCCTTCACCATTGACCGCGGAGAGATCACCCCCACTATGAAGCTCAAGCGCAAAGTGATCAACGAGAAGTTCAGCCAGGCCATAGACGCCATGTACGACGAGTAGCGCAGGACGGCCTTTCCACGATCCGCCGATTCGCCTTTCGGCTCAACGCTTGACGGGAGGCGCAGAAGCATGTTCTGTTTTTTGACAATTGGTGATAAATGATGGCAATGTTTTTCCTGCTATCGCTTCAGCCGTTCCGGCTCAACTTCATCAACGGCCGAAAAGAGAAGAAATGATGAAAAGAAAGCTTGTTGCAGTTGTGGTCGTCACCTTGGTCGGCTTTTTCCTGGCCGCGGGCGGAGTTTTGGCCACCAGCCTCAGCGAACGCTACTATCAAAGGCACCCGCTGAAGGCGTCCGAGCTGGAAAAAACTTGGGGAAAGCCGGTTCTGACCGAAACCCTGGACAACGGCTTGGAGCGAAGGGTTTATGAGATCGCCAAGCCCTACCCGGAGACCATGCGTTACCGTTTTTTCATTATTCGTGACGGAATGGTGGTGTCCAGTGGAATTTCGGACCAGAAGGGGGGAAGGGCCGATATTAAGCCCAGCCAGAGCGGGGAGTTGCCAGCGGGCCGGCTCAGCCAATCCTACTACGCCAAATTCCCCTTGAGCGCCGAGGAAGTGGAAAAAACCTGGGGGGCCGCCGTGCAGGTAAAAGACCTCGGAGACGGCCTGGAGACGCGGGTCTATGAAATCCGCAATCCCTACCCGGCCAATCTCAAGTACCGCTACTTTCTCATTCAAGACGGCAGGGTATTGGCCAGCGGGGTCACCGACATCATCGGCACCCAGGAAAAAGCCGACACCTGCGGGGTCACCGGTCCGCCGGTGGGCCGGCTCAGCAAGCTCTACTACCAGCGGTACAGCTTGACCGTGGATGAAGTGGAAAAGGTCTGGGGCAAGCCCATTGCAGTGCAGAAAATCGACAACGGGATGGAAAACCGCGTCTACGAGATTCCCAACCCCTATCCGGCCGACATGAAATACCGCTATTTTCTCTCCAAGGATGGCAAAGTCGTTGCCAGCGGCATTTCTGAAACGGTGATTTGCGACATCGGGATCAATTGAGGGGATTGAAATTTACGTCGATCCACGATAGGAAAATCAGGATTTTTGGTGCCCATTGCGACCTATGACTCCATGACGCGCCTGTTCGAAACCCCCATATCGCGACGAATCCTGATCAAACGCGCGCTGGCCGGCGGGGCGTCGGCTCTGTTGCTCCCGTGGTGGGCAGCCCTCCCCGCCCAGGCCGGCATCCCGGCCGAAGAGGTTTCCGGCCGCATCGCCGTCGTCAACCTTCACACCAACGAGAGCTTGCGGATCCGCTACCGGGAAAAAGACGGCCGCTTCCTTCCGCAGGCTCTCGCCCGGCTCAATCACCTGTTCCGCTGCCATTACGATAACAAGGAAAAGCCCATCGACCCGGCCCTGTATGTCCTGCTGGACCGGATCCACACCCGTCTCGGCGCTGGCCAGCGCCCCCTGCTGCTCATTTCCGGGTACCGTTCGCCGGAATACAACCGCCTGCTGCGCGCCCGCTCAATCGGCGTCGCCAAGCAGAGCTATCATCTCAAGGGCATGGCCGCCGACATCCGGATCAGGGGCATCGGCCTCCACAAGGTCCGCGAGGAGGCCGTCACCCTGGCCCAGGGCGGGGTGGGTGCCTACGACCGGTTCATCCACGTCGACCTCGGTCCGGTTCGGACCTGGTAGAAAACCGCTTCAACCCGCCGGATCCACCTCCGTGTTGGGATCGGCCTCGGGCCGCACCCGGGCCGGCGGCGGGGAGGCTGCCGGCGTGGTATTCAACGCGTTCCAGAGCACCCCGTCCCGGTTGTAGATATCCTTTCGGTACTGGGGCTCGCCCTCGTCGCCGATCCAGAAGGTCCAGTACTGCAAATGGACCGTCACCGGGTTTTTCACCGGAATCGTTTTCGGTCCACCCTCCGCCAGCACCCGTTCCAGGCGCTCCCGGTCCCAGGCGGGGTCGTCTTCCAGGACAAACAACGCCAACTCGATGGGCTTCTTCACCCGGATGCACCCGCTGCTGAAGGCCCTGGCCGTGCGCTCGAAGAGGTGCCGGTCGGGGGTGTCATGCAGGTAGACGGCAAAATCGTTGGGAAAGATGAACTTGATGCGGCCCAGGGCATTCCAGGGGCCCGGCCGCTGACGCAGCCGGCCGGGAAAGTTGCCCGGGTGCACCGTGGACCAGTCGATGAGACGGGGATCCAAGACCTCGGCCGCCTGCTTCCAACCGCGCAGCAACTCGAAGTGGTTGGCCGCCAGGTAGCCGGGATCCTTCTTGATCTTGGGCAGAATCTTGCGCGCCAACACCCCGGGGGGAACATTCCAGTAGGGGTTGACCACCAGGGAGGTCATGTTTTGGCTGAAAACCGGTGTCCGGGTGTAGGTCTCGCCCACGATCACCGGCATCTCCAGCACCTTTCGCCCCTCGCGGAAGGCGGCCAGCTCGAAGGCGGCCGAATTGACGATGATGTGGCGCCGCCCCAGGTCCCGGGGAAGCCAGCGCCAGCGCTCCAGGTTGACCAGCACGCAGCGCAGCTGGTCCCGGGGAGAACGGTTGAGGGCCGCCAGGGTCTGGGGACCGACGATTCCGTCGGCGGAGAGGCCGTGACGGTTTTGAAACCGTATCACTGCCTGGAGCAACGCGTCATCGAACAAGGTTTCATCCAAAAGCGGGTCTCCGGCGGGCGGAAGATCCCCCTGGTTCGCCAGTCGTGCCCGCACCTGGGCCACCCGGGGCGAACGGTCGCCGGGGCGCAGGGTTGCCCCGGGGGCAATCTCCTGCCATTTTCCCGCGGCGATCTGCCGCCGCAGACGGCGGGCCTCGATCATCGCGGTGCGGTAGCCCCGGCTGTTCGGGGCCAGCTCATCGAAGAAGAGGCCTAGATCCTCGGAGGCTGTAATGCCGTCCAGCCAGCGGAAGACTTCCGTTTTTTTCTTCGGAGAGATCCACTGGGGGTGGATGGTTTCCGGGTCGACCTTGCCGGCGGCCAGGTGGGTGGCGAGGTTGACGAAGGCATCCGAGAGGACGATTTCCAGGCCTGCCAGCCCCTTGGCGGCCGTCGCAAGCGATTGTTGGGCCGAGGGGTGTTTCAGCCATTCGGAAAGGCAGGAAAAGTGGTAGTCCTGGGGAGACAGGCCGTGCTGCGCGGCGTTTGCGATGGCGGCCACCAGCTCCCGGGCCGCCTGGGAGGGACCGCCGGGAGACACCCAGACCGGCTGGTTGCCACGGTTGCGGTAGAACTCGACCAGGTCCTTGCCGGCATAGACCGGCTCGCAGCCGACAAAGGCTTGCTGGCTGCGAGAGGCGACATCAAGCCAGTCTTGCAAGGCCCGGGAAACCGCTTCACCGCTCACCGCGGCAGGCGCCGGGCCGGCGGCTGAAGCAACGAGGAAAACGAGACCCAGGAAAACGACGGGAAGCCGGTGGAATCGGTGCTTCATGGCAAGGGGGGCGCCTTTCTTTTTTCTTGTTGGTGACGACCTGGAAAAGCCGTTATCCATAAACTTCAAATGACCATTCCCGTCACCCACTGGATCAAGCCGGCCATACCGGCGGCAGGCGGCCGTGCGATATGGCGCAAGGCATTCCGTTTCGTTCGCCGGTGCCCTGAATGGTCTTAATATGCCACGATTTTTCCCGGCTCACTACCAAAAGGCGCCTTGACTGGTCTGATGAGTATGCTATGTGGATTTTCCATGCAAACCAAGCTGGTGAAAATTTCCGCCGTCGACGCGGTGGTCAACCATATCAAGGCGCAGATCGCCGCCGGCCACCTGCCGCCTGACGCCAAGCTACCCAGCGAACGGGAGCTGCAAGGCCAGCTCGGGGTGAGCCGCTTCACCCTGCGCGAGGGGCTGGCCCGGCTCCAGGCGCTGGGGCTGCTGCGCATCGAACACGGCCGGGGCGCTTTTGTGCGGCCTGGTGTCAGCCGGCAAAGCCTCGAGGACGTGCTCAGCCCCATGTTCTCCAGCCGCAACCCGCGGCACTTGGCCGACCTGATGCGGGCCAGGGCGCTGATCGAAGGCGAGGTGGCGGCCGAGGCGGCCGCAGGGCGCAGCCGGGCGGATCTTGCCCGCCTCGACGCCCACCTTGCCGAAGGCCGACGCTGCATCGACGATCCACCCGCCTTCGGCGAGCACGATTTCAACTTTCATCAAGCGATGGCCGGCATCGCTCAAAACGCTTTCTATCGCCTGTTCTTGGAGGCCATCGCCGCCCCGGTGAGCGAATTTCTGGCTGCCCACGCCCTCTCGGCCCACAACCGTCGGGCGGCGGCCGAAAGCCATCAGGCCATCGTCGAAGCGATTCACCGGCGCCAGCCGGACTTGGCCCGGGACCTGACCCGCCGCCATATCGACGCCTGCCATATTAATTATCAAAAAGGGCTCACCCGCCCGACATCCAGGGAGGCCTCATGAGCGCTAAGCTGTTCGATTCACTGACCGAAACCCTCTTGATGGGCCCCGGCCCCTCCTGCGTCCCCCCCGCGGTTTACCAGGCTATCGCCAAGCCGACCATCGGCCATCTCGACCCGCGCTTCATCGCCATCATGGACGAGATCAAGGCCCGCCTGCAGCTGGTGATGCAGACCCAAAACCGTCTCACCCTGCCCATTTCCGGCACCGGCAGCGCCGGCATGGAAACCGCTTTCGTCAACCTGGTGGAACGCGGCGACCGGGTATTGATTTTGAAAAACGGCGTGTTCGGCATGCGCATGGCGGACGTGGCCCAGCGGCTCGGCGCCGAGGTGGACGTGCTCGAGTTCGAGTGGGGCGCTCCGGTGGACGTCGAACAGGTGAAAACGCAACTGGCGTCCCAATCCTACAAGATCGTGGCCGTGGTGCACGCCGAAACCTCCACCGGGGTGATGAACCCGGTGGCCGAGATCGGCGCCCTGGTCAAGCCCACCGGCGCCCTCTTCCTCGTGGATGCCGTCACCAGCCTGGGCGGCATTCCCGTGGAAACCGATGCCCGCGGCATTGACGTGATCTACAGCGGCACCCAGAAATGCCTTTCCTGTCCGCCGGGGCTGGCGCCGGTGTCGTTTTCCGACCGCGCCGTGGAAGTCCTGCGCGCCCGCCGCACCAAGGTGCCCAACTGGTACCTGGATTTGACCATGATCGTCGACTATTGGCAGGGGGCCAAGCGGGCCTACCACCACACGGCGCCCATCAACATGCTCTACGCCATCGACGCGGCCCTGGAGACCATCCTGGAAGAAGGCCTGGAGGCGGTGTTCGCCCGCCACGCCGAGGCCCATCAGCGCCTGGTGGTCGGCCTGGAGGCCCTGGGCCTGTCGCTGCTGGTCGCCCCGGAGAGCCGCCTGCCGATGCTCAACGCCGTGCGCGTGCCCGAGGGGGTGGACGAAGCGGCCGTGCGCTTCCGCCTGCTCAAGGAATTCGATATTGAAATCGGCGCCGGGCTGGGGCCGTTGGCCGGCAAGATCTGGCGCATCGGGCTCATGGGGCACACGGCCCGAGGGGAAAACGTGGACCGGTTGCTGGATGCCCTGAAGAAGATCCTCTAGTTTTGTGTTTTGGTGAAGCTGGGAAATTGAGGCCCACAACCAAAAAGAAGCCCGTCGTGGAGAAGGAGACCCCACCCGCCTGGGTGGCCTACGTGCTGCTGCCCATTGCGCCGCTGTGCTGGGGCGGCAACATCGTGTTGGCCCGGGGAGTGATCGACATCCTGCCGCCGGTGGGATTCGCCTTTTGGCGCTGGACGCTGGCGTTCTGTCTGCTGTTGCCGTTTGCCTGGGGCCGAGCCCGCCGGGATTGGCCCCAGGCCCGGGCCGGCTGGAAGACCCTGCTGGTGCTGGGGATTACGGGTATCGCCGGTTTCAACACCCTGCTGTACACCGCCGTGCACACCACCACGGCCATCAACGGCGCGCTTATCCAGACGACCATGCCGGGCTTCATCATCCTGATGTCGGTGATCCTGCTGGGCGAGAAAGTCTCCCTGGGCCAGCTGGCAGGCGCCGCGGCCTGCGTGCTGGGCGCGGCCCTGGTGGTGCTCCACGGCAACCCGGCGACTCTCTACAGGCTCGATTTCGCCTTCGGGGACCTGTTGATGATCGTGGCGGTGGTGCTTTACGCCGTCTATTCCCTGGCGTTGAGCCGCCGCCCGCCGGTTCATCCGTTGAGCCTGATGCTCTACATCTTCGCCATCGGCGTTCTGGGGCTGCTGCCCGTCTATCTATGGGAGCTGGCCTGCGTGGGCGGGTTTCCCGTAACCGTCCCCGTGCTTCTGAGCATCGGCTACGTGGCGCTGTTTCCTTCCATCGTGGCCTATTTCTGTTGGAACCGGGGCATCGACATCATCGGCCCCAACCTCGGCGGGCTCTTCATCTGTCTGATTCCCCTCTTCGCCTCCATGCTGGCCATCGCGCTGCTGGGCGAATCGTTGCGGCCCTACCATGTCGCCGGCATGCTGATGATCATTGCCGGCATGTTCGTCTTCAGCCGTCGCTGAAAAAGTCCCGTTGTCGCGGTCCTGGAAATGGCCCGCTCCGTCCCAAGGACGTGCCAGAGCGAGTGCCGGCGGGAAATTGATGCCTTTTGAACGGGGCCTGTCCTTTTTGACGGGCAGCTTTCTGCCGATGCTTGACACGCCGTGAAAAGTGCATAGTATATCCAGATATTTTTAACATTGCCGGAGGGTCCAGGCGCACCGGCGCAATCAACAAAGGGGAGCCATATGGAACAAGTAGAAAACGGTGTCTTTGTCAGCGTGGAGTACACCGGCACGCTGTCCAACGGAGAAGTATTTGACACCAGCAGGGATCGTCAGCCGCTGGAAGTGCACATGGGAGCCGGAAGGATGATTCCGGGCTTCGAGAAGGCGCTGTTGGGAATGACTCTCAACGAAAAGAAAACCTTCACCTTGGAGGCCGAAGAGGCCTACGGGAGTCGCGATGATCGGCTGATGCGCGAATTTCCCCGCAGCAGCGCGCCTCCAGGCGCGGTGCCGGAAGTCGGTCAGCTCGTTGGCCTGCAGACGCCCGACGGCCAGCAGATTCCGGCCAAAATCGTTAAGGTGGACGACCAGAACATCACCTTGGACATGAACCATCCGCTGGCCGGTGAGTCGCTGACCTTCGAGGTGGAGGTGGTGGGCATCAGCGATACGCCGACCCAGTTGCCGGAAGCCTGTGGTGACGGCGGATGCGATTGCTGTTCCGGCTGCGACTAAAACTGATCCTTTGACCTGTTTGCCGCGTCGGGCCCGGTGCCCGGCGCGGTTTTTTTGGGTGCGCCCAGCAGGGGCGCATTCCTGCGGGTGCAAGTTCCGCCGTAA
>DQXI01000214.1 GCA_011042305.1 Desulfobacteraceae bacterium
ATCGGACAATCGGACAACGCCCGGCACAGTAGCACAGCCAGCAGGGCGTACATCGCCGCATGGGCGACTTTGTCGAATCCAGCGACGGCAATGGTATCGGCAGGCGACGGCAGGGCGCTCTGGACAAAGATAGCCGCCGCGTAGACCGCCACGATCCCCCATCGTCGGCAGGCACTCTGGCGAGCGTTCGAACTCATAATGAAAAGAGTCAGTCGCTCCAGATATCCGCATCCATGAACCGGCCCTGGATCTTTTTCTGGGCACGATCGATGAATTCGGCCACCGGCACCCCGTGGCGCACCGCGCCGTCCAGGGTGCGCACCGACACGGTGCCGTCGGCCTGCTCCCGCTGCCCCACGGTGAGAATCAGGGGGGTGTAGGCCAGTTGGGCCTCGCGGACCTTGCGGTTCAGGCTCTCGCTGCGGCTGTCCACCTCGCAACGCAGGCCGGCGGCTTCCAGCTGCTGCCGCAGCCCCCCGGCAAACGGGATCAACGAGTCGTTGATGGGCAGCACCACCGCCTGCACCGGCGCCATCCAGAGCGGGAAACGTCCGGCGAAATGCTCGATGAGGATGCCGAGGAAACGCTCGATGGAGCCATAGATAACCCGGTGGATCATGATGGGGCGATGGCGTTCGTTGTCGCTGCCGATGTAATGCAGGTCGAAGCGCTCGGGCAGCGACATGTCCAGCTGGATGGTGCCGCACTGCCAGGTACGCTTGAGGGCGTCCCGGATGTGCACGTCGATCTTCGGACCGTAGAAGGCCCCGTCGCCCTCGTTGATCTTATAGGGACGGCCGTAGGCTTTCAACGCGTTTTCCAGGCCGTCGGTGGCCTGACGCCACTGGTCGTCGGTGCCGATGGATTTTTCCGGCCTCGTGGACAGCTCCAGGTGAAAGCCGAGGCCGAAGGTCGAGTAGATCCGCTCCACCAGGCGCAGCACGCCGAGGATCTCTTCCTGGATCTGGTCCGGGCGCATGAAGATGTGGGCGTCATCCTGGTGAAAGGCGCGCACCCGGAACAGCCCCGAGAGCACCCCGCTCATCTCGTGGCGATGGACCAGCCCGATCTCTGCCTGGCGCAAGGGCAAGTCCTTGTAGGAATGATGCCGGGTGCGGTACAGGAGCATCCCGCCGGGGCAGTTCATCGGCTTAATGGCGTAGTCTTCATCGTCCACCGACGAGGTGTACATGTTCTCGCGGTAGTTTTCCCAGTGGCCGCTGCGCTCCCAGAGGACGCGGCGTAGCATGATGGGCGTCTTGGTCTCGACGTAGCCCGCCCGGCGGTGCTCCTCGCGCCAGTAGGCAAGCAGCGCGTTCCAGATTTCCATCCCTTTGGCATGGAAAAACGGCATCCCCGGCGCCTCTTCGTGAAAGCTGAACAGGTCCATGGCCAGGCCGATCTTGCGGTGGTTGCGCCGCTTGGCCTCCTCGATGAACGCCAGGTGGGCCTTGAGCGCCTTCTTGTCGAAAAATGCCGTCCCGTAGATGCGTTGGAGTTGGGCCCGGTTCTGGTCGGCGCGCCAGTAGGCCCCCGAGACCTTGGTGAGCTTGAAGGCCCGCACGAACCCGGTGTGCGGCACGTGGGGGCCGCGGCACAGGTCGGTGAACCCGTCCTGCTCGTAAAACGAGATGGTACCGTCGTCCAGCTCTTCGAGCATCTCGAGCTTGTAGGGTTCGTCGCGGTAAAAGGCCAGGGCCTCGGCCTTGGACACCTCGCGGCGCCGGATGGGCAGCTTGGCGGCCACGATGCGGCGCATCTCCTCCTCGATCTTGCCCAGGTCCTCTTCGCTCACCGGCGGCATGTCGATGTCGTAGTAAAAGCCATCCTCGATCACCGGGCCGATGGTCAGGCGGGCCGCGGGATAGAGCCGCAGCACGGCCTGAGCCATCACATGGGCCGCGCTGTGGCGCATGATCTCCAGGCCTTCGGGATCGCGGGTGGTGATGATGCGCACGCGGCTGTCGGTCTCGATGGGGGTCATCAAGTCCACCAGCCGACCGTCGAGTTCAAGGGCAACGCTCTCGCGCGCCAAGCCCTCGGAGATGCTCAAGGCCAGGTCGTATCCGGTGGGTGGCGTGTCAAAGCGCTTTATGTCGCCGTCTGGAAGTGTTATGTGGATCATCGTCTCTCACCGGCGCCGCCGCACGGTTGCGGCGGCTGTTTGATCCGTCCCCCTGAGGGGAGCTGAAGGAAATTTTTCGTAGACCCTGCAACTTAGGAGAATCACCACGACTGGTCAAGGGAAAAGCGCGCCGTCCTGGCGCATGGTCGCAAACCAAGACGCGTTGACCCAGGCCGCCGCGCGTTTTTCCGGCTGCCCCGTCATCGCCGTGGACCTGGAAGCCGACTCGATGTACCACTTCCGGGAAAAGGTCTGCCTGCTGCAGATGGCCGCCGCCGGGGAAAGCGTGGTCATCGACCCGCTGGCCGTTTCCGACCTGTCAGCCGTGGCCCCGCTGTTTGCCAGCGCCGATATCCGCAAGATCTTCCACGGCGCCGATTACGACGTGCGTTCGCTGTACCGCGATTTCGGCATCGTCATCGACAACCTTTTCGACACCCAGATCGCCGCCACCTTTCTCGGGTTTACCGAGACCGGCCTCGACAGCATGCTGCGCCAGTGCTTCGGCATCCGGCTGGACAAAAAATTCCAGAAAAAGGACTGGTCCCGGCGTCCATTGCCCGAGGAGATGGTCTCCTACGCGGCCCGGGACGTGATCTACCTGGAACCCTTGGCAGAACGGCTGCGGGCCGAGCTGGAGGCCAAGGGGCGGCTTTCATGGGTCGAGGAAGAGTGCGACCTGCTGCGCCAGGTGCGCCCGCCCGAGCCGGACGGCAGCCCTTTGTTTCTGCGTTTCAAGGGCGCCGGACGCCTCGACCGGCGCAGCCTGGCGGTGCTGGAGGCGCTGCTGCAGCTGCGCAGCGCCATCGCCGCCCGATGGGACCGTCCCCTGTTCAAGGTGCTCGGCAACGCCGCCCTGCTGACCCTGGCCAAGGAAAAGCCGACAACCCCCCAGGCCCTTTCGGCCTGCAAGGCCCTGAGCGCCAAGCAGATCGCCATCCACGGCGAGGCCGTCCTGGCCGCCGTCGACCGCGCCCTCAGCCTACCGCCAAACCGGCTGCCGCGCTACCCGCGACAGCGTCCCCAGCCGATAGCGCCCGAAGTTCCCGATCGCATTGCCGCCTTGCGGGCCTGGCGCGACCGCAAGGCCCGCAAGCTGGGCCTCGATCCGGCGGTCCTATTCAACAAGGCCCAACTCACGGCCATCGCCCGGGCCTGCCCGCGCCGCCTGGAACAATTGCGCCAGATCCCGGAAATCCGCCGCTGGCAGTTCAACAGCTTCGGCCGCAACCTGATCGCCGTGCTCAGCAAGGTGAAGTAGGGGCCGACGCTCTTCTAACGCCACCACGGTGTTGCGACAATCTCAAAACGGGGCGCGCCGCCAGGGGCGAGTCTTCGGCTATAACCCTTTATCCCATCGTTCGCCGCGTTGCTATGATTCGAGGGTAAAGTGACGCACGAGGGGAAGTTTGCGCTCGGCCACCCGCTGGTAGGTTTCAGCCGGGTAGCCGAGGGCGATGACGGCGCGCACCGTTTCGTCGGGCGCTAGGCCGAGGCGGGCGGCAGCGGCCCGATCGTTCTGTAAGGCCGAGACGGCGAAGCCGATCAGGCAGCTTCCCAGGCCCATGGCATGGGCGGCAAGCAGAATCTGGCCGGCCGCCAGGAGGCAGTCCTCGACAGGGCAGCTTGCCCGCCGCGAGGCGATAACGACGGCCGCCGGGGCCCCGTGGAAGAGCCAGTCTCGGCCGGTGGCGCGCCAGTCCGCCAGTTTTTCTTCGGCGACGGCGTAGTAGTCACGGTAGTAGGCGGCCAGTTGCGGTTTGCCCACCAGCCGCATCAGGGCCCGCAGCCAAGGACGCGCCGCCTGGCGGTTGAGCCTGGCAAAAAAAGCGGCCACGGCATTCATCAGTTCCATGACAGCGGCCCGGTTCGGCAACAGGGTAAAGGTCCACGGCTGACAATTTGTGCCAGAAGGGGCGCTGATGCCGATTTTCACCAGGTCCTCGAGCCGCTCCAATGGCACCGGTTTGTCCTTGAAATTGCGACAGCTGCGCCGCGATCCCATCAGGCGCACCAACTGCGCCAGGTCGAACTGACCCGGTGGCAGCCAGCGCGAATCGGAGGAAAAGGAAGAAAAACGGATCGTCTCGGCGGACAGGGAGCCAACGCGGACAGCATCCACCGGACAGGCGGCAGCGCAGTGGCCGCAGTTAAGAGACTGGTCGCCCACCACCCGGGCCTTGTCGCCGACCATGGCCAAGGTGCCGGCCGGGCAGACGCGCACGCAAAGGCCGCAGCCGATGCAGCGTTCGGTGTCGATGCGGGTAGTGACGGTGCGCTCAGGGATCATGGAAAGTAAACACGGAAAGAGTATTAGGAGTCTTTTGATGCCAGGTGGCCGCTGCGTGTCAAATTGGATCGTTCAAGGGCGCCGGGCCTCCCGGGACAGCTCCACGGCGAACTGCCGGGCCATGAGCCGCTCGTAGGTCAGCGGCATCAGGCGGCTGACCCAGTAGGCGATCTTGCCCACCGGTGTCAAGACCACCATGGGCCGGCGCCGCAAGGCGGCGCGGTAAAGGATGTCGGCCACCGCCGCGGCGCTGGTCTGGCGGCCGACGCGCGACTGGGGCCGCGCGGTGACCCGCCCGTCACCCCCCAGGGCGCGCCGCTGCAGGTTGGTCTGCACGAAGCCGGGACAGGCGATCATCACCTGGACCCCGTCGGGACGCAGTTCGGCGCGCAACGTGGTAAAAAGGCCGTGCAGGGCGTGCTTGCTGGCGCAGTAGGCGCTGCGTCCAAGCAGCGGAGAGACGCCGGCGAGGCTCTCCACCACCACGATCAGCCCCCGCGACGCCCTCAGGCTCGCCAGGGCGGCCTGGGTGCAGTAGAGGGATCCGAAAAAATTCACCGCCATGACGCGTTCGAAGACCTCGGCGCGGGTGTCGACGAAGCGGTCCCGGGCCGTGATGCCGGCGTTGTTGACCAGGACGTCGATGCGGCCGAAGCGCCCTAACACGGCGTCGATGCCGGCCTGGCAATCCCGGCGCGCGGAGACGTCGCAGACGGCGGCAACAACCTCCGTTCCCCCTCCAGCCAGTCTGGCCGCCTCCCGCTGGAGCGCCTCGGCATCCATGTCCAACAACCCCAGGCGGGCCCCGCCACGGGCAAAGCGCCGCGCCAATGCCAGGCCGATCCCGCTGGCGCCTCCCGTGATGACCGCCACCTTGTCTTGGAATTTTTTAACTTTAGTCACTCTCGTCACTTTCTTTTTTCTTTGCAATGCCATCAACCGCCCACCGGTGACGTTGAGGGGCCCGGCCGGTCATGTCGGTAGCCGCTTCAGAGACGGGAAAACAACCGCAGACAAGCCACAAACGGAAGGAGACCGATTGGGGCCTGCAACTGGCTCGCGCCGGCCAGCGGCCAAATTTTCGACACGGCCAGCTACCACCGTCACCTCGACGATTGGTTATGACGCCTTGCCCCCATCAATCGAAAGCCATGTCGGTTTTCCACACCTTCCAGACCTTGCCCACCAGGTCCGGTCCGGGCTTGAGGGTCATCTTGCCCGGCCGCCAGCCCGACGGGGTGGCTTCGCCGCCCTTGCTGTTGCGCACCAGCTGAAAGGCCTGCACCTGGCGAAGCGTCTCCTCGACGTTGCGGCCCACCGGCGGCGTGAGGACCTCGTAGCCCTGGATGACGCCGTCGGGATCGATGATGAAACGGCCCCGGGTTTCCACCCCGGCCTGGTCGTCATAGACGCCGAAGGCGGCGCCCACCTTGCCGCCGACATCCGAAAGCATGGGAAAGGGAACCCCGCCGGCGACCATCCTGGACAGTTCCACGTCGTTCCACATCTTGTGCACGAAGACGCTGTCGATGCTCATGGACAGCACCTGCACGCCCAGATCCTCATAAGCCTTGTTCTTTTCGGCAACTGCCGAAATTTCCGTCGCTCAGACGAAGGTGAAATCCCCCGGGTAGAAGCACAGCAGGACCCACTTGCCCAGGTATTCGGAAAGTTTCACGGAAACGAATTTGCCTTGGTGATAGGCAGGCGCGGCAAAATCCGGCGCCTTGCGGCCGACCATGATCATGGGACTCACCTCCTTTGCGGTTGCCGATGGGGTTGGAGAATCAGTTGCCGGGGCCGGCTCCTCCCCAACGAGCCCACCGCTGGGGCGGGCGCAGCCGACTTCCATTTCTTCGGCCATTGGACTTCCTTTCGCTTTTAGAGTTGGCACAGACTCTCTGAGAATCCTTACCAATTTTTTTAATGAGTGAAAAGCAAAATGGCCGAATCTTCGAATGCCCGGCTCCCGGTCTTCTGGCAGCGGCAGTACGCGTGGGCCCGCGGTTGACCGGCAGAGCGAAATGTGAAAAAAGGGATCACCGTTTTTTCCCCGCGGTGACAGGGCGCATCGATTCCCGCCGCGGCAATCGGCGTCCTTCGATCGGACAGAAAGGAATGCCCATGGTGGCCCCCAAAAATGATGCCGCAACGGCAGGTACGGAAGGACAAAAACCGTTGGATTTCATCCGCCAGATCGTGGCCGAAGATGTGGCCGCCGGCGTCCACGGCGGGCGGGTGGCCACCCGTTTTCCGCCGGAGCCCAACGGATTCCTGCACATCGGCCATGCCAAGTCCATCTGCCTCAACTTCGGCATTGCCAGGCAGTTCGGCGGCACCTGCAACCTGCGCTTCGACGACACCAACCCTTCCAAGGAGGAGATGGCCTACGTCGAGTCGATCCAGACCGATGTGCGCTGGCTGGGCTTCGACTGGGAGGACCGCCTCTTTTACGCCTCCGACTACTTCGACCGGCTCTACCGGTTCGCCGTGGCCCTGATAGAAAAGGGAAAGGCCTACGTGGACGACCAGAGCGCCGAGCAGATCCGCCAGTCCCGCGGCACCCTGACCCGGCCGGGGATTCCCAGCCCGTACCGGGACCGGTCGGTGGCGGAAAACCTCGACCTGTTCGAACGCATGAAAAACGGGGAATTTCCCGACGGCAGCCGGGTGCTGCGGGCCAAAATCGACATGGCCAACGCCAACGTCGTCATGCGCGACCCCACCCTCTACCGGATCCGCAAGGTGGCCCACCACCGCACCGGCGACCACTGGTGCATCTACCCGCTCTACGATTTCGCCCACTGCCTCTCGGACGCCATCGAGGGAATCACCCATTCGATCTGTACCATGGAATTCGAGAACAACCGGGAGCTGTACGACTGGATCCTCGAGACCCTGGAAATTCCCGACCGGCCCCGCCAGTACGAGTTCGCCCGCCTCAACCTGACGCGCACGGTGCTCAGCAAGCGCAAGCTGCTCCAGTTGGTGGACGAAAAGATCGTCGACGGCTGGGACGACCCGCGCATGCCCACCTTGAGCGGCCTGCGCCGCCGCGGCTTCACCCCCGAGGCCATCCGCAACTTCTGCGACCGCATCGGCGTGGCCCGGGCCCAGAGCACGGTGGACTACGCCCTGCTGGAGCACTGCCTGCGCGAAGATCTCAACCGCCGCGCCCCGCGGGTGATGGCGGTGCTGCGACCGCTGAAGCTGGTCATCGAAAACTACCCGCAAGGTCAAACCGAAACCCTGGAGGCAATCAACAACCCCGAAGACCCGGCGGCCGGCACCCGGCCGGTTCCTTTCGGGCGGGAGATTTACATCGAACGCGACGACTTCATGGTGGATCCGCCCAAGAAGTGGTTCCGCCTGGCGCCGGGACGCGAAGTGCGGCTGCGCTACGCCTATTTCATCACCTGCACCGAGGCGGTCACCGATCCGAAGACCGGAGAAATAACGGAACTGCGCTGCACCTACGACCCGGCCACCCGCGGCGGCGACGCCCCGGACGGCCGCAAGGTCAAGGGGACCCTGCACTGGGTGGCGGCCCACGCGGCAATAGCCGCCGAAGTGCGCCTCTACGACAACCTGTTCACGGTGGACAACCCCGCCGAGGTGGCAGAAGACAAGTCGTTTCTCGACCTCGTCAACCCCGAGGCCTTGACGGTACTCGACGGCTGCCGCCTGGAACCGGGCCTGGCCGCCGCGGCCCCCGGGGATTTCTTCCAGTTCGAGCGCCTGGGCTATTTTTGCGTCGATGCCAAGGACAGCCGCCCGGGCCGGCCCGTGTTCAACCGCACCGTCACCCTGCGCGACACCTGGGCCAAGATCAAGCAGAAGCAGTCGAAATCCTGAACCGCTGCCGTCACACGAACCCGGTCTGAACCTGCCGCAACACCCCTTCCACAAGATCGCGGATTTCCGTCAGCCGGCTCTCGGTGAACGCCTCGAAGCGCAAAACCAGGGCCGGCTGGGTGTTGGAGGCCCGCACCAGGCCCCAGCCGTCGTCAAAAAGCACCCGAACCCCGTCGATGTCGATGACCGGATAGGATCGACGCAGGGTTTCGGTCACCCGCGCCACCACGGCGAACTTGATGTGATCGGGGCAGTCGACCCGGATCTCGGGGGTGGTGACCGTTGCGGGCACGTCGGCCAGCAGCTCGGCGATGCGCCGGTCGGTGGCCGACAGGATCTCCAGCAGGCGTCCGGCGGCATAGATGGCGTCATCGAAGCCGAAGTAGCGGTCGGCAAAAAACATGTGGCCGCTCATCTCCCCGGCCATCTCCGCCTTTTCCTCCTTCATCTTCTTCTTGATCAAGGCGTGGCCGGTCTTCCACATGACGGCCCGTCCGCCGTGCTTTTCGATGTCGTCGTACATCGCCTTGGAGCACTTGACTTCGCTGATGAAGGTTGCCCCGGGCTTGCGCGAGAGGATCTCGCGGGCAAACAGGATCATCAGCCGGTCGCCGTAGACGATACGCCCCTGTTCGTCCACCACCCCGATCCGGTCGCCGTCGCCGTCGAAGCCGATGCCCAGGTCCAGGCCGCGCTCCACCACGGTGCGGATCAGGTCGGCCAGGTTAGCGGCCACGGTGGGGTCGGCCGGGTGGTTGGGAAAGCGGCCGTCCATCTCGCAGTACAGCGGTACCACCTCGCAGCCCAGGGCGGTGAGAATCGGCACCGCCAGCGGCCCGGCGGTGCCGTTGCCCGCGTCCACGGCGACGCGCATGGGTCGGGCCAGCTTGAGGTTGCCGGTCAAAAACGCCGTGTAGGCCGGCGCCAGGTCCATCGCCCGGCGGCGCCCGTGGCCGACGACGAAATCGCCTCTTTCGGCGATGGCGCGCACCTGCTGCAATTGCTCCCCGTGGACTGAATCCAGGCCGCGGCAAATCTTGAAGCCGTTGTATTCCCCCGGGTTGTGGCTGGCGGTGATCATCACGCCGCCGTCCTGCTCGAGGTGGACGATGGAGAAGTAGAGCAGCGGCGTGGGGCAGACGCCGATGTCGGTGACCTCGGCGCCCGTGGCCACCAGGCCGGCAACAAGACGATCGGCGTAGCGGTCCGAGGAGAGGCGGCAGTCACGCCCCACGGTGAGGCGCCGGCACCCGTGACGGGCCAGGAACGTACCGATGGCCCGCCCCAGGACTTCGACGTCGGCCTCGGTGAAATCATCGTCGGCGATGCCGCGGATGTCGTACTCGCGAAAGATCAGCGGATTCATGGGGCCTCCTGCGAAAAAACAAAGTTATCGGAATCAAGAGGAAACCATAGAAAATTAATCAGAGCGACTTTCAGGCGCAACCATTCCCACGGGCCTCACGCCCAGATCAGGGCCAGGAGGCCCACCAGGGCGCAGTAGGGCGCAAAGAGATGGAGCCGGCCCCGGCGCACGATGTACACCAGCATCCACAGGGCCGCGTAGCCCACCAGGGCCGAAGCACCGGTTCCCAGGGCCACGATGGCCAGCGGCGGACCGCCGCCGCCGGCCAACTCGCCGGCGCCGATCAGGGCCGCGCCGCAGATGGCCGGAATCGACAGCAAGAAAGAGAAGCGCGCCGCCGTGTCGCGGCTCAACCCCAGGATCAGTCCCAGGGCGATGGTGGCCCCGGAGCGGGAAATGCCGGGAATGATGGCCAGCCCCTGGATCACCCCGATGGCCAGGGCTGCCGCCAGGGAAAAGTCGGCCATGGTGTGCCGGCGCACCGTGGCCCGGCGCGTGGCCAGCAGCAGCAGGCAGGTAACCATCAAGGCGAGACCCACCAACGCCACCGAGCCGAAGAGCCGGTCGGCGATTTCGTGAAACCCCAGGCCGATGGCCGCCGTGGGCACCGAGGCGGCGGCGATGAGCCAGGCGAGCCGCAAGTCACCGTCTGTGGTGATGGCCGACCCGGCGGCCTGGCCGTGGGCCAGGCGCTTCAAAAAACCCCACAACGCGGCGACGATGGCCCCGATGTCCCTTCGAAAGAATACAACCACGGCGGCCAGCGTCCCCACATGGACGCTGATGTCGAAGGCCAGCTCCGGCTCCCGCAGGCCGAACCAGTGTTGCAACAGGACCAGATGCCCCGAACTGCTCACCGGCAAAAACTCGGTCAAGCCCTGGACAATGCCCAGGGCAATCGCCTGAAACGGTTCCATATCCCTCCTTGGTTAATCCCAATCCCGCAAACCGATACTTTGACGCCCCGGTGATCATCCGCGCTCCCCGTCTTGACACTCTAGGGAAAAATGCCGTAAGCCAAGCATCCTGATCAAAGCTTCAAAAGATCCGCAGCCGCTCCCCGACCCTTTCGGACCATGACACGGAGGCCCACCGATGATCATTGACACTCATTCCCAACTGTTTACCGCCGAGGCTATCGAAAGCTTCCCCGAGGAGATGGCCCGCAGCTACCAAGCCATGTTCCGGAACATGGCCCTGCCCACCATCGAGGACACCATCGCCGACATGGATGCCGCCGGGGTGGACCGGACCGTGATCGTAGGCATCGATGCCGAGACCACCCATCGCTACAAGGTGTCCAACGACTTGGTGGCCCAAACCGTGGCCCGCTTTCCCGACCGGCTCATCGGCTTTGCCGGGGCCGACCCGCACAAGGGCCGGCTCGCCTGCGACGAGCTGGCCCGGGCCGTCAACGAACTGGGCTTGCGGGGGCTGAAACTGCTGCCGCACCTGGCCGACATCGCCCCGGATGACCGGCGCATGTACCCGCTCTACGAAACGGCGCGGGGCCTAAAAATCCCCGTCCTGTTTCACAGCGGCACCCAATTTCACGCCGGCACCAAAATCCGCTTCTGCCGGCCGCTCTACCTGGACACAGTGGCGGTGGATTTTCCCGATCTTCAGATCGTGATGGCCCACTTCGGCTACCCCTGGTTCCACGAGGGGCTGGCCGTGGTGCTGCGCAACCCCAACGTCTGGTTCAACATCGCCGGCTGGGCCCCCAAGCGCATCCCCGAAGAGGTGATCCGCCAGATCAACGGCCCGTTACGCTACAAGGCCCTGTTCGGCAGCGACTACCCCCTGCTCAAACGCACCCGCATCGTGGCCGAGCTGGACCAGCTCCCCTTCAAGGAAGGGGTGCGCCAGCTGCTGACGAGCGACAACCCCAAGCGGCTGCTGGGCCTGTAACGCAATTTTCGGGCTTCCCTATCGCGGCTTGGCGGTGCGGTTCGAATCCCCGCTCAGGGCGACAGAGATCTGCTCCACGATCGCCTCGGCGGCCTGAAGCGGATCGGCCGCATCACGGATGGGCCGGCCGACCACCAGGTGGTCTGCCCCCGCCGCCACCGCCGCCGCCGGCGTCATCACCCGCCGCTGATCGTCGCCGGCCACCTCCCCGGCCGCCGGGCGGATGCCCGGCACCACGGCCAGCAGGCGGTCGTCAAAGCGCTGCTTGAGCATCTCCAGTTCGTGACCGGCGCACACCACCCCGGCGCAGCCGGCATCGGCGGCCATGGCCGCGCGCCGCAGAACCAGGTGGCCGGGATCCTCGGCCAGCTCGGGGCGCAGGCCGGCGGCCTTCAGCTCGGCCGGTGCGACGCTGGTCAGGACAGTCACCCCGAGCACTTTCACCCGCCCCCCGGCGCCCTCCACCGCCGCCTCGAGCATGGCCGGGGATTCGCCGCAGTGCACAGTGACGAAATCCACCTCCAGGGCCGCGGCGGCCGCCATGGCCCGCCGTACGGTGGCCGGGATGTCGTGGAGCTTGAGATCCAGGAAAATCCGCGCCCCGCCGCGGCGGCGCACCAGGTCCGCCACCGCCGGCCCCTCGCGCACGAAGAGCTCCAGGCCGATCTTGAACATTCCCACCGCCCCCGCCAGCCGCTCCACCAACGGCTCGGCCGCCGCCGCGCTCGGCACATCCAGGGCAAAGACGAGATAATCCTTGGCTGCGCGTCGGATCATAGCGTCCTCCTCCCGGCGTCGGCCTGCCGTCCGTATTGCTGGTCGATCCACTGCCGGTAGGTCCCGCTGCGCACCCGCCGGGTCCACCATGAGTTAGCCAGGTACCAGTCGATGGTTTGCGCCAACCCCTCCTCGAAAGTCACCGCCGGGCACCAGCCGATTTCCCTTTCGATCTTGGTGCAGTCGATGGCGTAGCGCCGGTCGTGCCCCGGCCGGTCCGCGACAAAGGTGATAAGGCGGCGGCGCGGCGCCTCGAGGGCCGGGCAGCGCTGGTCGACGAGGTCGCAGAGGGTTTTCACCACCTGCAGGTTGCTGCGCTCGCTGCGGCCGCCGATGTTGTAGGTCTCGCCGATGCGGCCGGAGCGCATTACCGCCCAGATGGCCCGGCAGTGGTCCCCGACGAAGAGCCAGTCGCGCACGTTGCCCCCGTCGCCGTAGACCGGCAGCGGTTTACCGTCGACGGCGTTGAGAATCATCAGGGGGATCAGCTTTTCGGGAAACTGGTACGGCCCGTAGTTGTTGGAGCAGTTGGACACCGTCACCGGCAGCCCGTAGGTGCGCCCATAGGCGCGCACTAGGTGGTCCGAGGCCGCCTTGGAGGCCGAGTAGGGGCTGGACGGATCGTAGGGGGTGCTCTCGGTGAAGTAGCCCTCGGCCCCCAGGGAGCCGAACACCTCGTCGGTGCTCACGTGGTGGAACAGCACCAAGCGCTTCTGTCGGCGGGCCGCCTCCAGCAGGGTGAAGGTGCCGTTGACGTTGGTGCGCACGAAGGCGTCCGGTCCCACGATGCTCCGGTCCACGTGGGACTCGGCGGCGAAGTGGCACACGGCGTCCACCTCCCAGCGGGCAAAGGCGTCTTCCACCGCCGCGGCGTCACAGATATCCGCCCGCACGAAGCGGTAGCGCTCACCGAAGCGCTCGGGCAGGCCGGCGAGGTTTTCCGGGTTGCCGGCGTAGGTGAGCTTGTCCATGTTGACCACCCGCCCCGCGTACCCGGCGTCTTGCAGCAGGTAGCGGACGAAGTTGGCCCCGATGAAACCGCAACCCCCGGTGACCAGTATCGATTCAAAACGTCGTTCGGACATGGCGGCCTTTCCTGCAGATCACAGCAACTAGTGTCTCAAAAAGTAATGAGCATAGACGAAATCGGATTCAAAATCCACGCCTCAATCCGCATCCCGCCTCGGCCGACCCTTGACGCCCGGGGCGCAGGGTGAGTATGTAAAACGACTCATTCAATCTGGAGCTTTTTCCGGGCGCCAGAAAGGACCCCATGAAACTTTCCGACCTGCCCGAACACTGGGACCTGATCGTCGTCGGCGGCGGCATCACCGGTGCCGCGGTGCTCCTGGAGGCGGCCCGCCGCGGCTTGAGCACCCTGCTGCTCGAGGCCCGGGACTATGCCTGGGGCACCTCCAGCCGCAGTTCCAAGCTGGTTCACGGCGGTCTGCGCTACCTGCGCCAGGGGCGTTTCGCTCTGACGCGCACCGCGGTTCGCTCGCGGGAGACCCTGCTGGCCAAATTGCCGGGCTTGGTAGATCCCCTGGCCTTTTACGTACCGTTGTACCGCGGCCGCCCTCCGGGACGCACCTCGCTGCGCATCGGGCTGAATATCTACGATATCATCGCCGGCCGAAGGACCCATCGCTACCTGCGCCGTGGAGAATTCGTGGACACGTTCCCCGGGCTCAGGGCCGAGCGCCTCGTGGGGGCCTACCGTTTCGAGGATGCCCAGACCGACGATGCCCGGCTGGTGCTGCGCCTCATCCAGGCTGCCGGCGCCTTCGGCGGCACGGCCCTCAACTACACCCGGGCAGAAAAACTGGAGCGCAACCGCGCGGGGCGCATCGCGGCCGTGACTGCCCGCGACCTGGAAGACGGCACCGAGCGGGTTCTTGGCGCCGGGGCGGTGATCAACGCCACCGGCGTGCTGGCCGGGCAGTTCGGCCCCCTGCCGCAGACCAAACTGCACCTGCGTCCCCTGCGCGGCAGCCACCTCGTCGTCTCGGCCCAGACCCTGCCCCTGGCGGCAGCGGTCAGCTTCGCCCATCCCGAAGACGACCGCGGCGTATTCGCCCTGCCTTGGGAAAACGCGGTGCTGGTGGGCACCACCGACCTGGACCACCTCCAGGCCCTCGACGCCGAACCGCGGGCGGAGAACGCCGAAATCGCCTACCTGCTCGAAGCGATCAACCACATCGCCCCGGGCAGGCCAATCGGTGTCGACGATGTCCTCAGCATCCAGGCCGGGGTCCGGCCGGTGGTGGGCCGCGGCGACCGCCCGCCTTCGGATGAATCGCGCGAACACGTGGTCTGGGCCGAAAATGGGCTGGTGACGGTCACCGGGGGCAAGCTGACCACCTTCCGGCGCCTGGCCCACGACGCCTTGGCTGCCGCCGCCCCGTGGCTGCCCCAAGCCCCGCGGCGCCGGTCGGTCTGGACGGCACTGGCACCGGGCCGCATCGACGGGCATCAGGCCCAGGGCCTCGCGCCGGCAGCGCTGCGGCGCCTAGTCGGCCGCTACGGCCCGGCGGCCGGCGATATCATCGCCGACGCGGCCCCGGAAGACCTGGCGCCGGTGGGATCAAGCCCAACCCTCTGGGCCGAGCTGGCCCATGCCGCCCGCAGGGAGCAGGTGCATCATCTGGTCGACCTCATGTTGCGCCGGGTGCGCCTGGGGCTGCTGCTGCCCGAGGGCGGGCGGGAATTTCTGCCCTGCATCCGCCGGATCTGCCAACCGGCGCTCGGCTGGAACGACCAGCGCTGGCAAGCGGAAGAGACGGCCTACCTGGCCTACTGGCGGCAGTACTGCCGGCCGCAATGAGGTTCCGAAGCCTTGGCCCACCTTGGATCGGTCGTCATTTTGCGGATTCATTGTTTTTTTCACTCTCGGCTCACCGCTCTTCGGTAAAGGCTTGGAAACATGTCTGCCTCAACTGACTTCGTCCCCCCATGGAGGGACAGCCCACCCCGCCCGGGCAGCTATCGGGCGATCTTCAAATGGGGCGCTCCCAACGGCTTCAAGCACCCCAACCCCCGTCTCTACCGGCTGCTCAAGACGCGCCTGGGAATGGCAGACCAGGATTTCTCCCGGCCCCGCGACACCGGCGACGCGCCGGTGCGCTGCGCCTCGCCCTGCGGCCTGAACGCCGACCAGGTTGAGGCCCTGGCGCGGATCGTGGGGGAGGCCAACATCGCCGACGACGACTTCAGCCGGGTGCGCTACGGCACCGGCCAGAGCCTGGAAGAGGCCATTCGCCTGCGCCGGCAGGATCCCGGCCCGGCCCCGGACCTGGTGGTCCACCCCCGGCACGCCGACGACGTGCGGGCCGTGGTGGCCTTCTGCCACCAGCAGCGCATCCCGCTTCGTGTCTATGGCGGCGGCAGCTCGGTGACCCTGGGGCTTCAGGCTGTCGGCGGCGGGGTAACCCTGGCCATGGCCACCCACATGCACCGGATCCTGGCCTTCAACGAAACCAACCGGACCGTAACGGTCGAGCCGGGCATCCTCGGTCCGGATTACGAGCGGGCCTTGAACGAAGCCCCGGCCCGTTTCGGCGCCGGCGGCCGCTACACCGGGGGCCATTTTCCCCAGAGTTTCGAGTATTCCACCGTGGGCGGTTGGATCGCGGCCCTGGGCGCGGGCCAGCAGTCCTCCTACTACGGGAATATTGCCGACCTGGTGGTCAGCCAGCACTACGTCACCCCGGCCGGCGAGATTCGCACCCTGCCCTACCCGGCCGCAGCCACCGGCCCCAAGGTTAACGACATGCTCAAGGGCAGCGAAGGCTGTTTCGGCGTCATGGTGGCCGCCACCCTCAAGATCTTCCGCCATCAGCCCGAGAATCGGCGCCGCTTCAGTTTCCTGTTTCCTTCCTGGTCCCGGGCAGTGGCCGCGGCCCGGGCCATCGCCCAGGGCGAGTTCGGCCTCCCTTCGGTGCTGCGCATTTCCGACGCGGAGGAGACCGACGTGGCGCTCAAGCTCTACGGCATCGACCATCCCTGGCTCGACCGGCTGCTCGCCCGGCGCGGCCTTGTCGCCGGCCGCCGCTGCCTGATGCTCGGCCAGGCCGACGGCCAGCGCGACTTCGCCGCCAACATCCGACGCCAGGCCCGGCGCATCGCCCGCCGCTGGGGCGGTTTTTCCCTCACCGGCTACCCCGTGTCGCGCTGGGCCCACGGCCGGTTCACCGATCCTTATCTGCGCGAAGACCTCGCGGATTTCGGCATCGCCATCGACACCCTGGAAACCGCCGTTCCCTGGGACCGGCTCGAGCGGGTCTATCGGCAGGTGCGCAGCTATATCAAGCAGCGGCCCGAAACCATCTGCATGACCCACGCCTCCCACTTCTACCCTCAGGGGACCAACCTTTATTTCATCTTCATCACCCGCCCGACGGACCTGGCGGATTTTACCGCCTTTCACCGGGGCATCGTCGCCCGCATCGCCGCCGCCGGCGGCAGCCTGAGCCACCACCACGGCGTCGGCCGCCTCATGGCGCCCTGGATGGAAACCCATCTGGGAACGGAACAGATGGCGGTGCTGCGGGCCCTCAAGCGCCACTTCGACCCCCACGGGATCATGAATCCCGGGGGAACGCTGGGACTGGATGAGAAGAAGTGAAAGTGGGAAATAAACGCATCGCCTGCGCTTGCACCGTAGCTGTTTGGCTGGCATGTCAAACGTGGCCCATGCCTATCCAAGCCAAGTTTCCGGTCTCCAGTTTCCAGTTTCGGGAGACGCCATGAGCGACAAAGACCTTCTGCTGGCTATCGACAACGGCACCCAGAGTCTCAAGGCCCTGGTCTTCGATTCCGCCGGCCGCCTGATCGGTCGACGCCAGGTGGTCTTCGAACCGTATGTCAGCCCCCGCCCCGGCTGGGCCGAGCAGGACCCGGAGGTCTTCTGGCAGGCCTTGTGCACCGCCTGCCAGGGCTTGTGGCAAGACGACCCGTCCCTGCGGCAACGCATTGCCGGCGTGGCAGTCACCACCCAGCGCAGTACCGTGATCAATCTGGATGGATCCGGCCGGCCGCTACGGCCGGCCATCATCTGGCTCGACCAGCGCCGCGCCTACGGCCTGCCGCCGGTGGGCGGCCTCTGGGGGTTGGCGTTCCGTCTCCTGGGCCTCACCGAGACCATCGCCTATTTCCAGGCCGAGGCCGAGGCAAACTGGATCCGGATGCACCAGCCGGAGGTGTGGACCCGCACTCGCCGTTTCCTGCTGCTTTCCGGTTACCTGAACTGGCGGCTCACGGGCCGCTTCGTCGACTCCACCGGCAGCATCGTCGCCTACCTGCCCTTCGACTACAAACGCCTCGCCTGGGCCCCTTCCTGGGACTGGAAATGGCAGGCCATCGGCATTGCGCCGGACCTGCTGCCCGAACTGGTGCCACCCACGGCGGTGATGGGACAAATCACGGCCGCCGCGGCGGCCGAAACGGGGATCCCGGCCGGCCTGCCGGTAGTGGCCGCCGCCGCGGACAAGGCCTGCGAGGTAATCGGCTCCGGCAGCCTCGAACCCCACGTGGGTTGCCTAAGCTACGGCACCACGGCCACCATCAACGTCACCAGTGCCCGCTACGTGGAGCCCGTGCGGCTTCTGCCGCCCTACCCGTCGGCGGCCCCGGGCCACTACAGCCTGGAAGTGATGATCTACCGGGGCTACTGGATGGTCAGTTGGTTCAAGAAACAATTCGGCCACCTGGAAGCGCAGGCGGCGCAGATGGAAAACCTCGCCGCCGAGGAGCTGTTCGACCGCATGATCGCCGACATCCCTCCCGGAACCATGGGGCTAGTGCTCCAGCCCTACTGGTCACCGGGTCTCAAGACCCCCGGCCCCGAGGCCAAGGGGGCAGTGATCGGTTTCGGCGACGTGCATACCCGCGCCCACCTGTACCGGGCCATCCTCGAAGGGCTGGCCTACGCCCTGCGCGAGGGCAAGGAACGCATCGAACGACGCACCCGGATTCCCATCACCGAGTTGCGGGTATCCGGCGGCGGCAGCCAGAGCCGGCAGGCCATGCAGGCCACCGCCGATATCTTCGGCCTGCCGGCGGCCCGGCCCCATCTCTACGATACCTCCGGACTCGGCGCGGCCATCGACCTAGCCGTGGGCCTGGAGTGGCACCCGGACATCCGGCAGGCCGTGGCCGCCATGACCCGCATCCGGGAAGTCTTCGCGCCGGACCCCGAGCGCCACGCCCGCTACGACGCCCTCTACCGCCGGGTCTACCTGAAGCTGTACCGCCGCCTGAAGCCCCTCTACAAGGAAATCCGCGACATCACGGGATACCCGGGCTGATCCCGGCGCCGGCGGACAAAGCGGTTGCCAGAATGCAGAATCAGGTGGTATGCATTTTAAGTTTGGCAAGGCGCCTCAGCCCCAAGCGCCGCCAGTGACGACAGGAATAGCCCATGCATCATCCACCTTCAGATGAAGCCGGCAAAGCGCGCCACCATCTTCTGCGCCAGCTTCCGGCCATCGACCAACTGCTTGTCGCCGCCCGCGCCGACCACCGCCTGGCCGACGCGCCGCCGGCTCTGGTGACCCGCGTGGCGCGCCAGACCGTGGCCGACCTGAGGGCCGCCATCACGGCCGGCCGGCCGGTGGATCCCACGGAACTGGGTCTCGAAGCGATCCTGGCGCAAATGAACGCCTCCATCAAGGAAGCCTTGCGCTACCGTTTGCGCCGGACCGTCAACGCCACCGGCATCGTGGTGCACACCAACCTGGGGCGCAGCCTCCTTGCCGAAGCGGTGGTGGACAATCTCCGCCACGTGGCCAGCCGCTACTCGAACCTCGAGTACGACTTGACCAGCGGCCGCCGCGGCTTGAGATACACCGCGGTGCATGACATCCTGTGCGAAATCACCGGCGCCGAGGCCGCCATGGTGGTCAACAACAACGCCGCGGCGGTGCTCCTGTCCCTGGAAACCCTCGCCGCCGGGCGCGAGGTGATCGTTTCCCGCGGCGAGCTGGTGGAAATCGGCGGCTCGTTTCGCATCCCGGACGTGATGGCCAAGAGCGGGGCCATCCTCAAAGAGGTGGGCTCCACCAACCGCACCCACCCGCGCGACTACCTCAACGCCATCGGCCCGCACACCGCCCTGCTGCTCAAGGTGCACACCAGCAACTACGCCATGGTGGGCTTCACCGCCGAAGTGCCCCTGGCCGAGATGGTGGCCCTGGGCCGTGAGCATGGCATCCCGGTGATGAACGACCTGGGGTCGGGCAATTTCGTGGACCTGTCCGCCTTCGGGCTGCCCGGCGAACCCACGGTGCAGCAAACCGTGGCCACCGGGGTCGACCTGGTGACCTTCAGCGGGGACAAACTCCTCGGCGGCCCCCAGGCCGGCATCATCCTGGGACGGGCCGACACCATCGCCAAGATCCGGCAAAACCCCATCAACCGGGCCCTGCGCATCGACAAGTTGACCCTGGCGGCCCTGGAAGCCACGCTGCGCCTCTACCGGGATCCCGAACAGGCGGTGGCCCAGATCCCCACCTTGCGCATGCTCACCGCATCCACCGCCCAGCTGGACGCCCGGGCCCACGCCCTGGCCGCCCGGGTCGAGGCGGCGGCCGTGCCGGGACTCAAGGTGACGGTTTTGGATGCGGCCTCCAAGGCCGGCGGCGGGGCCCTGCCGTTACTCAACCTGGCCACCCGCTGCGTGGGGCTGCGATCCGAGGCCATGTCCGTGGACGCCCTGGAGCGGCACCTGCGCGCTTTTGACCCGCCCATCATCGGCCGCATTGAGAACGATACCCTCCTTTTGGACGTGCGCACCCTGGCCGACGACGAACTGCCCTTGATCGCATCGGCGCTGGCCGACCTGACGGAGAGGCAAGACAGATGACCCACCACGGACAATCGCTGGCCCTGTGCCGCAGCAGCGCCCGGGACTTTCTCTATTGCAAGCCCGACGTCCGTCATACCGCCCAGACGGCCGTCTTTCCCGACCCCCAGTTTCACGCCAGCGGCGAAGCCATGCCCGGCATTCTCATCGGCTCGGCCTTCGTCACCCGGGCCACCGCCCTGCTGGAACCGCTGGCCCGCTTTGCCACCGCCGTGCTGCGCCTCGAGGTGCCGGCGCCCGAAGGCGAGGGCCAGCCCCAGGCAAGCGCCTCCCACTGCCGCGTGGCGGAGCAGTTGGTGCAGCTGGAGGAAGAAACCGGCGGCATCGGCGGCTGGCTGGACTGGGACCTGTTCGGCTGCATCCTGCCCGATTGGAGCGACCGGGAGGCCCTGGCCCGCATCGAGGCCCTCCTGGCCGCGCTGTCCGGGCAGATCAGCGAAGCCGTATCGGCCGGGGTGGCCGAGTATCCCTGCTTGCAGTTTTCAAAATCCCAGATCCTCGAAAACGCCCGCAAGGCCCTGGACCATGCCGCTTTTTTCGGCCCGGGCCGCTGCGTGGCCTTCGACGACACGTCGCTGAACATCAGTGGCGACCAGCGCTACCAGCACGGCGACATCAGCGGGGCCATCGAAGAGTTCAAGAAGGCCCTGCTGCTGAACCCGGACAACGTCAACGTCCACAACAGCCTCGGGGTCTGCTACGGCGTCCTGGGGACCTACGAGGCGGCCCTGCACAGCTTCGAAGCGGCCCTGGAACGCGCGCCGGAGGATGTCATGGCCTTGTACAACACGGGCCTGAGCCACCTGATGCTCGGCGACCGGGCCCAAGCCCTGGATTACCTGCGGCGGGCGAGCCGAATCGGGGAACCCGTGTTCGAAGTGGCGTTTCAAACGGGAAGGCTTCACCTTGAAAACGGCGAAGCGGCCGAGGCCCGGCCCTTTCTCGAAACGGCGACCCGGCTCAACCCCCAGTCGGCCCTTGCCTGGCGCCTGATGGGCCAATGCCTCTTCGCATTAGAGGCCATCCCGGAGGCCGTGGCGGCCTACAAACGGGCCATCAAGCTCAACCCCGGCGACGCCGAAGCCCTCAGCACCCTGGGCTGGCTCTTCGACCTTCAGGGAGAAAACCCGGAGATCACCACCATTTTCTGCGAACAGGCCGTGGACATCGCCCCGGACAACGGCCTCTTCCAGTACCGCCTCGGCATGCTGTATCTGAAGCAGCAGCGCCGTGACGACGCCCTGGCCGCCCTGCAGCGGGCCAGCGAGCGCGGCCACGATGCCAGCGCCGAGATCGAACGGATTATCACCGATCAAACCGAGGAGAAGAATTGAACCCCTTGAAAGACATGGTCCTGGCCGCGGCCGCCGACAGCGTCCGGGTCAAGCAGCGCTTTTTCGAGGCCAACGCGGCGCGTATCGTCCAGGCGGCCGAGCGCATGGCCGTCTGCCTGGTGGCCGGGGGCAAGCTGCTGCTCTTCGGCAACGGCGGCAGCGCCGCCGACGCCCAGCACATCGCCGCCGAGTTCGTCAACCGCTTTCGCATCGAACGGCGCCCGTTGGCGGCCATCGCCCTGACCACCGACACCTCGGTGCTCACCAGCATCGGCAACGACTACCATTTCGACCAGGTCTTCGCCAAGCAGATCCTGGCGCTGGGCCGGCGCGACGACCTGGCCATCGGCATCAGCACCAGCGGCAACTCGCCCAACGTGCTGGCCGCCATGGACGCCGCCCGGCAAGCGGGCCTGGGAACCATCGGGCTCACCGGCCGCGGCGGGCGCCTGGCCGAGGCGGCGGAGCTGGTCTTTGCCGTGGAATCGGATGTTACCGCCAGGATCCAGGAGACCCACATCACCCTGATGCACGTGCTCTGCGAACTGGTGGACCACATCCTCTTCGAAACACCGCAACGGGACGATCGAACGCCGTGAAGGATCCGCTGCCGCCCATCGATTTGACCGGGTTGACCACCTATCCCCTGGGAGACCGCCCCAGCAAGGTGTCCATCGCCGACGCCGGCCGCGCCTGGACCGCTGGCGCGGCGTTGAGCGAATTTTTCGACCGCCTGCCGAACCTGCTGGCCGCCGATGATCTTCGCCACGCCGTGGCCGCCGTGGCCGAAGCGGCGCGAAAACAGCGCATGATCATCTTCGGCATGGGCGCCCACGTGATCAAGGTGGGGCTTAATCCGACGGTCATCGACCTGATGGACCGGGGGATTCTCGGTCTGGTGGCCATGAACGGGGCCGGCATCATCCACGACGCCGAGCTGGCCCTGGCCGGCAAGACCTCAGAGGACGTGGGCGCCGCCCTGGGCGACGGCTCCTTCGGCATGGCCCGTGAAACGGCGGTTTTTCTCGCCGGCGCCGTGCGCCGGGCCGGCCGCGAGCGCATCGGCCTCGGGGAGGCGGTGGGCCGCGAGATCCTTGACGCCGGCCTTCCCCATGCTGATTTTAGTATTTTGGCGGCCGGGGCGCGGCACGGTATCCCGGTGACGGTGCACGTGGCCATGGGTACCGACATCCTGCACATGCACCCGGATTTCGACCCGGCGGCGGCCGGGGCAGCCAGCCACCTGGACTTTCGCCGTTTTGCCGCTGCCGTGGCCCGTCTGGAAGGTGGGGTGTACCTCAACGTGGGCTCGGCGGTAATTCTGCCGGAGGTGTTTCTCAAGGCCACCAGCCTGGCGCGCAACCTCGGCCACCGGCTGGACGCCGTCACCACCGTCAACATGGATTTCGTGCGCCACTACCGCCCCCTGACCAACGTGGTGGGCCGCCCCACCAGCCAGGGCGGCCGGGGCATCAACCTGGTGGGCCACCACGAGATCATGGTTCCCCTGCTCGCCGCCGGGGTGATTGACACGTTGGCGCGAAATAAAAGAAAACGATAACCAGCGGTCGGATCAAACCGCAAGAGAGGCCGCCGGCCACAACCGATAACCATCAACCAGGAAAACCCATTATGCCGATCTACGAATACCACTGTCCCGACTGCGGCAAGAACTTCGAATGCCTCGTTTTCGGCCAGGAAGCCCCCGAGGGCTGCCCCCACTGCGAAGGGCACAACGTCCAGCGCATGCTGTCGGCCTGCGGCTTCGTGACCAAGGGCAGCGGCGGCGCCACCGTGTCCCGCTCCGCCGGCGCCTCCGCCTGCGCCGGCTGCTCGGCCACCAGCTGTAGCACCTGCGGGCACTGATGGGGCTCAAGCTGACCATCGGCACCCGCGGCAGCAAGCTGGCCCTGTGGCAGGCGCAATGGGTCGGCGACCAGATCCGTCGCCTCTATCCCGATTGCACCGTCGAGCTGGTCGTGATCAAGACGCGGGGGGATAAGATCCTGGACGTCTCCTTGGCCGAGGTGGGCGGCAAGGGGCTGTTCGTTAAGGAAATCGAGGAGGCCCTGCTCGACGGCCGCCTCGATCTGGCCGTCCACAGCATGAAGGACATGCCGGCAGAGCTGCCCGAGGGGCTGTGCATCGGCCCGGTGCCCGAACGCGAGGACCCCGCCGACGTCTTGATCTCCCGCGACGGCCTGATTCTGGACGACCTGCCCGCCGGCGCCAGGGTAGGCACGGCCAGCTTGAGGCGGGCCGCCCAGCTCAAGCACCATCGGCCGGACCTGACCATCGTTTCCCTGCGTGGCAATCTCGACACCCGGCTGCGCAAACTGGCGGATCCAGCCGAACGCCTGGACGCCATCGTGCTGGCCGCTGCCGGGGTGCGCCGGCTGGGGCTGGCGGATCGCATCACCCAGCGCCTTCCCACCGACATCGTCCTGCCAGCCGTGGCCCAGGGGGCCCTGTGCATCGAGCTGCGCCGCGACGACCCGTTCACCGCCGCCATGGTGGCGCCGCTGGACCACTTGCCGTCGCGCATCGCCGTGCGCGCCGAGCGCGCCTTTCTGCACCGGCTGAAAGGTGGCTGCCAGGTGCCCATCGGGGCCCATGCCAACGTGGACGATGGCCATGTGTCCATCTCGGGGCTGGTGGCCGAGTTGGACGGCGCCGAAATGGTCCGTGAAACCCTCACCGGACCGGTCAACGCCGCCGGGGCCGTCGGCAAAGCCCTGGCCGAGAGGCTTCTGGCCGCCGGCGCGGATCGCATCCTGGAAGAAATCGCCGCCCATGAAAGCTGAAACTCGAAAAGGCAAGGTCTACCTCGTCGGCGCCGGCCCCGGCGACCCCGGCCTGATTACGGTACGGGGCCGGGAATGCATCCGCCGTGCCGAGGTGCTCGTCTACGACTACCTGGCGGCGCCGGAGCTGCTGCGCCATGCCCCCGAAACGGCCGAGCGCATCTACGTGGGCAAGCAGGGCGGCGACCACACCCTCGGTCAGGAAGAAATCAACCGGCTGCTGGTGGAAAAGGCCCGGGCCGGCCGCACGGTCACCCGGCTCAAGGGGGGCGATCCGTTCATCTTCGGCCGGGGAGGGGAAGAAGCCGAAGTCCTGGTTCAACACGGCATCGCCTTCGAAATCGTTCCCGGGGTCACCAGCGCGGTGGCGGCCCCGGCCTACGCCGGCATTCCCCTGACCCATCGCCAGTTCACCTCCACTCTGGCCTTCGTCACCGGCCACGAGGACCCCAACAAGACGGACTCGAGCATCGACTGGGCCGCTTTGGCCGGCGGCATCGGTACCCTCGTCTTCTTCATGGGGGTCCGGAACCTGCCGCAGATCGTCGAGCGCCTGGTGGCCCACGGCCGTTCCCCGGAGACGCCGGTAGCCCTGGTGCGCTGGGGGACCACGGCCCGCCAGCGCACCGTCACCGGTACTCTCGGTGATATCGTCGAACGGGTGGCCGTTGCCGGCCTCAAGGCCCCGTGCATCATCGTGGTGGGCGAAGTGGTCCGGTTGCGCCAACGTCTGCGGTGGTTCGAAAACAGCCGGCCCCTGCTGGGCCGAACCATCGTCGTCACCCGGGCCCGCGCCCAGGCCAGCGACCTGGTGGCCCGCTTGAGCGAGTTGGGCGCCGAATGCCTGGAGTGCCCCACCATCCGGGTGGTGCCGCCTGCCGATTGGGCCCCCCTGGACGCGGCCATCGCATCCCTTGACCGCTACCGGTGGATCGTGTTTACCAGTGTCAACGGGGTTCGCTTTTTCTTCGAGCGTCTCTTCGCCCTGGGCCACGACGTCCGCCGCCTCGGCCATCTGCGCACGGCGGTGATCGGTCCGGCCACGGCCGCACGCCTGGCCGATTTCGGGATCTGCAGCGACATCGTGCCGGAAAGCTACCGGGCCGAATCGGTGGTGCACGCTTTCGCCGACCAGGACCTGGATGGCGCGCGGATCCTGCTGCCAAGAGCCGCCGAGGCGCGGCCGGTGCTGCCCGAAGAACTCTCCAGGATGGGGGCGACGGTGGACGAAATCCCCGTCTACCGCACCGTGCCGGACGACTCAGGGCGCCAGGCCCTCGTGACGGCCTTGGAAAAACAAGCCATCGACATGGTCACCTTCACCAGCAGCTCCACGGTGCGCAACTTCAAGGCGCTGCTGCCCGAGGAGCGCTTCGAGGCGCTGATGACCGGCGTCACCGTGGCCAGCATTGGCCCCATCACCTCCGAAACGGCGGCCGGTCTCGGTTTCCATGTGGACCTGAGCGCAGCGACCTTCACCATCGATGGGCTGGTGGCCGAAATCGTGGCGCATTATATGAAACTGGGCGCCTGAAACCCGAGAGGGGGCCGGCCTGTCGGACAAGTCCGATTCGTGCGACAAAGAAACTGGCGCCTGATCGGGGTATTGCCACAAACCGCAACCCGAAGCCAGCGACTGAAATGGACGCCATCATCGCCCGCTTGCCCGAATTTGTGCAGGTCATCGAGGCCATCCGCGAGATCGTGTTGGCCAACGTGGTCCTGTTGGGCCAGATTCCCTCGCCGACCTTCCAGGAGCAGCACCGCACCGTCGCCTTGCTCGAACGCCTGGCCCAGGCCCAGGTGGATGAATGCACCACCGACGGCTACCGCAACCCGGTGGGCATCGTCCGCGGCACCGACAGCAACCGTCCGCCCATCTTCGTCGTGGCCCACCTGGACACCCCCTTCGGCAAGGAAGTGGACCACGATTACACCGTGGGCGAAAACGACATCGTCGGCCCCGGCATCCTGGACAACTCGGTGGGGGTGGGAGTGCTGGCATCCCTGCCGCAGATCTTCCGCCACCTCGGCCTGCGCTTCGCCTCGGACATCGTCCTGGCCGGCGTGATCCAATCCATGGGCAAGGGCAACCTGCGCGGGGTGCGCCACCTGCTGAAGACCTGGCCCACCCCCATCAGCGGTGCCGTGGTGATGGAAGGCTTCGAGCTCGGCCGGATCGATCATTATTCCGAAGGGATGGTGCGGGCCGAGATCGAGTGCCGGACCCGGCCGGAACATGCGCCGGGCCACGGGCACGAGCCCCGCTTTCGGCCCAACCCGATTCTCGTCCTCAACGAGGCGATCAACAAGATCCTGGAAATCCGACTCCCGCAACGCCCGCGGTCCCAGGTGATCGTAGGCCGCATCAGCGGCGGGCTCAAGCACGGGGTGATCCCCTACAGCGCCCAGTTGGGCATCGAAATCCAGAGCACCTCCCACCAGATGGTCAAATCCATCTCGGACCAGATCCAGGACCTGGTCACCGGCCTGGGCTACGAGCACGAAGTCGACATGGACATCAAAATCATCAGCAATGTCAGGGCGTCCCGCCTGCCGTTTCACCATCCGCTGGTGAAAGTGGCCAGCCAGATCATCACGGCCCTGGGGATTCAGCCGGTGCTGTCCCACAGCGAGTCGGAGCTCTCGGTGTTCCTTTCGCGCCAAATTCCGGCCGTGGCCATCGGGTTGACCTTGGGCGAAAATCTTCACCAGCTCGACGCCCGCATGGAAATCGGCCCCCTGAGCCGCGGCATCGCCCAGGTGCTCGGCGTCCTGCTGGCCATCGACAGTGGAATTTGCCATGGATGACACTTGGCTCAAACGCAATACCTTTCACTACAAGGACTTCCAGGACATCGAACGCCTGGTGGCGGTCAAGGAAGAAAGGGGACTGACGATTTCTGTCTGCCTGCCGACCCTCAACGAGGAGAAGACCATCGGCAAGGAGATCGTCATCCTGCGCTCGGAGCTCATGACCCGATTTCCCCTGATCGACGAGCTCGTGGTGGTGGACTCGGGTTCCACCGACCGCACCGGGGACGTGGCCCGGGCCTTCGGCGCCGAATTTTACCGGGCCGACGACATCCTCCCCGAACTGGGCCTGCGGCGGGGCAAGGGCGAAAATCTCTGGAAGGCATTGTACATCACCCGCGGCGACATCATCGTCTACCTGGATGCGGACATCAAGAACATCCACCACCGCTTCGCTTACGGGCTGATCGGGCCCCTGGTGCTCAACGACCGGATCCGCTACGCCAAGGCGTTCTACGACCGGCCCATCGCCACCGGCAAGAACGTCATGCGGCCCACCGGCGGCGGGAGGGTCACCGAGCTGGTGATCCGGCCGCTGTTTTCCATCTATTTTCCCGAATTGACCCAGATTCTCCAGCCGCTTTCCGGCGAGTACGCCGCCTACCGCGACATCCTTGAACAGGTGCCCTTTCCCATCGGCTACGGCATTGAAACCAGCCTGATCCTCGATATTTGCCAACGCTGGGGAATGGACGCGATCTGCCAGGTGGACCTGGAAAAACGCATTCACCGCAACCAGGACACCAAGGCCCTGGGCAAGATGGCCTTCGTGGTGATGCAGACCTTCTTCCGCCGCCTCAACCGCCTCGGGGCCCTGACCTCGGGCCCTCCCATGCACAACCAGATGATCCAGTACCGCCTGGTGGGCGACGCCTATGTGCCCGAGCTGTTCACCTGCGACGGTTTCGAGCGCCCCCCCATGATCGATGTGCCCGCCTACCGGAGCAAGTTCGGCCGCAGCCGGCCGGCGGTGGAAAACGCTCGCGAAAACGTTTCAGGACTGGACAAGGCGCCGTCGGGCGATTAGCATGCACTTTTAGGTAAAACCCCAACCGGCGCAGGCTCTGGCCTGCCGCCCACGCCCCATCAAGGCAAGCGGAGTCCGATTGTGATCCCCAAGCCCCTCATCGACCCTTATCAACGCCATTTGAGCTACCTGCGCATCTCGATCACCGACCGCTGCAACCTGCGCTGCATCTACTGCATGCCCCGGGAAATGATTCCCAAACTGGAGCACAGCGCCGTGCTGCGCTACGAAGAAATCCTGCGTATTGCCCGGGTGGCAGCGGGCCTCGGCATCACCAAGCTGCGCGTCACCGGCGGCGAACCGCTGGTGCGCCGCGATGCCTGCGACCTGCTGGCCCAACTCAACCGGCTGCCGGGCATCCGGGAAGTCTCCCTGACCACCAACGGCGTACTGTTGACCGAGCGCCTCGACGACATCCTGGCGGCCGGGGTGCGCCGCGTCAACATCAGCCTCGACAGTCTGAAACCCGAGCGCTTTGCCGTCATCACCCGGGTGAATTGTTTCCGGAAGGTCTGGGACGGAATCATGGCGGCCTTGGACAGGGGGATGGCGCCGGTAAAAATCAACGTGGTGGCCCTGCGAGGGGTCAACGACGACGAACTGACGGACCTGGCGGCTTTGAGCCTCCGCTATCCCGTTCACGTGCGTTTCATCGAGCAGATGCCCATCGGAGAAGCCGCCCTGCAACCGGTGCGTCCCCTGCTGACACCGGAAATCAAGACCTTGCTGGCCCCCCTGGGCCAGCTGGAACCGGTGCCAGCGTCGGCCAACGACGGGCCGGCCGAACGCTACCGGATCCCCGGCGCCCCGGGGGAAATCGGTTTCATCAGCGCCCTGAGCCACCACTTCTGCCACCGGTGCAACCGGTTGCGTCTTACGGCCATCGGCGGTCTGCGCCCCTGCCTGCTTTCCGACTATGAGGAAGACCTGCGCACCCCCTTGCGCCACGGGGCCCCTGACGAAGCGCTCGCCGAGGTGTTTTTAAACGCCGTGCGCCACAAGCCGGCCGGCCACCACCTGGCCGAGCCGCGCCACAAGGAGGTGGCCAGCGCCATGTCGGGAATCGGGGGGTGATGAAAATCCTCGCCGTCTCCGATATCGTCGAACCGATGCTCTACAAGGCGTTCGATGCCCGCCGCTTTGCCGGCATCGACTTGGTGCTGGCCTGCGGGGACCTGCCGCCCGAGTACCTGCGCTTTCTCGTGGGGGCCTTTTCCGCCCCCCTGTACTACGTCCGCGGCAACCACGACCTGCGCTACGACACCAGCCCGCCCGCCGGGGGGATTGATCTGCACGGACGGCTGGTCCGTTGGAACGCGCTGCGCCTGCTGGGTCTTGAAGGCTCGCGCTGGTACAACGGCGGGCCATACCAGTACCGCGAAGCCCAGATGCGCGGCCTCATCCGGCGGCTCAAACCCCATTTCTGGCTGCGCGGGGCACCGGACATCGTGGTGGCCCACGCGCCGCCGCGCCATGTCGGCGACGCGGAAGACAGCTGTCACCGCGGTTTCGAGGTCTTCGGAGAACTGATCGCCAAGTACCGGCCGCGATATTTCATCCACGGCCATATTCACCGCCATTTTCAACGAGACGTGGACCGCATGACCGAAGTTCACGCCACACGGGTGATCAACGCCTATGGGTTCGTGGTCCTGGATTACGAAACTGGGCAGCTGGCTGGGCGGGAAACCGTCTGAAAACGGCGAGGATACCATGCGCTGCCTTGACGCCGCCCAGTTGGACGACGAGGCCTTCGACCCGCGGGATCGGGGCCTGCGCACCGTCCCCCTGGCACGCATCGTGGGTAGCGTGGGCCGCTACCAGGACTTCGACGCCCGCTTCAGGCTTCGCCCCTCCGAACGGCTGATGCGCATCAAGCAGGCCATGCGCCAGGGAGCCGTCCTGCCGCCGGTGCGCCTCTACCAGGTGCGCGACGAATACTACGTGCTGGACGGCAACCACCGCATCGCCGCCGCCAGAGAACTGGGCCACGACGACATCCTGGCGCACATTGTCGAGCTGGTCCCTTCCAAGGACACCCTGGACAATGTCATCTTCCGCGAGCGGGCCGATTTCGCCGACCAGACCGGTCTTTCGGCCGAGATCCGCCTCACCGAGGTGGGCCAGTACGCGCACCTGTTGGCCCAGATCCGCCGCCACCAGCAGTACCTGGCCGCCGGAGAAAAGCCGGACGCGGATTTCAAGACGGCCGCCGAAGACTGGTACCGCACCATCTACCGCCCCTTGTGCCGCATCATCCAACAGGCCGGCCTGATGGCGGGCTTTCCCGACCGGCGCATCTCGGACCTGTACGCCTACATCTCCCACTACCTATGGGAGGAGGGTCGGCCCCGCCAATACGGGCCACACATCGACCAATCGATCCCCAAGGACATGGAGGCCTTTCGAACCATGATCGCCGAACGCCGCAACGCCGACCAATACCCGGAAATGAAGCGCACCATCACGGCCTTCGTCCTGCTCAACGTCCAGGGCAAGCACGAATTCAAGATCATGGAAAAGCTCTTCGACCTGGACGAGGTGGTGGAGATCCACTCGGTTCACGGAGACATCGATTTGCTCGCCAAGATCGTCCTCAGCCGGGACCTGCTGGCCTCCGACGCCGAGGTCATCAGCCAGTTCGTCACCGAAAAGGTCCGTCTGGTACCGGGGGTCAACAGCACCAAGACCCTGATTCCGGGAAGCTCCAAGGTCAAGCCTGCCCCGGATGAAAATTAGGCGGTGTCCATCCATAAAAAACGGCGCTTTCCTTTTCTTGCAAGGAAAGCGCCGTCAGTAAAATTGGGACCCGGGCCGCCGCCGTGGAGGCTACATTTACTCTCAGCGGATCAGTGATGCGGCCCGGGTTGGCTCTCGGACCGGTCGCCGAAATGGCGCGTCAGCGGCGGTTCATGGCCAGGTCCACGCCCGGGCGGTCCGGTTGCTTAGAGCAAGTCGCCTAACAGATCCGAATCCCGGCGTCAAGCATCTTTTTTCAATGCGGATGCATCTGTAAAAAAGCCAAAAATCCCAGTTCTTATGAAGGCCTCAAGCCTGACCGGGGCGCCAAAACGCCGAAAAATCATCTATCATTCCGAGGCGCTTGCGGCAAGAAAGCGCTACCCATTGAAATCATTAGATATATCAATTGTGTAAAGATCCCTCGCTTCGCCCGGGATGACAATTCGGGATTTTTTGCGGGCTCCGTCAGCGCATGAGACGCGGCAAGGCGGTGACCGCCTCGGGAAAAAGCATCAGGACGGCCAGGCAAGCCAGGTAGGCCGGAATAAAATAAAAAACCCCCCGGAAAACATCCTCCAGCGGCACGTCGGCCGCCATGCCGCCGACCACGTAAGTCGTGGCGCCTACCGGCGGGGTCACCGCCCCCAGGGTGGTAACCACCGTGATGGTCACGGCGAACCACAGCGGATCGTAGCCCAGCTCCAGGGCCACCGGAAAGAAAATCGGAATGGTGATCAGCAGCAGGGCCAAGGCGTCCATCACCATCCCGCCCACGGCGAAGATGGCAAAGATGATGATCATGATCCCCACCGGCGGCACGGACAGGCCCACCACCCAGTCGGCGATGTCGTAGGGAATCCGCGTGACCGCCAGGAAGCGGCCGAAGATCACCGCCCCGGCCACGATGGTAATCACCATGCACGAAACCCGCAGGGTTTCTTCCACCGCCGCGCAAAACCCCTTCCAACTCAAACCGCCTCTGACGACCCCGATCACCACGGCCAGGAAGCTGCCCGCGGCTCCGGCCTCGGTCGGTGTGAACACGCCAAGGTAGAGCCCGATCATCACCAGCGCAAAGAGCAGCAGCGTCTCGAAGGCCCCGGACAGGGCGCTGAAGCGTTGGGCAAAGGAAAACCGCGGGCCAGCCGGCCCCCAATCAGGGTGCCTGCGGCAGATCAGGGCCACGGAGAGAATCATCATGGTCGCCAGCACCAGTCCGGCGCCGATGCCGCCGTAAAAGAGCTTGGCGATGGACTGCTCGGTGGACAGCCCGATGACGATGAGCACCACACTCGGCGGAATCACCACCCCCAGGGTCGAACCGCAGGCCACCGTGCCGGTACTCAGCTTGGGATCGTAGCCGAACTTCTTCATTTCGGGCAGCGCCACGGTGGTCATGGTGGCGGCCGTGGCGGCGTTGGAGCCGCAGATGGCCGAAAAAGCCCCGCAGGCCATCACCGTGGCCATGGCCACCCCGCCGCGGACGTGGCCCACCCACCGGTAAGCCGCCTTGTACAGCTTCTCGTTAACCCCGGAATGAAAGGCGATCTGCCCCATGAAGATGAACAGGGGGATGACGGTGAGCCCATACTGGGAGAAGGTGTCCCAGAGGGCCGCGGCGAACATGTTCAGCGCCGCGGGCACGGAGACGATCAGGGCGAAACCCGCCACCCCCACCAGGGCCATGGCAAAGCCCACCGGGGTGCCGAGAAAAAAGAGCATCGCCAGGAGCACCGCGATGCCCGCCACGCCGACCAGGGCCAGGTTCATCGCGGCTTCTCCGTATCCGACGGCCGCAGGGCCTGCACCAGGTCGGCCAGCAGCACCAAGGCCAGCAGGACACATCCCAGGGCCACGGCCAGAGCGAAGGGGTAGTAGATGATACGCAGGGTTTCGGTCACCTCCCCGCTGGCGCGCAGCACCAGGGCCTTGCGCATCAGCTGCCAAGCCGCCAGTGAGAAGAACAGCATGCAAGCCAGACCGTTGAACCCCTTGAGAAAGCGCTGGCGCCTGGAGGAAAGCCGGTTGATGAGCACATCCACCGCCACGTGACCCCGCCGCATCTGGGTGTGGCCCAGGGCTAGGGCCGCCACCACGGCCCCGAAATACCCCATCAACTCGTAGGTCCCCGGAACCGGCACCCAGACAATGCGCAGGACGATGTTGGCGCAGGTCAGCAGGCACATGGCCAGCAGGAAAATGCCTGCAATGACCACCATGACCCGATGAAGGTTTACGTTGATGCGATCGAGCGGATTCATTCGTCTTATTTCCGGTGTTTTTCCACCGCGGCACGGATATCGGCCAGAATCTCCTCCGCCGGGAGCCCTTTTGCCTTGGCCTCGGCGATCCACTTGTCCGTCATCGGCTTGAGCCGCTCATCCCAGCGGGCCTTTTCCGCCGCATCCAGGGAAATCACCTCCACCTCGTAGGTCTCTTTGGACCATTCCACCGACTCCTTCACGTGGTTGTCCATGTACACCCCGGTCCACTCGCTCTGCTCGGCAATCAGGTCTTCCATCACCTGCTTGACATCCGCCGGCAGGCTGTTCCAGCGATCCATATTCATCACCACGGCAAAGGGATAGATCACGGTGTCGATGAGGGTCACATAGCGGCAGGTCTCGGCGAACTTGAAGTCCTTGAGCACCTCCAGCGACGAGAGCAGCCCCTTGATCACGCCCTTCTGCAGGGCCTCGGGGGTGTCGGACATGGGCATACCCACCGGGTTGGCACCCAGCGCCCCGAGGATCTGGGCCGCCGGTCCGCTGCCGCGCAGGCTCAGGCCCTGAAGGTCTTCCAGGGAACGCACCGGCACCTTGCTCATGATGTTGGACTGGGCCGTGGTGAACAGCGCCAGCACCTTGACCTTGGCGAACTCCTCGGGCTTGTACTTGTTGAACAGGTCCAGTAGCACCAGGCTGCCGGTGCGCGCGTCGGGGATTCCCACCGGCAGCCCGGTGGCGTTGGTCACCACGAAGCGCCCCGGCTGGTAGGCCATGCAGAGGCAACCGATGTCGGCCTGGCCGGCGATCACGCCGTCCATCATCTCCTTGGCCCCCAGCAGGGTGCCGCCGGGAAAGGTGTTCACCGCCACCTTGCCGGCGGTGCGCTTTTCGACTTCCGTCTTCCAGCGTTCCATCTGCACGCAGGGAAAGGTGGGCGCCGGGGGGAAATTGGCGTAGCTCAGGGTAATTTCCGCGGCCGGAACCGCAGGCGCCAACACCGCCGCCAGCCCAATGGCCGTCGCCAGACCGATTGCAACGCGACAACGCATCCAACGTTTCATGGGTCACCTCCCTCCCCGCCAGGGGAACTGTGGCGTCCGGAATCGGTGGGCCGTTCAGGCCCCGCCCGGTTCGCCGTTGCGATGATCGAAGACGCGCCGGCTCTTGCGCTGGGTGCGCGGCAGGCTCCCCGGTTCTACGATTTTCACCTCGCAGCGCACCAGGATCTTGCGCCGCACCGCCGTGGCGATCTGCTCGGCCAGAGCCGGGTCGCGTTCGGCGGCGGTGGCCGGGGCACGCTCCACCAGGACCCGCATCTTGTCGCGGCCGTTTTCGCGCTGGTTGAGATGGATCTGGAATTCGCTGCCGATGCCGGCGATTTGTCCCAACAAGTGCTCGATCTGACTTGGGTAGATGTTCACCGCCCGGTAGATGAACATGTCGTCGGTGCGGCCCACGATGCGGCCGTGGCGCGGAAACGGGTTGCCGCAGGAACACGGTTCATCGATGAGGCGGGTGATATCGTGGGTCCGGTAGCGGATCAGGGGGCTTCCCTGCTTGCGCAGGGTGGTCACCACCAGCTCTCCCTCGCTGCCGGGGGGCAGCACCTGGAGGGTGTCCGGGTCGATGATCTCGAAGATGAACAGGTCCGCCCAGTAGTGGATCCCCTGGTGCAGGTGGCAATCCAGCCCGGTGCCGGGCCCGTAGAGCTCGGTGAGGCCGTAGATGTCGTGAATATGCGTCACCCCGAGCAGCTCGCCGATGCGCTGGCGCATGGCGTCGCTGCAACGCTCGGCCCCCAGGATCACCTTTTTCAGCGCAATCTGGTGGCGCAGCCCGCGCCGCTCCACCTCCTCGGCCATGAGCAGGGCCATGGAGGCGGTGGCGCAAAAGACGGTGGATTGCATGTCCACCAGCAGCTCGCAGTGCATCTCGGCATTGGCCGGTCCCACCGGTACGGCCAGGGCGCCGAAGCGCTCGCAACCGGCCTGGAACCCCGCCCCCGCCGTCCACAGGCCGTAGCCCACGGCGATCTGCACCCGATCGGCGCGGGTGAGTCCCGCCACTTCGTAGCAGCGGGCAAACATGTTGCGCCAGTCTTCCAGGTCCTGCTCGGTGTAGCAGAGAACCTTGCGCTTTCCCGTGGTCCCCGACGAGGCATGGATGCGCACCAGGTCTTCGAAGGGCACGCAGCGCAAGGGAAACGGGTACCCTTCCTGGAGGGCCGTGTTGTCCACAAACGGCAGGTGGGCCAGGTCCTGGAGACTCCGGATCTCCCGGGCGTCTTCGACGCCGGCGGCGGCCAGCCGCTCCCGGTAGAAGGGTGAGTTGGCCAGCGCATGGCCCACGGTCCAGCGCAACCCGTCGAGCTGGATCTGCGCCAGCCGCTCCGGGGTCAGGGTGGAATCGATAAAGCTCATGTCAACTCCTCAGAATGAATCTCGTCTGTGAATACGCGCAACCACCTGATAACTTAGCGGAAATTTCAGCCACTCGACATGGACCCCAGGGACCGGGAAGACGAGCCGCTGGAAAACACCGGATACCTCCGGCCTCATTCCATCATTCCTGACTCCCGACCAGGCCCGGGCCGACTCGATCCGGAAAATCCATGTTCATCGGAACGATGACAGCGGCAAGCCAAACCACCATCTCCGCCCTGGCCAGGCCGGCAGCCGACGGCAGCGCTCGAATCTCAAATCTCGGCTCTGGCCGCCGCCGCGCCGGCGGCCAGAGCGGCCAGGGATCGCTTCAACGCCGGCTCCCGCTGCGCCAGGCGCCGCTCGAGCACCTGCTCCACCCCGGCCGGGGAACAAAACAGCAGCGGCTTTCCCGTTTCGCCCAAAGCGGCCAGAACGAAGCCGAGCACCACGAGGTTGACGGCCCGCGCATCGCCCAGCTCGCAGGCGATGCGGTCGGCGTCCAGGCGCCCGGAGCCATCGGCGTCGCTGTTAACCACCGTCCAGCCGCCCGGACGCAGAAACGGTCCGTGGGCGGCGATATTCTCCGCCTTGAGGCAGATCAGCCCGTCGGCTTGTCCGGGACGAATCAGCGGGCTGGCGTAAGGGCCGACCTTCAGATGGCTCACCACGGTGCCACCGCGCTGGGCCATGCCGTGGGTCTCGGAGGTAAACACGGGAAATCCGGCATCGATGGCCGCCTCCGCCAGCAACCGGGTGACAAAGAGCACGCCCTGTCCCCCGAGGCCGCTGATGACAATCTGTTGGTGAATCGTTTCGTTCATCGGTCTTTCGCTTCCTCGATGGCACCCTTGGGGCAAACCTGGATGCACACGTTGCAGCCGACGCAAAGGATCGGATCGATGTCCACCCGCGTCTTGTCCGCATTCATCACCAGGGCCGGACACTCGAAGCGCTCCACGCAGAATCCGCACCCGTCGCAGGCATCAGTGACTGTCGGCGGCGGTCCGGGCGGACGTCCGGTGCGCCGGGCCTCTTCGAGCACGCACGGATGCCGGGCGATCACCACCGCCGGCCCCGTTTCGCGCGCGTAAGCCAGGGCCTCTTTCACCATTTTGGTAAAAGCCTTCACGTCGTAGGGATCGGCGATTCGGCAAAAACCGACCCCGCACCCCTTGACCAGGGCCGCGATGTCCACGGCGGCCGTTGTTTCGCCGCACGCCCCGATCCCCGAAGCCGGCGTGGGCTGATTGCCGGTCATGGCGGTGGTGCGGTTGTCGAGAATCACCAGGACAAAGCGCACCTGCTGCACCACGGCGTCGATGAGGGCCGGCACGCCGGCGTGGAAGAAGGTCGAATCGCCGATGGTAGCCACCACCGGCGGCGGCTTGGCCGCATGGCGATAGGCCTGGTAGAACCCGGCCGCCTGGCTGATGGCCGCCCCCATGCACAGCACGGTGTCCACCGCGCCGAGGTTCAGGCCCAGGGTGTAGCAGCCGATGTCGCTGGTGTAGATCCCCTTGGGCGCCGCCTTGCGGATGGCAAAGAAGCTGGCCCGGTGGGGGCAGCCCGGGCACAGGGTCGGGCGTCGACCGGGAACGACGGGCAGTTGCGGGACTTCCACGCTGCAGCCGGCAAAGGCGGCGATCTGGCTGACGATGGCCTCGGGCAGCAGCTCGCCCACCCGCGGCACGCCGCCGGTCCACTTGCCCCGGGTGCGATGCCGGTCGGCGATCTGCATCTCGATGACCCCCACGGTTTCCTCGAGCACGAGGATCTCGTCGTAGTCGGTGATGAGGTGGCCGATGAAATCGGTGTGCAGCGGAAAGGGCTGGCGCACCTGGTAAAACGGCAGCCCGTCCCACAGTCCCAGGGATTCCAGCGCTTCGCGGGCATGGGCAGCCGCCACCCCCGAGGCCACCACGGCCCGCCGGCCGCCGGCTTTCGGGTTGTGGCGCACCGGGGCCGTTTCCGGCCAGGCGGCGATCCGGGCCAACTTTTCTTCCAGCTCGCCGTGGAGCTTGAGACGAAACTTGGGCGTGGCGGCCCAGCGCAACGGATCGCGCTTGAAAGCCGGCTCCCGCCCGGGCAGCACCCCAGCGTCCACGGCCACGTCCTGGCGGCTGTGGCAGACCCGGGTGGTGGGCCGCAGCATCACCGGTATGCGGAAGGCCTCGGAGAGTTGGTAGGCCATGGCCGTCATGCGCCGGGCCGCCGCGGGAGAGTCCGGGTCCAGGACCGGGATCTTGGCCATCACGGCCATGAGGCGGCTGTCTTGCTCGGTCTGGGAGGAGTGGGGGCCGGGATCGTCGGCGCTGATAACGACAAATCCGCCCGTTGTCCCCATGTAGGCGGCGCTCATCAGCGGATCGCTGGCCACGTTGAGACCCACCTGTTTCATGCTCACCGCGGTGCGCAACCCGGCCTGGGCCCCGGCATAAGCGATCTCGAAGGCCACCTTTTCGTTCACCGCCCACTGGACGTGAAGCGGATCGGTGCGCAGGCGGCGCGACTTGGCCACCGCTGCCAGGATTTCCGACGCCGGCGTGCCCGGGTACCCGGTGGCCAGGCTGACCCCGTTTTCCACCAGGCCCAGGGCCATGGCCTCGTTTCCCATCATCAGTTTGCGTGTCATCGTTTTTCCTGAATTCTTGAGTCTCGAACGCCACCGGCGCCCCTGCAAGGGCGCCGGCGAAAGATTCGACTGCCGCGGCCGCCCGTCGGGACCGGCTGAAGCTGCTCACGGCATTCTCTTGTAGGTTTATCAGAGGCGGCGAGAAGCTTCAGAGCACCCCCCGCCACCGCCAGCATCGAACCATCATGCTCAATACGCTTTCCAAAAGGGGATTCACGTTTCCCACCTGCCATATCCGAGCCGGACAAATTTGTCAAGACAAGTTGACGTATTTTTCCACGCCTTGGCCCCGTTGACATTGCCTCGGCAGATAGGGTAGAAAACTCGCAAACCCCATCTCGCGGAGGGTGCGATGGCACACTGCATCCTGCTCAACGCCGACTACTCCTTTCTCAACGTGGTATCCTGGCGCCGGGCCATGTGCCTGGTGGCCAAGCAGAAGGTTGAAGTCCTCAAGTACTCCGAGCACACGGTGGGTTGCGTGGAAGGGCTGCGCCGGGCCGTGCCGGCCGTGATGCGGCTGATCAAGCTCATTCGCACCATCTACCGGGCACGCGTACCCTTTTCCAAGCGCAACGTCCTGATCCGCGACCGGTTTCGTTGCGCCTACTGCGGCAGCGTCGGCGGACGGCTCACCGTCGACCACATCATCCCCCGCTGTCGCGGGGGGCAAACCGATTTCGACAACTGCGTCGCCTGCTGTCCCACCTGCAATGCCCGCAAGGGGGGCCGCACCCCCACCGAAGCCCGGCTGCACCTCCGGCGGCGACCTTACCAACCCACCATCTCGGAATTCATCCGGCTCAAGTTCGCCGCCCTGGGGCTAGAATCGGTGCTTGACGAGGTTCTGCTCTAGCAATGCCGCTTGACGGCTGATTGATGTGCTCGTGAAAATTCCTGAAGGGGCATCCCGAGCGAAGGGAGGAATCCGTGCGCTCACCGGCACATCCAGCGATACCGAGCAGCGGGGATTCCTTGTCGCAAGCTCGCGCTGAGAAGGGGCGACCGTACTCCTCGCAATGGCCCTCTTCCCGTATCATTCCTGAGGCAGTGAGGAATCCGCGGCTCATAATGCGACAGAAAACGGTGACGGGCAAGAAGGATAATTCACCATGTTCTACCGCAGAAGCAAAAATGGCTACCGACGCGTGCTGGACGGTATCGAGCTGAAAACCCTCGTCCACGGCGAGCGCACCCTGATGGCCGAGTTCAGCCTGGCCGCCGGGGCGCTCTTACCCGTTCACCGCCACCCCCACGAGCAGACCGGCTACCTGGTCAGCGGACGGCTGCGCCTGACGGTGGGCGAGGAAACCTTCGAGGCCGGCCCCGGCGACGCCTGGACGGTACCGTCGTACATCCCCCATGGCGGCGAAGCCCTGGCGGACACGGTGGCCGTTGAGGTGTTCTCCCCTGTACGGGAGGACTATCTGGATCGATAGGCGGCGGTGGCGCCTCCGGTTCACTGGTTGCCAAACCCGTTCTGGGCCCCGCAGTCCGGGCACTGCCAGGTAATCCCGTTGCAGGACATGCCCCAGAAGTTCTCCAGCATGCAGTCCTGGCAGATGGCAAAGCCGCAGCGACACTGCCAGCAAAACGGAACCTTGGCGCCACAGCAGTGGCATGTGGTCTGGCGCTCGCGCCTGCGGCGCTCGCGCCAGGAAACGGGGTTCTCCGGTGATGTCTTCATCTCGACACTCGTCTCCCAACCATCAGTTAAAACAAGCCGCCCCGCCAGCCCTGGCGACATCCCTTCCTGGCAGGCCACCGGCCCTTGTTGCACGACGGTAATCGTGGTAAGAACGCTCATCTTGCCCTGTCCGCCCGGTTTCCTGCGGCTTTCTTAGCGGCCTGAGACGCGCCTGGCAAACCGTGGCAACGCACCTAATTTTGGTGTTCAACATAACCAGGACCAACGCCCCTGTCCACGGCGGCCGCCCCATTTCAGGTGCCAGAAGATGAATCCGTCCCGCCCCACCGTCTATCTTATCGACGGCTCGGCCTACATCTACCGGGCCTTCCATGCCATCCGCAGTCTGAGCAACTCCCGCGGGATGCCCACCAACGCCGTCTACGGCTTTGCCCGCATGATCCTCAAGCTGATGGAAGAGCGCCAGCCCACCCACGTGGTGATGCTTTTCGACGCCCGGGGGCCCACCTTCCGCCATGAAATCTACCCCGGCTACAAGGCCAACCGCCCGCCCATGCCCGAGGCCCTGTCGCTGCAGCAACCCTATATCCGGCGCCTCACCGAGGCCTTTCGCATTGCCCAGCTCGAATTGGCCGGCTACGAAGCCGACGACCTCATCGGCACCCTGGCCCGCCAGGCCGAGGCCCGGGGCTTCGACGTGGTAATGGTCACCGGCGACAAGGACCTGCTGCAACTGGTCACCGAACGGGCTACCATCTGGGACCCGATGAAGGAAAAGACCAACGACATCGAGACGATCCGCAAGGATTTCGGCCTGTCCCCGGCCCAGATCATCGACGTGATGGGGCTTTCCGGCGACAGCGCGGACAACATTCCCGGTGTGCCCGGGATCGGTCCCAAGACCGCCGCCAGGCTGATTCGCACCCACGGCTCCATGGAGGCTCTCTATGCCCACCTGGATGCCGTGGCTTCGGCTAAGCAGCGGGAAAAACTGGAAGCGTTCAAGGACCAGGCCTGGTTGAGCCGCAAACTGGTGGAAATCCGCACCGACGCCCCGGTGAAATTCGATCCCGAGCGGTTTCGCCGCATGGCCCCGGATGCCGCCGACCTGGGAGCGCTGTCCAAGGAGCTGGAATTCTCCCAGCTGCAGAAAATGTTTCCTGTTGAGGCCGACCGACGGCAGAAGCGTTACCATACCGTCAGCACCCCGCAAGCCCTGCATGAGCTGGTCGAGGCCATGAAGACAGCCAAGATCTTCGCCATCGACACCGAGACCACCAGCCAGGATCCCATGCGGGCCAAGCTGGTGGGCGTCTCGGTGGCCATGCGCGCCCACGAGGCCTACTACATTCCCTGCGGTCACCGCTACCTCGGGGCTCCGGCGCAACTGGCCCGCGAGACGGTGCTGGAAGCCCTGCGGCCAGTGCTGGAGGACCCGGCCATTGCCAAGGTGGGGCAGAATATCAAGTACGATCTCATCGTACTGGCCCACCACGGCGCCCTCCTCGATGGGATCGTTTTCGACACCATGATCGCCTCCTACCTGCTCAACCCCTCCAAGCGGGCCCACAACCTCGACCAGATCGCCCTTGATTTTCTCGATCACCAGACCATTTCCTACCAGGAAGTGACCGGCAAGGGTGCCTCGGCCGTCACCTTCGACCAGGTGCCCATCGACAAGGCCACGACCTACGCCGCCGAGGACGCCGACGTCACCTGGATGGCCTACCAGGAGCTGGAAAAGCGGCTTGAAAAGGAAGGGCTCAGCGCGTTGATGGCTACCGTCGAAATCCCGCTGGTGCCCGTTCTGGCGAGAATGGAGATGACCGGCATCGGCGTGGACCGCCAGGTATTGGAACGCCTGTCGCAGGAATTCGAGGCCGAGATGGCCCAGGTCGAAAAGGAAATTTACCGCCTGGCCGGCGAGCATTTCAACATCAACTCGGGCCAGCAGCTGGGGCACATCCTCTTTGAGAAGCTCGGCCTGCCCCCCCAGAAAAAAACCCGCAAGCGCACCGGCTACTCCACCGACGTTGAAGTACTCACCACCCTGGCCGCCAGCCATCCGCTGCCAGCCCAGGTCCTGCGCCACCGGACCCTGGGCAAACTCAAGTCCACCTACGCCGACGCTCTGCTGGAGCTGATCCACCCGGATACCGGCCGCATTCACACCTCGTTCAACCAGACCGTCACCGCCACCGGCCGGCTGAGCTCCAGCGATCCCAACCTGCAAAACATCCCCATCCGCACCCCGGAAGGACGCAAAATCCGGGCGGCCTTCATACCCCGCAAGGGTTTTCTGCTCATGAGCGCCGACTACAGCCAGATCGAGCTGCGGGTGCTGGCCCACTGCAGCCAGGACCCGATCCTGATCGAAGCCTTCGAAGCCGACGAGGACGTCCACACCCGCACGGCGAGCGAGGTTTTCGGCCTGCCTCCGGCGCAGATCAGCGACGATCTGCGCCGCCAGGCCAAGGCGATCAACTTCGGCATCATCTACGGCATGAGCCCCTATGGCCTCTCGCGCCAACTGGGCATCAGCCAAAAGATGGCCCGCACCTACATCGATCACTATTTTTCCCGCTACCAGGGCGTCAAGCGTTTCATCGACGAAACCATCGCCGAGGCCCGCCAGACCCGCCGCACCAGCACCCTGCTGGGCCGCCTCCGCCTGCTGCCCGACATCGACAGCAGCAACAGCGCCGTGCGCCAGTTCGCCGAGCGCACCGCCGTCAACACCCCCATCCAGGGAACCGCCGCCGACATCATCAAGCTGGCCATGATCCGCGTCGACGCGCTGCTGCAGGCCCGGCGCATGAAGGCCGCGCTGCTGCTCTCGGTGCACGACGAGATTGTCCTGGAAGCCCCGCCGGAAGAACAAGGCGTCCTGTCGGAAATGGTCACCACCGCCATGGGAAAAATTCTCGAACTGAAGGTGCCGCTGAAGGTCAACGTGGCCTGGGGCGCCAACTGGGCCGAGGCGCATTGATCGGCTTTTTCCGGCCGATGGCCATGCGAAATGGGGGGAGCGCCCGCCTTTCTCGCCGAGGCAGGTTTCGAGCGCCGGCCGGCCGGTGTCACAACGGGCTTTCGCTTGCAGTTCTACCGAGAATGGCCGTCGCCCTGCCCCTTGACTTTTGGCCGAGCCTGTAGCATTTTAAAATATTTTACTATGAAAATTGGTTTTCATTGAAAGCAACTATACAGGATTAGGGGAAAAGAGACGAATGGATTGAGCGAGGCGCGGATTTTTCCTTAAACGACTGATTCGGGTGTCCTTCAGCCCTGACACAGGGTCCTTTGATGGATCAAATCAAGGGTGCCTTATTCACGATTGGCCCTGGAGTCAAGAATAACGCCCTTTCACATAAACGATAACGGGCGCTCCACGCGGTGAGGCCCCTTCATTTCCTTCTTTTGTATCCCCACACCCGATCCCTGCCAGATCGTTTCGACCGAAACCGCCCCTGTCCGTCCTGACCGAGATTTTTGAAGGAACGCACATGATTCGATATGAATCCGTAACCAAGGTGTATGGGAACGGGAAGGATGCCGTGACCGCCCTGGACAATGTCAGCCTGGAAATCCAGGCCGGCGAGGTGGTCATCCTGCTCGGACCTTCCGGCTGTGGAAAGACTACGACCCTGAGGCTGACCAACCGGCTCGAGACCCTGACCCGGGGCACGATCACCATCAACGGCCAAGACATCATGCAGGTCGACGCGGTCAAGCTCAGGCAGAAGATCGGGTATGTCATCCAGGAAATCGGTCTCTTTCCGAACAAGACCATCGCGGAGAACGTGGCCGTGGTCCCCAAGCTTTTGGGCTGGAGCGAGGAAAGGATCCGCGAAAGGGTGGACGAGCTTCTCTGGATGACCAACCTCGACCCGCGGACCTACCGGGACCGGTATCCGGCTGAACTCTCCGGGGGACAGCAGCAACGGGTCGGAGTGGCCCGGGGGCTAGCGGCCGATCCGAACATCCTCCTCATGGATGAACCCTTCGGGGCCATCGATCCGATCAACCGCGAGCAGATTCAGGATGAGTTTCTCCGCCTTCAGGCGAAACTGAAAAAGACCGTCGTCTTTGTTTCCCACGACATCCACGAGGCCATCAAGATGGGGGACAGAATCGCCCTCTTCGATAAGGGCAGGCTGATTCAGTACGACACCCCGGAGGCGATCCTGACCCAGCCCAAAAACAAATTCGTGGCCGATTTCGTGGGGGCCGACCGGGCCCTAAAAGTTCTGGGGCTCATCCGGACCGGGGACATCATGAACCGGTCTCCCAAGAACCTGCTGCGGATGACGGATCAGGCCCAAGATGTGCTGAAGTTTATGGACTCGAAGAAATTCCATTACGGCATCGTCCTGAACGGCGGCAAACCCATGGGCTATGTAACCAACAGAACCCTCAAGTATGAGCAGGGGCCGATCCGTGATCTGGTGGAAACATACCCCTGCCTGGTGGAAGAAAAGCGGAACCTGCGCGATGTGCTTTCCATGATGTTGATGTACAACCTCATGACCCTTTGCGTCGTGGACGATAACGGCGACTTTATCGGTACCGTCTCCTACAACGACATCCAGAAGGCCATCAAGGAAAGCTACACAGACGAGGCCGAACGAAACGGCGAGGGAGAGTGAGCCATGAGCACCCTTTGCTTCATCTCGGAAAACATGGAGCGGGTCCTTTACCTCACCTGGGAGCACATCTGGATCGTCGGGAGTTCCCTGGTCATCGCCATGATCATCGGCATCCCCCTCGGGGTCCTGATCACCAGGCACAAAAACCTGGCCCAGCGGGTGCTAAACACGGCCAACGTGCTGATGACCATCCCTTCCATCGCGCTTTTCGGAATCATGCTCCCGATTCTGGCGGTCATGGGGTTCGGACTCGGAAAGCTGCCGGCCGTCATCGCCCTGGTGCTCTACAGCCAGCTTCCCATCATCCGCAATACGTATACGGCCATCCTGAACGTCCCCCCGGCGGTCACCGATGCCGGCAGGGGTATGGGAATGAACCGATGGCGGTTGCTCCGGGAGGTGGAGATTCCCCTCGCCGTTCCCGTGATCCTGGCCGGACTGAGGACGGCTGCGGTGATGAACATCGGAATCGCCGCCATCGCGGCCTATATCGGAGCGGGGGGACTAGGGGTGCTGATCTCCCAGGGGATCAGCCGGACATACGAGGAGATGATCATCGCGGGCGCCGTCCTGGTGTCGCTGCTGGCGATCATCGTAGACGGGGCCATGGCCTTGCTGGAACGCTGGGTCACGCCCCGGGGCCTTCAGGTCCAGAGGAGGCAGAACGGATGAGCCGTCTTTTGAGCCAAGTCTATCGGTTCCTCTTGATGCTGGTCCTTCTCTGCGCCGGGGTCATGGCCGAGAGGACGGGCCTTGTCCAGTACCTCTCGGACCCCTACGAATACCCGTACATCCTGTCCCGGCTCTGGGAACACGTCTGCATCGTCGGCGAGAGCATGTCCATTGCCACGGCCATCGGCGTCATCGCCGGCATCCTGCTGACCCGGAGCCGATTCAGGCGCTACGCCGGGATCGTGATGTACATCATCAGCCTGGGGCAGACGATTCCTTCCCTGGCCGTGCTTGCACTGGCCATGAGTTTTCTGGGCATCGGCAGCGGGCCCGCCGTATTCGCCCTGACCGTCTATTCGATCCTGCCGATCGCCAGAAACACCCTGGCCGGCATCACCAACGTTCCGCCCCACCTCACCGATGCGGCGCGGGGCATGGGGATGCCCCCGGCGCGGATTCTTCTCGAAATCGAGATCCCCAACGCCATGAAAATCATCATCACGGGTTTTCGGATCGCTCTGATTATCAACATCGGCACCGTGGCCCTGGCCTATCTGATCGGTGCCGGCGGCATGGGCGATCTCATCTTTACGGGAATCGAGGTCATGATGACCGCAAAGCTCCTCGCAGGAGCGATCCCCGTAACCATCATGGCCCTGATCGCCGACTTTTGTTGCGGTCTTCTGGAGTTGCTCCTGGTCCCCAAGGGGCTCCGGCTGAACGGATAAAACTGTTTTCCAGAGGCGGTCCGGGTCAAACAAACTTCATTCAGGAGGTGTTACCTTGAAACGATCTTTGCTCAGCGCCGTTGTCCTCATTTCCGTTCTGGCCCTGATTCCGGGCAATGTCCTTGCCGAAAAGAAACTGGTGGTGGGGGGCAAGAACTATACGGAACAGTACCTTCTGCCACAGCTCGGAGCCCTGTTGCTGGAGCAGGCCGGTTTCCAGGTCACGGTCAAAACCGGGGTCGGAAGCAAGCTCCTTCGCCAGTCGCTTGAAAACGGCATGGTGGATCTCTACTTCGAATACACCGGAACCGCCTATGCCATCTTCTTCAAGGGCAAGGACCGCGCCGTGATGACCAACCCTGAAAAGATATTCGAATTCTGCCGCCAGCAGGACGAGAAAAACGGTCTGGTCTGGCTGGACCGGTTCCATTTCAACAACACCTATACCCTCATGTTGAGAGAGGCGGATTCCAAAAGACTCGGGATCGTCTCGATTTCGGATCTGGCAGACTACGTGAACAACAATCCCAAGGCCCTCATCTTCGCCATGAAGGCCGAGGACTGGGAACGGCCCGATGCCTTCAAGGGCATCATGAAGACCTACGGCTTCAAGGTCCCTCCGGCCAACGTGAAGAAGATGGATTACGGGCTGACGTATATGGCCATGAAGAAAAAAAAGGCGGACTGCGCCTTCGGTTACGCCACGGACGGCCGCGTCGCAGCCTTTCATTTCGTCAACCTGGTCGACGACAAGAATTTCTTTCCCGTCTACAACCCCGCCCCGGTGGTTCGCAAGGACACGCTGGATCGATATCCGCAGATCGCAGAGATTCTGCGGCCCCTGACCCAGGCCGTCACGACCCGGGAGATGCAGGAGATGAACGCGGCCGTGGCCATCGAGCACCGGCCCGATGTCGAGGTGGCCAGGGACTATCTCAAGAAGAAGGGACTTCTCAAATAGCCGGGCGCCCCTCTTTGCCGGTGTGCCCGAATGGATGTCTATCCCTCCATGCGGCGCCGGCGGTATCCCCCCCGCCGGCGCCTATGAAGCGGCCGCAACCCGTGCACACGGACACAGCGCTTCATGGGAGGGACGAGGATTTGTAACTCAGCAACTCAACTTTCCGAATTCAGATTGGACACTTGGGGGCCGGACTGCAGAAAACGATAGATTATCGGCATGTTATTCTCTCGGCAATCCAAAGTTCTGGCCCCAGACAAAGGGTGGCATGTACGATCCGACGACTTACGTACCTGAGACAGATCGCCATACAAAGATAAAGACCAACAATAACAGGCCTATATAAAAATTCAGACGGGTACGCAAATAATTTCTTGGCATACCCATAGAGCGCCTGTGTCCTCCTTTCACATTTCAAACCTAATGTGAAAGGAGGGGCCCTCCCCTAAAATCCCCACATTAAACATTGTTTATTGACACGAACGCCATTTCCGCCTAAACTTCCAGTTAACGTTAACTAGAAGAATGCGAGCCTGCATGAGCCGAGACGACTCCTGGACCATCAGCGAACTGGCCGACCAACTGGACATCAGTGCCCGATCCATCCGTTTTTACGAGGAAAAAGGTCTGATCAGCCCCCAGCGCACCCCCGGCGGACACCGGGTGTACACCCGCCGGGACCGCGCCCGCATGCGCCTGATCCTGCGGGGCAAGCGCTTCGGCTACAGCCTGGACGAAATCGCCGAGATGATCGGCATGGCCGACGTGGACATGGACGAGGCGGACCAGATCCGCAAGTCTCTGGAATACGGCGAGAAAAAGCTGAGAGAGCTGGCCCAACGCAAGGAGGAGATCTCGGCCATGGAGGCGGATTTGGAGGCGGTGCGACAGAAGATGCTGGAGCGCCTGAAACAACTCGAAGGAACGGGGAAACAATAGGGGTGAGCTATGAACCTGGTGGAAATCATTGACCTCAATGCGGAGAAATTCGGCGACAAGGCCAACCTGCGCTACAACGGCCAGACCTTCACTTTCGCCCAGGTAAAACAAAACGCCGACAAGGCCGCCGCGGTCTTGCAGGGCTGGGGCGTGCAAAAGGGCGATATCGTGGCCATTATGAGCTTCAACACTCCGGCCTATGTGTTCGCCTTTTTCGGCGCTTTAAAGGCCGGGGCCGCCGTGGTGCCGGTAAACCACAAGCTGACCGCGCCCGAGGTGGACTATATCCTGGAGCACAGCGGCGCGTCGGTGTTTTTGTTTGACGGCGCATTGGGCGAAGTGGCGGCCAAGGTGCAAAACAAGGCCCGCAAGGCCAGTATCGACACGGCAGCCGAGGGCTTTGAGAGCTTTGAAGCGGCCCTGGACGCTGCCGGGGCGTACCGCCCGGTGGCTGTCGCCGCCGACGACCTGGCCGAGATCCTCTACACCAGCGGCACCACGGGCAAGCCCAAGGGCTGCCTGCACAGCCACAAGAACGTGCTGCTGGCGGGCATAAACGCCGGTGGCCTGGGCATGAAGATGGACGACAGCGACATTCTTTTAATGGCCATGCCCATCTGGCACTCCTCGCCGCTGAACAACTGGTTCATGGCCGCCCAGTACGTGGGGGCCACCACGGTGCTGCTGCGGGAATACCACCCGCTGTTCTTCTTGCAGGCCATCCAGGACGAGCGCTGCACGGTGTATTTTGGCGCGCCCATCAGCTACATCATGCCCACCCAGATGCTGCCCAACTTCGGCGAGTTCGACCTCAGCTCCATGCGCTGCTTCATCTACGGCGGCGGACCCATCAGCAGCAATGTGGCCAAGATGCTCATGGAAAAATACGGCTCCACCAACTTCTACCAGGTCTACGGTATGAGCGAGTCCGGCCCCACGGGCACCTTCCTGCCCCCGGAAATGCAGCTGGCCAAGGCGGGCAGCATCGGCAACAAGAGCCTGCCCGGCAGCCACATCAAGGTAATGGACGAAGACGGCAATCCGGTCCAACCCGGCCAGGCCGGAGAGATCTGGCTGCGGGGCGACACCATGATGAGCGGCTACCTCAATGATGAAGAAGCCACCAAGGACGCCTTTGAGGGGCCCTGGTACAAGACCGGCGACGTGGCCAGGGTCGACGAAGACGGCTATCTCTACATTGTCGACCGCAAGAAAGACATGATCGTCACCGGCGGCGAAAACGTATACTCAAAAGAGGTGGAAGATGCCATCAGCGTCCACAGCGGCGTGGCCGAGGCCGCAGTCATCGGCAGGCCCCATCCCGAATGGGGCGAGACCGTCACCGCTGTGGTCGTCCCGGCCGCCGAAGGCGCACCCACCGAAGATGAACTCAGGGCGTTTCTAACCGAGCGCCTGGCCAAATACAAGATTCCCCGCAAGATCGAGTTCCGCCAGGAACTGCCGCATACGCCAACCGGCAAGATCCAGAAATACCTGCTCAGAGACTAGGCGGAAAAGCGCGGGCAAAGGAGAAAAGCAATGCACGACATGCTGGTAAAACCAGAGCAAAAGCAGATCATTCAGGAGGTGCGGGATTTTGTTAAAACCATCCCCCGCCAGATGATCCTGGACATGGACGCCGACAAGATCAAGTTTCCTACCGAGTTTTTGCGGGAAGCGGGCAAACGCAACCTTTTGGGCTGCCGCTATCCCAAGCAGTGGGGCGGCCGCGATCTTGACTGGCCCACCACCTGCGCGGTGATGGAGGAAGTGGGCACCCTGGGCTATATCTTCGCCTGCACCTTCGGCGTGGGGGCCGAACTGGTCTGCGACGCCATTGTCCTGCACGGCACGGACGAGCAAAAAGAAAAGTACGTCAAGCCGCTGTTGGCCGGCGACATGTTCGCCGCCGAGTGCCTTACCGAACCACGGGGCGGCAGCGACTTTTTCGGCACATCCACCACGGCCGAGGACAAGGGCGACTATTTTCTGGTCAACGGCCAGAAGCGCTTTATCGTGGGCGCCGAAGGGGCCGACTACTTCCTGGTCTACGCCAAGACCGACTTCAGCCCCGACGCCCATCCTCACAAGGCCCTGACCTGCCTGATCGTGGACCGGGGGCCGGGCGTAAACGTGGAATACCTCTACGGCCTGATGGGCTGCCGGGGCGGCGGCGCGGGCCGCATCGTTTTCAAGGACGTCAAGGTGCCCAAGGAAAATATCGTCGGCAAGCTCAACAACGCCTATGCCGTGTTCAACACCATGATGATCCCCGAACGCCTGGGCACGGCGGCCATGACCATCGGCGCGGCCCGCCCGGCCGTGGAGATCGCCACGGGCTACTCCACCCGGCGCAAGGCCTTCGGCCAGCCCATCGCCCAGTTCCAGGGCGTGAGCTTTCAGATCAGCGAAGCGGTGATGCTCATGGATGTCTGTCGCTCCATGGCCTTTACCACGGCCACGGCCGTGGAAAATCCGGACGTGCCCAGGGCCAGGGTCCGCAGGCTGGTCTCGGAAACCAAGAAATTCATCACCGAGTCATGCCAAAAGGCCGCCCGCAACGCCATGCAGGTCATGGGCGGCATAGGCTACACCAATGTTTTCCCCATTGAGCGCATTGTGCGTGATCTGGGCCTGGCCTCCATCTGGACCGGGTCCAACGAGGTGATGAGCCTGATCATCGCCCATGAGTGGTACAAGGAGTATTTCGCCTCCAAGGCGGCCAGGGATCATGAGGATGATGCCGAGGAGAGCCGGGCCCCGGATGAGAAGATCTATGAGTAGATAGATTGCTAAAATAGCCGCAGTTACGAGCCGCTTCGGTGCTATGCCGGGGCGGCAACAAGTGGATTTAAAGTCGCCGCGACTCCCGAAAAGCGAGTTCCTGTCTTCGAAATGGGGGAGCGCCCGCCTTTTTCCGGTCCGACTCGCGAATGCGGAAACCTTTCATTTCAGGTCGATACGCTTTTTGTGTGGGCGGCCGAAGGCGATCCCGAGCTTGCGCATGCGCCCCCTCAGGGTGCTCGGATGCAGCCCGAGCAGTTCGGCGGCGCCGTTCTTGCCCTCCACCCGCCCCCCGGTTTTGTCCAGCACCCGGCGGATATGGGCCGCCATCACAGCATCCAGGCTTTCCACCGGACCGCCCGCCTTGCCAGGGCGGCCGCTGTCAGCGCCCGCCGGCCCGGCGGGCAGGTCGTCGAAGGTCAGCAGTCCGTCGCGCCCGGCGAACTGGCTCTGGAGAAGGGCCCGTTCCACCAGGTTTTCCAGCTCGCGCACGTTTCCCGGCCAGTGGTAGGCCTGCAGGCGCTCCAGGGCGCCGGGGGCCAGCGACGGCATGGTGCCGATTTTGAGCTCGCGCGATTTGCGCTCGATGAAATGGCGCACCAGGGCCGGGATGTCGTCAATGCGCCGGCGCAGGGGCGGAATCGTGATGGGCAGAACGTTGAGCCGGAACCAGAGGTCCTCCCGGAAGGCACCCGACTGCACCAAGGATTCCAGGTTGCGGTGGGTGGCGCTGACGATGCGCACGTCCACCGGCACCGGCGCGGTGCCGCCGACCCGTTCGATGACCTGCTGCTGGACCACCCGCAGCAGGCGCACCTGGGCCTGGGGGGGCAGCTCCCCGATTTCGTCGAGAAAGATGGTTCCGCTGTGGGCCCGCTCGAAGCGTCCCCGCTTGCGGGCGATGGCACCGGTGAAGGCGCCTTTCTCGTGACCGAACAACTCGCTGTCGATGAGCGCTTCGGGGATGGCGCCGCAGTTGACCGCGATGTAGGGGTTGCCTCTGCGCGGGGAGGAGAAATGGAGCGCGTTAGCGATGAGTTCCTTGCCCACCCCGGTCTCCCCCATCAGCAGCACCGGGCTGTTGAGCGGCGCCACCTGGCGCACCATCTCCATCACCTCGCGCAAGCCGAAATCGGCGCCGATGATGGTGTCGCCGGTCATCTGGCTCATCTGCCGGTGCAGGTAGCGGTTGTCGTCGGCCAGCATATCCTTGAGCCGCAAGATTTCCTCGTGCTGGAGCATGTTGGAGATGGCCACGGCGATGGGTTCGTGCAGCAGCGAAAGCCAGCGGGCGTGCTCCGGCCGGTAGCGGTACCGGCCGGGGGCGAAGAGAATGAAACGCCCCAGGCGCCGGGCCTCCAGCTCCAGGTCCATCGAAAGCACCGACGTGTCGGGGGGCCACAGGACGGCGAAAAGCTGCCGGGATTCGGGCGGCTCCAGCGCGACGTCGTTGACCATGCGCACCTGGGCGTCCTCCTCCCAGTTTTTCCTGAGAAAATCCCGGAACTCCCTCGGCGGTGAGAGAAAATCCCCCGGCTTGGGCAGGTCGTCCGGCCAGATGTAGGCCAGCATGCGCCCCAGGTGCAGGTCGGGATCGTAGAGGGCGAAAAACATGCCCGAGATGGGAATAAAATCCTTGATGTAGTCAAAAAAATACCGCATCGCCGTGTCGATGTTCAAACTGCTGGAAATGCGCAGGGTCGCCTGCCGGAAAAATTCGTTTTCGTCCAAAACAGGTTCCTCGGCAATACCGGCTGCAAGTCCCGGCGTGGGAAAGGGGATTTTATGATCGTCACAGAACTATCATATTTAACAGAAACTGTCGCCAAAAACCTCCCCTGGTCATCCCGATCTGCCGGATCCGCCGGGCCGGCCTGATCCATCGAGCCCCCAGGAGAACTGTCAAATATGACAGCATAAATCTTCCAGATAAAACAGATATTTTCAACGCATATCATAACCAACCGAAATAAAAACACTAAATTTTCGGCACGATTTCTGCTTTTTTCCAGAAACCATCTTATCCGGCGAAATTCAACCCCGGAGTCATCTCATGGACTGGATTGAACTGATACATCTACGCACCGCATCCGATGCCGATCGGGATGCGGCCTTGGCCGCCTTCGAGCAGCTCTCCTGGGCTGACCGGGAAAGCGATCTGAAGGAAATCAAGCTGCTGCGAAACTGCGCCCTCACGTTGGATCTGAGCCTGCTGATCGTCTGGCGCAGCCGGGTCTGTCCCAACGCCAAGAGCCCGCTGGGACTTCGCCTGGCGGCGGCGTTTTCGGACTTCGGCCAGATCAACCATTCCGTCTGGGACTGCGCGTCCAGCGTCGATGTCACGAGACAGGAGTCGACCCCATGAAAAGAAAATTGACCGGCACAAATCCGATACCCGGTATTGCCACGCTCCTAATCGCCGGCTTGCTGCTGTGCGGCGGCTGCCAGGAGCAAAAGGGACAGACCGCCCCGCCGAGGCGAACGCCCGAGGTGGCCACGGTAACGGTCTCCCCGCAGAGAGTTGAGCTGACCACCGAGCTGCCGGGCCGCACCTCGGCCTTCCGCATCGCCGAAATCCGGCCCCAGGTCAACGGCCTGATCCTCAAGCGGCTCTTCGAGGAAGGCGCGGACGTCAAAGAGGGGCAGCTTCTCTACCGCATCGATCCGGTCCCCTTCCAGGTGGCCCTTAATTCGGCCCAAGCCTCCCTTGGCAAGGCCCGGGCCAACCTGCCGGCGATTCAATCCCGGGCCGCGCGCTACCACGAGTTACTGGCGGACAGGGCCGTCAGCCAGCAGGACTACGATGATGCCGCCGCCGCCGTCGAGCAGGTCAAGGCCGAGATCGAATACTGGAAAGCCCAGGTTGAAGCCGCCCGCATCAACCTGAACTACACCCGCGTTGTCGCTCCCTTTGACGGGCGCATCGGCCGCAGCCACGTCCGCGAGGGAACCCTGGTAACCGCTTACCAGCCCCAGTCTTTGGCCACCTTGCAGCAGATCGACCCCATCTACGTGGACGTGGTGCAGTCATCGGCCGAGTTGCTGCGCCTCAGGCGCCGGATTGAGGCTGGCCGCCTCAGCCCGGACGGCCAGGACCGCAACAAGGTCCGCATTCTCCTGGAAGACGGGACGCCTTACGAGCTGCCGGGCAGGTTGCAGTTCGCCGACGTGACGGTGGACCCGGCCACCGGCTCCTACTCCCTGCGCATCGTGGTGCCCAACCCGGATCACGTCCTGCTGCCGGGCATGTACGTGCGCGCCTTGGTCCAGGAGGGCGTCTCCGAAAAGGCCATTCTCGTCACCCAGCAGGGAGTGAGCCGCAACACCAAGGGCGAACCCGTCGCCCTGGTTGTAGATGAATCCGGCACTGTCCAGCCGCGCCTGCTGGTCCTGGATCGGGCCATCGGCAACCAGTGGCTGGTGGCCTCGGGCCTGGCGCCCGGAGACCGGGTCATCGTCGAAGGAATGCTCAATATTCGGCCCGGGATGACGGTAAACGCCGTCGACTTCGAAGCCGGACGGAATTCCGCAACCGTTTCCCGAACCGGCGGCACGGCCGCGGCGCCGAAGCAGTAACGGAGGCTTGCCATGCTGTCGAAATTCTTCCTGGACCGCCCGGTTTTCGCCTGGGTCATCGCCATCATCATGATGCTGGCCGGCGGCCTGGCGATCTACAACATGCCCATCTCCCAGTACCCGCCCATCGCCCCGCCGTCGATTGCCATCGACGCCTACTATCCCGGCGCCTCGGCGGAGACGGTGGAAAACAGCGTCATCCAGATCATCGAGCAAAAGATGACCGGCTTCGACCGGCTGCTCTACATGACCGCCACCAGCGACGGCTCCGGCGCCGGCCGCATCGAGCTGACCTTCGCCCCCGGCACGGACCCGGATTTTGCCTGGTCCCAGGTGCAAAACAAGCTCCAGCTCGCCATGGCCAGCCTGCCGGACGTCATCCAGCGCCAGGGCGTCAAGGTGAGCAAGTCGACCCGCAACTGGCTGATCATCGTGGGGTTAATCTCCGAGGACGGCAGCCTGAGCGGCACGGACCTGCGCGACTATGCCCAGAGCAACATCGAGAAAGTGCTGGCCCGGGTCCCGGGGGTGGGAGAGGTGGAAAGCTTCGGCGGCCAGTACGCCATGCGCGTGTGGCTGGACCCGGACAAGCTCACCGACTACCGGCTGACCATCGAGGATGTCATCGCCGCCCTGCGGGCCTACAACGTGGAAATCTCCGCCGGCCAGTTCGGCGGAGCGCCGGCGGTGAAGGGCCAGCGGCTCAACGCCTCGATCATCGTCCAGAACCTGCTCCAGACGCCGGAAGAGTTCGCCGCCATCCCCTTGCGCATCAACAGCGACGGCTCGGTAGTGCGCGTCAGCGATGTGGGCCGCACCGAGCTGGGCACCGAGCGCTACGACGTGGAAGCGCTCTTCAACGGCAAGTCGTGCGCCGCCCTGGCGGTGCGGCAGGCCGCCGGGGCCAATGCCCTGGACACCGCCGACGCCGTGCGGGCCAAGATGAAAGAATTGTCGGAGTACTTTCCGCCCGGGGTCAAGGTGATCTACCCCTACGATACCACCCCCTTCATCAAGGTGGCCATCGACGAGGTGGTCAAGACCTTGTTCGAGGCCATTTTCCTTGTCTTCCTGGTGATGTTCCTCTTCCTGGGGAACATCCGCGCCACCTTGATTCCCACCCTGGCGGTGCCGGTGGTAATCCTGGGCACCTTCGCCGTGCTGGGTTTTTTCGGCTACTCCATCAACATGCTCACCATGTTCGCCATGGTCTTGGCCATCGGTTTGCTGGTGGACGACGCTATCGTGGTGGTGGAAAACGTGGAACGGATCATTCACGAAGAGAAGCTGCCGCCCAAGGAGGCCACCGCCAAGTCCATGAAACAGATCACCAGCGCCCTGGTGGGCATCGGTCTGGTGCTGGCGGCGGTCTTCGGTCCCATGGCTTTCTTCGGCGGGTCCACCGGGGTGATCTACCGGCAGTTTTCCGTCACCGTGATCTCGGCCATGCTGCTGTCGGTGGTGGTGGCATTGATTCTCACCCCGGTGCTCTGCGCCTCGCTGTTGCGGTCTTTCGACGACCGCGTGGACGCCAAGCGGCGCGACGTGCCCCTGCTGCGGCCGATCGTGTACGCCTCCAACCGCTTTTTTCTCGCCTTCAACCGCAGCTTCAACTGGCTGCGGAGCAAGTACGCCGGCGCGGTGGGCAAGATCCTGGGGCGCCGTCTGCGCTACCTGATCATCTATGTGCTCATCGTGGCGGCCCTCGGCTACCTGTTCCAGCGCATGCCCACCGCCTACCTGCCCAACGAAGACCAGGGGTCCATGTTCATCCAGGCGCAGCTTCCCTCCGGCTCGACCCTGGAGCAGACCCAGGCGGTGTTGGACGAGGTCCGCGCTTACTTTGAAGAAGAGGAAAAGGAGGCGGTGGCGTCGGTCCTCACGCTGGCCGGCCGGGGCTTCGGCGGCAGCGGCCAGAACACGGGCCTGGGTTTCGTCCGGCTCAAAGACTGGGAGCTGCGCGACCGGCCGGACCTGAAGGTGTGGGCCGTGGCCAACCGCGCCATGGCCCGCTTTGCCAGGATCCGCAATGCCCGGGTCTTCGCCTTCGCCCCGCCGGCGGTCACGGAGCTGGGCACCTCGGCGGGGTTCGACTTCCAGTTGCAGGACCGCGGCGGCATCGGCCACCAGAAGCTGATGGAAGCCCGCAACCAACTGCTGGGCATGGCCGCCGCCGATGATCGGCTCACCCGGGTGCGGCCCAACGGGATGGAGGACGTGGCCCAGTACCGTATCGACGTGGACTGGGAGCGGGCCGGCGCCCTGGGGGTGCCGATCAATTCGATCCACAACACCATCTCGGCCGCCTTCGGCGGCGCCTACGTCAACGACTTCATCCAGGGCGGTCGGGTCAAACGCGTCTATGTCCAGGCGGACGCCCCCCACCGCATGCTGCCCACGGACCTGGAAAATCTCTACGTGCGCAACAGCCAGGGAACCATGACCCCGTTTACCGCCTTCGCTTCGGGCTACTGGGACTACGGTTCGCCGCGGCTGGAACGCTTCAACGCCTTTCCGTCGATGAACATCCTCGGCGAGGCGTCGCAGGGCCGCAGCACCGGCGAAGCCATGGCCGCCATGGAAGAGATCGTCGCCAAGCTGCCCGAGGGGGTCAGCTTCGACTGGAGCGGCATCTCCTACCAGGAGCGCATGGCCAAGCGCCAAACGGGGCTGCTCTACGCCTTTTCCATGATCGTGATCTTTTTGTGCCTGGCGGCCTTGTATGAAAGCTGGACCGTGCCCATCTCCGTCATGCTGGCCCTGCCTTTGGGGGTCATCGGCGGGGTGGCCGCCTCGATGCTGCGCAGTTTCCCCAACGACGTTTACTTTCAGATCGGTCTGCTCACCGTGCTGGGGCTGACCACCAAGAACGCCATCCTCATCGTCCAGTTCGCCATGGGCCAAGTCAAGGAGGGCAAGGGGCTCGTGGAGGCGACCCTCGAAGGGGCCAGGCTGCGGCTGCGGCCCATCGTGATGACCTCGCTGGCTTTCGGCTTCGGCGTTTTGCCCCTGGCCCTGGCCTCCGGCGCCGGTGCCGGTGCCCAGACCGCCATCGGTACCGGCGTTTTGGGGGGCATGGTGACCTCGACCTTCCTGGCGATTTTCTTCATCCCGCTCTTTTACGTCGTGGTGGTGCAGGTGTTCGGGCGCCAAAAGGCCGACGGATGAACGCGAAGGAACATTGACATGATACGAAAAACACTATTCTGCGGCGTTGTCGCCGTCCTGCTGTGCGCCGGGTGCACCATGGCGCCGGAGTACAGCCGCCCCGAAGCGCCGGTGCCCGAGCAGTGGCCCCAGGGCCCGGCCTACGACAGGGGGACAGCGCCCGGGGAAACGCAGGCGGCCGCCGATCTGCCCTGGCGCCGATTTTTCACCGACCCTCGTCTCCAGGCCG
>DQXI01000238.1 GCA_011042305.1 Desulfobacteraceae bacterium
AGCTGGGTGTTGGCCTGGATGCGCTTTGACTGGTTCGCCGCCGGCCAGCCCCATACCTTCGTCCCCCTCTGGCTGAGCTACATCGCCGTGGTCAACGCCCTGGCCTACCGGCGCACCGGCCGCTGCATGCTGACCCACCAACGGCGGCACCTGGCGTTCCTGTTTGCCGGCAGCGCCGTTTTCTGGTGGTTTTTCGAGTATTTGAACCGCTTCGTGCAAAACTGGTACTACACGGGCGCCGAATACGGCGCCGTGACCTACAGCCTCCTGGCCACCGCCTCGTTTGCCACGGTGCTGCCGGCGGTGCTGGGCACCCGGGACTGGCTGGCCGGTTTCGATCTGTTTCGCCGCGGCTGGGACGGCTGGCCGGCCCCGGTCCCGCGCAGCCCCCGGCGCGCGGCGGCGGCGGTCCTGGTTCTGGCGGCCGCGGCCCTGGCGGCAATCGCCGCCTGGCCGAACCAGCTATTTGCCCTGGTTTGGGTGGCGCCGCTGGGGGTGGTGGCCTCGGTGCAAACCCTCTGGGGTCGGCGGCACCTGCTGGGCGAGCCGACCCGGGGCCACTGGTCACCGGTGGTCACATCGGCGGCGGCCGCCTTGGTGTGCGGCTTTTTCTGGGAAATGTGGAACGCGGGCAGCCTAGTGGGGTGGACTTACACGGTGCCCTACGTGCAGCGCTTCGAGCTCTTTGCCATGCCGATCCTCGGCTACGCCGGCTACCTGCCCTTCGGGCTGGAATGCGCCGCGGTGGAAGAGCTCCTGGGAGAACTTTCCGGCGGCAGGACAGGAGCCGCCCATGATGTTTCTTAAAGTGACGAGGGCCTGAAGCGTGCTAACGTTACGGCAAACTGGAGGGCGTTACAATGGAATGGATTCTTTATGTCATCAGCATTCTCTGGCTGTCGGTGGGCGTCTGCCTGATCCTGTACACCGAGGAGACCCGCGGCGTCATCAAGGGGTTGTTGCGCCAGGCCGATCCACGCCTGGTGGCCGTCTGGCCGGCGCTGTTCGGTTTGGCGCTCATCGTGGCCGCCGGCGTCAGCCACTACCCCTGGTTCGTGCGGCTGCTGGGCCTCCTGGCCTTCACCAAAGCGGCCACGTTCGCCTTCAACCTGCAGAATCTCGGCCAGTGGTTTACAAACTGGTTTCTGGAGAAAGCCAATGACCGCACCTGCCGCCTCTGGGGCATCGTGGTCCTGATCCTGGCCACGGCCCTCTTTTCCTGGGTCCGCTGACCGGCCGGGCCTCTGGGCCCCGCCGGTCTCACTCGTATATTTTTTCCTCCACCGCGTCCGACGAGGCGGCGTCTGACTCGAAGTCGCGCGCGACCTGGCCGGAGCGGCGCTGGGCGTACTCCCGGTACCACTCGTGGGCCGTGATCATGCTCATCACTTCGCTGGTGCCGGTCCAAATGGAGGCCAGGCGCAGGTCGCGCACGACGCGCTCCACCGGGAAAATGTCGGTGTAGCCGATGCCGCCCATGACCTGCATGCTGTTGTGAGCCGCCTTCTGGCAGGCCTCGGTGACGAACTTTTTCGTTTCCGAAACCAGGCGACGGACCAGGTTCGTCGGCTGCCCGGTGTCCACCGCCCGGGCCGTGGTGTAGATCATGGCCCGGGCCGCGTCCAGCAGCATGGCGGCTTCGGCCACCTGGAAGCTGACCCCCTGGAATTGGTTAATGGTGGAGCCGAAGGCCTTGCGCCGGGTGGTGTAGCCGGTGGCCACGTCCAGCGCCGGACGGGCCGCCCCGATGGTCATGGCCGCCGTGCCGAGGCGCTCGGGGATCATCATGGTGTTGAAGACCGCGTAGCCGCCGTCCAGCTCACCGACGATGTGCTCCGGCCCCACCCTCACGTCGCGGAACACCACCCGTCCGGCCCCCCCGCCGCGGCAGCCCATCAAGCCGTAGCGATAGGCGGTCTCCACCCCGGGGCCACGGTCGACCACGAAACAGGTCAGGGCCTTGTGCGCCGGGGCGTTGGGGTTGGTACGGGCGTAGACCAGGAAGAAATCGGCACCTTCGGCGCCAACGATGAACCGTTTCTGGCCGTTGAGGATGAAATGGTCGCCTTGGCGTTCAGCCGTGGTAGTGGTGCCGAAAAAATCGCTGCCGCCCCTCGGCTCGGTGAGACACTCGGCGGCAAAGCGTTCGCCGGCCAGCAACGGCTTGACGTAGTTTTCCTTCTGGGCGTCGCTGCCATGCTGGATGATGGCATCGCAGACCAGCTCGGCCCCCACCCCGAAAACGCAGGCGAAAATATAGCCCAGCGTGCCCACCTCTTCCATCACGGCGCAGGTGCTCACCCAGTCCAGGTCGCGGCCGCCCCACCGGCGCGGGTAGCGGCAGCCCATGAGGTTGCGCCGGCCCGCCTCCTGCAAAAACTCTTTGGGGAACCGGATCTCGTCGCGGTCCATGGCCAAAACCATCTCCCGCGGCACCCAGCGCACCAGGTCCCGCACCTCTTCCACCAGGCCCCGGGCCGGCTCGGAAAGCAGGTAATCAAACATGGTTGACCTCCTTGGTAACAGGCTGCGGCTTCAGCCGCCTTTGGGATGGCCTTCTTCCAACTGCGCCAGCCGCCGGCGCAGCTTGGCCGCCACGGCTTGCAGGTCCTCTCCCATCTTCCGGGGTTGCCAGGTGCCAAAAACGTGCGCACAAACCTTACGTTAACGTAAATGCAAGCTCAAAACGGCGACGCCGTCAAGGACGGAATCCATTTCTCCCGCTGTTTTTCGGCTGGCCCACCGGCCCTTTTGGAAATGCGACGGCCGTGCTGAAAACCGGAGTGCGTCTCGAACGTCTGGGGGCCGCCCGCCGGCGGCGGCTCGTCTCGCAGCACCGTCAGTTGGATCTTTTCCCCACGGCCAGCGAGATCCCCTATCCGGTGAGCGGCGGCAGGATCCAGCGCAGGGTCTGGGGGAACCGGTACACCTGCCAGGTGGACAGCCCCAGGCTGCGGGCCGCCTCCCATTGACACCGGGGCACCGAGACGATGCCGGAGTGAAAGATCTCCAAGGCATAGGCCCCCTCGAAAAGGTTCAGGGCGAGTACGGCCGAGGGGAAGGCCTGGATCCCGAGAATCGGGGCCATCACGAAATAGACGAAAAAGAGCTGCACCAGCAGAGGCGTGTTGCGGATGATCTCCAGGTAGCCGCGCGCCAGGACGCGACCCAGTGCGGCGAGCCGGTTTTTCGCAAGACCATAGTAGGCTGGCGGTCTTCGAGTATCAATCCAGCCGACCGACCAGTCTCCCGCGGGCATCCACGGCCTCGATGCGCACGGTGACCAGGGTCTCCATCAACGCGTCAGGCCCGTCAAAAAGCACCGGCAGGTAGTTGTCGGTAACGATCTTCAGGCGGCCGGTCCGCGGATCGCGGCGACCTTCCACCGGGGCGGCGGCCTGGCGGCCCACGAACCGTCGATAGAAATCAAGGCGCTTGCGCTGCCCGAGGCGCCGCAGCCGCGCGCAACGGCTGCTGACAACGCCATCGGGAACCGGATCGGCCATGCGGGCGGCCGGGGTGCCGGCTCGCGGCGAAAAGGGAAACACATGCAGGTAGGCAAGGGGCAACTTGGCCGCCATTTGATAGGTACGCTCGAAAGCCGCCTCCGTTTCGCCGGGAAACCCCACCAGTACATCCAGCCCCACGGCAGCCCCGGGCACCGCGCGGGTGAAAGTAAGCACCAGGTCGGCCACATCCGTCCCGGTGTAGGGCCTTCCCATGCGCCGCAAGATCTCGTCGTCGCCGCTTTGCAGGGGGAGGTGAAAGTGGCGGCAACAGCGCGGCGATCCGGTCAGGGCGGTGATGAGGGCCGAATCAAACTCCTGGGGCTCCACCGAGCTGACCCGGAAGCGTCCAATGTCTCCGGCGGCATCGATGCGCCGCAGCAGGCCGGCCAGGGTGGATGCCGGGGTCAGATCCCTGCCGTAGCGGCCCAGATGGATGCCGGTGAGCACCACTTCGTGGTAGCCGGCAGCCCCGAGATCCGCGATGCGTGCCAGCACGTTTTCGGCGGGCAGGCTGCGGCTGCGCCCCCGGGCGTAGGGCACGATACAGTAGGTGCAAAAAGCATCGCAGCCGTCCTGGATCTTGAGCAAGGGCCGGGTGCGCCCGCCCACCACGGCATCGCAGACCGCCTCGAAGGGCCAGGCAGGCGATCGGGGGGCGACCACCGCCTCGGCCGGCCGGCGCGCCGTCTTTTCCTGCAAGCCTTGTACCAGCGCGGGGATGCGGTGTTTTTCGCTGTGCCCCACCACCAGGTCCACCCCTTCGATGGCTGTCAGGGCCTCCGGTTCCACCTGGGCGTAGCAACCGGTGACCACGATCCGCCCGGCGCCCTGGCGCTTGGCCCGACGCACCGCCTGGCGGCTTTGCATGGCGGCCCGGCCGGTGACGGTGCAGGTGTTGATCAGGCACAGGTCCACCGGCGGGCCGTCGGCCCGGCGCCAGCCGTGGTCGACGAGCCGGCGCGCCAGGGCTTCGGATTCGTACTGGTTGACCTTGCACCCGAGCGTGATGGTGGTGAAACTGCCGCCCATGTGAGGTTCCCTTCCCTGTTCGAAAAGAAGACCTTTAGACCACGCTCCCGCCCGCGTCAACCGGGGGGCTGCCGCCCGGCACGGCGCTGACAAGCGCCCATCTGGACGCTGCCCTGACAGGGACCGGTGGCCCGGAGCGGGACAATTGCGCAGCGGGCCGGAATCTGATAGTTTTCCAGTCGCCCGCAACCTTCCCCCCATCACCCCCGGGCAACCGGCCGCGTCACGGTTTCCCGGTGCACCGGATCCACCCTAACGGCAGGGAGACGGCCATGGGATTCAAAGAAAACCTCAAACGCAAGATCGATATCGACCGCCTTGCGGCCCGGGTGGTGGAATCCGTGAGCGGCGGCCCGGACAGCACCCGGCGCATCGACAAGCCGGCCATGCGCCAACTGCTGGAGGCGGCCGGGTGGCAGGTGCGCCACGAACGGGACCTCGAACTCTACCTGCCCCCGAAAGACGAAGCGGACCTCGTGCTGGTACTCGACAACGACCTGCCCCTCTACCGCACCACGGTGGACGACGTGGCCCTGCGCAAGAGCCCGACGGTCAAGGAGATGGTGAGCATCCGCAACATCCGGCGCATCCTCAACGACGGCGATGTCGTTGTTTCCAAAAAGGCCGCCACCGTGGACCGGTTCCGCAGCGCCGCCGTCGCCCGCCTCGACCTGAACTACACCGCCGCCGACGTCTCGGCCATCGCCTTTGACGGCGCCGCCTCGCTCGATTCGCGCTATCCGGAAGGCGTCATCGAGGCGCTGGACCTGCTGGCCCAACTGCTGGGCTGGCAACCGCCACCGACGGCTTTCGCGTCTGTCCATCACCACATCTGCGGCCGCCTGGAGCGCCGGGACGGCGGAATACACTACGGCCCGCTGGCGGTCTTCAGCCGGGTCCACAACCGCCTGTGGTTCGTGGATCGCCCCCTGAATGTCGCCGACAGGGACGACGCCGCCTATTTTCAGCACGTGCTCCAAGCCAAGGCCCGGGTCGCGGCCGAGGGCCTGGAAGCCTTCAAGGCGCTGGCCGCGGCCGTGCCGGCGCCAGGGCGCCTTGAGCCGTAGCGCCGCGCCTGACGCCTTACCAGATGCATTTAATGCCGTATGCTGAAAAAAGCGGATCGGCGGTCATGACGGCCAAGTCCTCGACCAGGGCTTGGGCGATAAGCAGACGATCGAAGGGGTCGCGGTGATGAAACGGTAGCGTCGATACGGCAACGCAGTGCTCGGGTTCGATGGGCAGCCAGAGGATACCGTTGGCGATCATTTCGGCGTCAATCCGTTGCGGCCAGTCAGGTTGGAGCGCCAATTTGCCGAGGCTGATTTTGATGGCCATCTCCCAGAGACTGGCCATGCTGAGAAAAAGCCGGTGCGTCGGTTCCAGAAACGCCTGGCGCGCGGCGGCGCCTAGGCGCGGGTCGTCGCCGGCAATCCACAGAAAGGCTTGGGTGTCTATAAGAATCTTCTTTATCACCGGCGGCAATCAGGGCATGTACGGCTCGAAATCATCCAGGACGGCATTGAAGTCTTCGGCCATGCAGATCACAAGGTCTTTTTGCCGGCCGATGACACGCTCCCCCGCGGCGCCGGGCAGGACTTGGAGCCGGACCAGCGGCCGGCCGCTCTTGGCGATCACCACGTCCCTGCCCTTGAGGGCTTCCTGGATAAGTTGAGATAGCCGGGTCTTGGCTTCATGAATGTTGCATTGCAGCGGTTCCATGGTTTCGCCCCAAAAGCGTAATCCGAACGTCGAACCTTTACATGATTAGCTAACTTATATGACCAATCCTTGCACGTCAATGCCAGTGAATGAAAATCCTTCGCCGGGCTTGACCCGATTCCGCAAAACCGGCGCATTGTCATTTGGTTTTGCTGAAAGGATCATGCCATGACCGCCCTGATCGTCGTCCTGGTGCGGCTGCGCAACATGGTCAAGGAGGGCTGGAGCGGCATCGAGGTCCAGCTCAAGCGCCGGGTCAACCTGATCCAAACCGTACGGGGCTACCTGGACCACGAGCGCGGGGTATGCTGGAGAAGCTCACCGAGCTGCGCAGCCAGACCCTGCAAACGGACCAACCCGCCGAGCGCGCGCCTGGAAGGCGACCTCGACCGGGCCATCGGCCGCCTTTTCGCCGTGGAGTCGTTTCCGAGCAACATCGTGGCCGGGGTGTCCGGCTTCCGCCAGGCGGAGTTTTTCGGAAACGAAGACGCGGCCGATCGGGCAGCGCCGAAAGTTGGATTCTAGAAACCGGAAGGAGCGGGCAGGCAGAAATGACGGATCAATCGGGTGAGATGACCCACGTGGCCATCGACAACGCCAACCTGCTGATTCTGCCGGCGCCACGGCCGGCCGGGGTGATGGTTTTTGTCCCGGCCCTGGGGGTTCGGGCCGACTATTACGCCGCCTTTGCCCGGGCGCTCACCCGCCACGGCATCACCGTGGTGCTCAACGAACTGCGCGGCCACGGCCGAAGCCCGTTGGTGCCCGGCCGGCATACCGATTTCGGCTACTCGGCCCTGATCAATGAAGACCTCAAGAAGGCGGTGGCGTACGTCCAGGCCAATTTCTCCAATCTGCCCCTGGTGTTGGCCGGCCACAGCCTCGGCGGCCAACTCGTTACCCTGTACGCCGCCCGCTACCAGCCGCCCGCCGCCGGCATCATTCAGCTCGCTTGCAGTTCGCCCTACTACCGCGGGTTTCCGCCGGCCCGGCGCCGGGCCATCTACTGGGGCTCTTTCGTCATCCAGGCCGCCGCGGCCCTGATGGGCTACTTTCCCGGCCGCACCTTCGGCTTCGGCGGTAGGGAGGCCCGGCGCCTGATGAACGACTGGAGCCGCATCGCCCGCACCAACCTGTTCAATTTCAGGGATGATCCTTACGACTACGACGGCACCCTGGCCGTGGTGGGCTGCCCGGTACTCTCCTTCTGCTTTCCCGCCGACACCTACGCCCCGCTGGCGGCCGCCCGCTACTTCACCGACAAGCTGCCCCAGAACCGGCTCAAGCTCCGCCTGCTGGACATTCCCGAGTTCCAGAACACCGACCACTTCAACTGGATCGCCCAGGGAGCGCTCATCGCCCCGCTGCTGGCCGCCTGGTTGTCCCGGGCGACGGTCTGAGGCGGGTTTCCCGTTTCAGCACCTTCTGACCATAGGGGCACACCGCCGAGCAGATGCCGCAGGTATGCCCGTCACGGTACCGGCGGTAGTGTTTTTTCCACTGGTCCCAGACGCTCGCATCCAGGATTCGCTCCCGCGCCACCCCCGGGTGCCAAGCTTCGCCGGTCAGGGCCCCGGCCGGACAAGCCGTCACGCAACGCATGCACCGGCCGCAGAAACTTCTCACCGATGGCAGGCCCGTCTCCAAAAAACCGCGTCGGTGAACACGGTTCCCAACCGCACCCAGGACCCGTAACGGCGGGTGACGAGCTGGCAGTAACGCCCGAGCCGCTCCAGCCTCGGCCGCTAGCCGCTGCGCTGTATGCCGGCAGCGAGAAAGCCGGCTCCCATCAGCGCAGTGCCGCCGCAGCGATTCAGCCGTTTGCGGACCGTGGTCCTGCGGATGGCCGCCCTCAACCGGCTGGCAAACAAGGCGTAAAGCGCGACGTTGACGGCGCCCAATACCAGAAAGGTGCCGCCCAGCAGGATGAGTTGACCCGCCACCGGTTTGCACGGGCTGATGAACTGCGGCAAAAATGCCACAAAAAAGGCAATGCTCTTGGGGTTCAAGGCCGTTACAATGAAGGCGCTTTTGAAAAGTCCAACCGATGAGATGCAGAGGGGGCTCCCGAAGCACTCTCTTTTCGGATCTGCCCGCCACAAACGGATGCCCAGATAAATGAGGTACAGTGCGCCGATCCACTTGAATACCGTGAACAGGGCGGCGGATGCACTCATGACGGCGCCCAGCCCCAGGAGAGAGAGCGTCATCGCGGTGAAGTCGCCCAGCACCACCCCCGCGGCCAGCGGTACCACCGACCTGCGCCCACAGGTCACCGCCTGGCTGACCACCAGGATGATCGTCGGCCCCGGAATGATCAAAACGATCGTCACCGCCAACAGGTAGGCGATCCAGAGCTCGGCGCTCATTGCTCGCTCCTTGTCATTGGCATCGACCGGCCCGGCAGGGTCTGACGCGTCGGGCTTGTCGCACCTGCCAGGCCTGCCCCGGCGCACGGATGTCTTTACGGCAGCCTACAGCACAGGCGCGAACTCGTCGAGGATCACGTCGTAGAGGCGCCAGCCGATTTCGATGCCGATTTCGATGAACTCGGGCCCGTAGCGCCGGCCGGTGGAACTACGGAAGGTGCCGCGGATGCGCTCGAGGCTTTCCATGCCCCTCGGGTAGTGGCGCACGAAGACCGCCGGCGGAACGCGGCCGAAGGCGAGCATGTTCCAGATGGTGTCGGTGAAATTGTCCGGCCCCCAGCGGAACTTGTCCGCGTCGTAGAGGCAGGCGTCGATCAAACCGGCGGCGGCAGTGGCCGGCGCGATGACCTCCTTGAAGGCCTCGTGGTTGCCGATGGCGCTGCTGATGTCTTCCACCGCCCTGGCAGACAGGGGAAACTGCTTCAGAAGCCGCTGGGCAAAGTCCGCGCCGGCCCGGGCGTGATCGGGCCGAACGCGCTCGATGTCATGCAGCAGGCCGGCGCACTGGACGTGGCGCACCGCAGCGGCCAGGCCGCCATCCACCTGTCGCCCACCCCCTCTTTCCGCCACCACCAGGGCGCCGGCGTCCAGGGTTACCTTGGCGGCATGGCGCAGGCCGTGACCGAAATCGTCGCTGAGCTTGGCCGTCACGAAACGCCGCAGGCGGGCAATGACCGGATCGGTGGCGTAGAAATTGCGGGACCAGGCGCAGGCATCGGCACAGTCACGATAGAATCTAGGGAGGGGGCAAGCGGAAACGATCCGGCAGGCGCGCTCCCGAAGCTGGATGTAGACAGGGTCCATTTTGGAAGGGCGTCAGGCGGCCTGCGACGGCCGCTGAAACATCCACAGCCGAGGCCGTAAACAAAGATTCGATCAGGTGGCGAGGTCAGCCAGACCGAAGGGGTTGCCGCAAACCTTCCAAGTCCCTTCTTCTTTCACCAGCTCGAGGGTTTCTTCCAGGTGATGGCTCTCGCCGATGGAAAACAAGCGGGCCACCCAGGCGAAGACGGGGTTGATGGCGGTGCGGCGCAAGGCGGTGATATGCACCAGGGCCTGGTCGCCATCCTCGCTCAACTCGGTGCGTGAGTCCACGTGGTAAAGGTTGGCGCGGATCATGTTGGACGGAAAACCGCGCTCGCGGGCCTCGTCGAAGCGCCGCTCGCGCAGGAGGGCCACCGGGTCGGCCTCTTCATCGCCGCGCAGGTCGGTGCAAAGGAAGTTGCCCATGGCCGGATCAAGCTGGAAGTAGGCCTTGGAGAAGGCGATGGCCGTGCGGTGGGGCATGGGGCGGCTGTCGGCGAAGATCAGCAGCACCTGCATCAGGATTCCCGCCAGAATGACCAGAACGATGGGCGTGCTCATGTTGTTGCGGTCCATGGCCGTCTCTCCTCTTTGTGAAAGCTGGCTTTTCAACACAACGCGACAGCGGCCCCGGCATTCTTCGGGCTGCGGCCCGGCCCGGCGCTGGCGCCCAGGAACGGAAAAACGCTGGTTGAAATAACACGATTTGGCACCCCAGACAAGAGCCAATGGCCCGGCGGAGGGAAAGGCGCGGCGGGGCTGGAGCCCCTCAGCCGATGGTGTTCTTGACGATCCCGATGAGCTTCTCGGGATCGAAAGGCTTTTTGACGAAGGCGATGGCCCCCTTGATGGCATGATCGCCGTCGATGCCGCTGACCACGATCACCGGGATGTCGCGCAGGGTATCGTCCTGGCGCAGCTTGCGGTAAAACCGCGGCCCCCACTCGCCGGGCAACTGCAGATCGAGGGTGACCAGGTCCGGCTTTTCAGCCAGCACCACGTCCATGGCCTCGGCCGCCGTGCCCGCCGTGCAGGTGGCATACCCGTTGTCGCTGAACACGGCCTGGAGGTATTTCACGATTACCGGATCGTCTTCGACGATAAGGATTTTCTTCGGCATGGCAGCCTCCATGCGGTTGCAGCGTTGGAAGTTCGGTCACTGCTCATTCGTTACGGGTCAATCATCATGGGCGCTGGTGGCACTCGCCGCACATGACGGGCCCATTTTCCAGCTCCAGGTGGCACTGTTTACAGTTGCCATGAAAGGCCCCCATCAGGGCCGGCATTCCGTCGTCGGCGGCCGTTTCGGCATGGCAGTCGCTGCAGCGGTAGTCTTCGCTCGACTCGTCCGGCACCAGTTGGCCTTCGCGGTAGACATGGTGACATCGGTTGCATTCGTCGATGCCGGCGGCCTCGTTGTGCGCGTCGTGGACAAACACCGCCGGGGGGCGCTGCGGCGAGGTGAACGCATCGTTGGGCACCGTTTCCATGTCTTCCTGGGCCAGGGGCGCCGTCGCCCACAACCACCCCACGGCAACGGCCAGCAACACCGTGACGAATCGTTTCATTGAGTCTCCTTATGCCTCCGGCTTTTCCATCACCTCGTAGATGATATCGCCGAAAAACTTGATATCCAGACCCAACTCGTAGGCATGGTTGATGTCTTCCAGGCCGCTGTGACAGTTGTGACAGGGGGCGATAAGCACCTTGGCCCCGCGGATCTTGGCATCGGCGAGCTGGTCGGCCTTGACCCGATTGCCCTCGATCCGCTTGTTTTTCCAGGGCGGTCCACAGTTGATCACCCCCCCGCCGGCGCAACAGCAGTAGTTGTGCTCGCAGTTGGGGTACATCTCCACCACCTCTTCACACAAGGCATGGGCCAGATCCCGGGCCATGCGGTGTAGTCCACCGCCGCGCACCACGTTGCATGGATCGTGGATCGTCACCGGGGTTTTGAACTTCTTGGCCACGCGGATTTTTCCGGCGGTGAGCAGTTCGTGGTAGAATTCGATGGCATGGATGATGGGAATCGGCGGGATGCGCCACCCAAGCCAGCGGTTGCCCACGTCGTAGACCGAGCGGAAGGCGTGCCCGCATTCGCCCATAACGATGCGGCGTACCCGCAGCCGGGCCGCGGTCTCGTAATGCTCCCGCTTGATGCGGCCCATCACTTCGTTGTCGCCGGTGAACATGGCCATGTCACTGTTGTCCCAGCCCGCGGTGGCCGGCATGGTCCAGTTGACCCCGGCCACGTCCATGATCACCGCCGCCTGGTAGATCAACTGGGCCTGGAACTTGGGCTCGGGGCCGATGACCGAGTACATGATATCGGCCCCCTCCTTTTCCAGGGGGATGCGCAGGGTGGGAATTTCGCCCCGGGCTTCCTCCTCCTGCCACTGCAAGGTGTCGGGCCACTCGTCCGGCTTAACCCACATCTGGTTGGAGACTGCCGCGTGGCTGTGGGCCGTGTCCTGGATGTACTGCGGTGTCATGCCCAGCAGGTGCACGATGCGCCGCACCACCATCATCAGGTAAGCGATGTCAATGCCGAAGGGGCAGTACATGGCGCAGCGCTTGCACAGGTTGCACTCCGTGTGGACGATTTCCGCCGCCCGGCGCATGAAGTCCACGCTGACCCGTCCCTTGCGGCGAATCATCTCCCAGAGGGTCTGCTTGACCTTGGCCACCGGCGAATACCGGGGGTCCTTGTCGTGGGAAAGGTAGTAGTGACAGGCCTCTGAGCAGAGTCCGCAGTGCACGCAGGTATCCACGTAGACCTTGAGCCGCGCCCCGCTCTCCCCCTTGATCACGCGGTTGATCACCGCCTGGATCCGGTCTTCGGTGAGCCCGGCGGCCCCTTTTTCGATGCCGTTATCCACAATCTGCTTGGCTTCGCTTTTGGCGGGTTGCGCCACGATGCAATCTCCTCATGAAGAAAGTCCGGAGCCGGAAGTTTCGATGGTCTGCTCCCGGACCGGCTACCAGTCGACGGCGTGCCGCACGCCGCCGAACTCACTGCCCGTGTAGGCCCGGGTCAAGGGGGCAAAGAGCATATGCACCAAACGGGTGAAGGGAATCGCCACCAGCATGACCTGCCCCGAGACGATGTGGGCCACCAGCATCCAGCGGTAGGCGAAAAGCTGGTGGTAGGCGATAAAACCCGTGACAAACGGCGCGGCCACCACGGCCAGCAGCACGTAGTCGGAGGTCGAGGTGACAAAGCGCACCTCCGGCCGAACGATGCGCCGCACCAGGAAAAAAACGGCGCCGGCAATGACGATCAGCGTCATCCAATCGGCGGCGACATCTGGCAGGCTCGGCCAGCCGAAGCCCCAGGCTTCCTCGAACAAAATCGCATGGGCCATCAGGAAGACCGGTGCCACCAGCAGGCAGATATGAAAGGCGAAGGTCACGATGGTCATCACGGGATGCAGGCGCCAGTTGACCGTGCCGAAGGGCAGAATCCAGTGCAGAATCGAGCGCAGACTGTATTTGAGACTCATGTAGCTGAAGATAAACGGCTCCTTGCGCCTCACGAGGATCAGCAACTGCACCAGCCGATAGAGCAGGCCTCCGAAAAAGAGCAAAAAGGCGATCCAGGTCAACGGCCCGGTGACCCATCCGTATATCGCGTGCATGGCCTTTTCCTTATGCGAGCAGTTGATCGACGGCAAGTACCTGGCGCCGATAGGTCCCCTTTTCGATACCCCGCACCAGCACCCGGGTGCCGTCGGGAGAAAACACCGGCTGCCAAAGGGCTTCGTAGGATTGGGGCAACCGGCGGTCGTCCACGACCAAGCCGAAACGCCCCTCGGTTTCCACCACCGCTGCCACCAGGCGGCCGTCCGGGCTGAAGACCGGCGGGCGGATCTGGTCGAAGCGCTGACTCCAGAGCCGGTCGTCCACCAGCAGGGTCCAGCGGCCGTCGTGTTTGGCCGCGGCGGCAAGGCGGCGGCCGTCCGGGCTGAAGCGCAGGTCCATGACCATCTCGTTGACCGTCGTGCGCCACGGGACCCCGTCCACGGCCAGGGTCCAGTAACCGTAGCGCGGCGAAACGATGGCCGCCAGGCGCTGCCCGTCGGGACTCACCTGCTGGTGCCAAACCTGGACAAAACGCCGGGGCCAGATCGGCGCCCCGTCGGCAGCCACGGTCCACTGGCCCTCCAGGCGCACCGGGGCAATCACCGCGCCGGATACGGGGTGAAAGACCGGCTGCCAGACACTGGAGAAACAGCGCTCCCAAGGGCGGCCGTCCACGGCGATGGTGTAGTCGTAGAGCCCCTGGCGTACCTCGGCCGCCAGGTGTGCCCCGTCGGGGCTGAAGGCCAGATTCCACACGTTGGTGAAGACGCTGTCCCAGGCATCCCCGTCCACGGCGACCGAATAGCAGCCGGCCTGGAAGCGGGCAATGTCCGCCTCGCCGGTCTCTTTGACCTGGACCGTGGCGGCGGTGTGTCGGCCGTCGGGGCTGATGGCAAAGTGGGTCATGTTGGCAAAGCGGTTTTCCCACATGACCCCGTCCAGGACCATGGCGTATGCCATGTCCTGCTGGGCCGCCACGGCAACGCGGGCGCCGTCGGCGCTGAACAAAGTGTTCCAGACGTAGCCGTAGCGCTCCGGCCAGGTCTCTCCGTCCACCGCCACGGTCCATTCCCCGTCCTCGGACACCAGGGCGCTGAGACGGCCGTCATGGGAAAAACGCAGGTACCAGGCCTTGTCGAACACCCCTTCCCAGGCCCGGCCGTTGACGCAGACACTGAACTGGGCATCGTCGAGGTTGACCACGGCGGCGATCCGCTCGCCATCGGGGCTCACGTAAGGTTCTTCCACCCAGGCGAAATCGGCCTTCCAGGCATCGAAGGGGATTGCCTTGGTGCCGATCTCCCAATCCCAGCGCGATACGTCGGCCATGCATCCTCCTATCCGCGGCACGGCGGCAATGAACTCCGGGCACTAAAACAGCAATGGCGGGGTTTTCCCGCTGCAATTTTTATACCGGCTCCAGGTTGAAAAAGCAACCGAATCGACGCTTACCAGCTTTCAGGCACCGTTGGGCAAAGGCCTCCACAAGGACCGGGACAGCGCCGCCGCATAAAGAAGCCCGGCCGGAAATCCGGCCGGGCCCTAGCAGGCAAGGTGGCGGAGAGAGAGGGATTCGAACCCTCGGTGCAGTATTACCCGCACACTCGCTTAGCAGGCGAGCGCCTTCAGCCGACTCGGCCATCTCTCCGTAGCGTCGTTGGCGGAGGGAGTAGGATTCGAACCCACGGAGCTTTCGCTCAACGGTTTTCAAGACCGCCGCCTTAAACCACTCGGCCATCCCTCCCGCACAAGTCAGTTTTTCTAACATCATCGACCGGAGGGGTCAATGGTTTTCCAACATGTCGAATCGCTTCAGCCTCGCGATGGGGTCCGCGTTTCGAGGCCGCCGAAACGGCCAGCAAACCTTTTGCCTTTTCACCCGGGGCGTCTGTATGCTTGATCAAGTCCCGTCTTTCCGGTCTTTATCCTGCAAAAAAGGAGAAGCGCCCCATGACCACCGCGCTGCAAACCGCTTCTCCATCCCGCCGCCGGCCGAGCGGGTGTTCCTGCTGGAGCCGAAGGTTGAAACGGCCGAAGACCCGGAGGCGGGTCGGCGTGTGCGATTTGGATTGCGCTAGGCGTCGCCCTGGCGCTGGTGTCCATTTGGTGGTATCGCTACCTCGCCGCAAGGCGGTATCCATGCCTGACGCGGCGAGGCACCTTTTTTGAAGAATTCAAAGATCCGTTGAAAGGTGGTCACCGTGACCGACCCATCCGCTTCGCTTCTTTGCCCGCGCTGCCGTCGCTTGGTCAGCCGCGGCGAAACCCGCTGCCCCTACTGCGGGCTGCCCCATCCGGCCGGACTGCACCTGCTGGGGGCCCTGGTGCGCTGGCTGAGCCGCCCCGAGGATTTCGTGCGCGGCCTGATCTGGCTCAACGTGATCGTGTTCGGGCTTTCGCTTCTGCTCAACCCCGGGGGCGTGCGGCTCTCGGCCAACCCCCTGCGCTTCTTGTCGCCCAACACGGAAAGTCTCATCCTCCTGGGCGCCAGCGGCACCTTTCCCATCGAGCGCCTCGGCCGCTGGTGGTCCCTGCTCACCGCCGGCTACCTGCACGGCGGGCTGCTGCACATCTTCTTCAACATGGCGGCCCTGAACCAGCTTGCCCCGCTGATTGCCCGCCAATTCGGTATCTTCCGAATGTTCACCATCTACACCCTCGGCGCCGCCGCCGGGTTCTATGCCTCCTACCTGGCCGGCGTCGCCCTGACCATCGGGGCTTCGGCCGGTCTCTGCGCCCTGATCGGGGCCGCCATCTACTACGGCAAGCGCCGTGGCGGCATCTACGGCCGGGTGGTTTTCCGACAGACATCGGGCTGGATCGTGGGGCTGGTGCTGATCGGCCTGCTGCCGGGGATCAACAACTGGGCCCACGGCGGCGGACTGTTGGCGGGGGCGGTCCTGGCATTCCTGGTGGGTTACAGCGAGCGGCGGCCAGAGTCCTTCTGGCACGTTGTCACCGGCGGCATCCTGATGGTCGCCACGGTGCTGGCGCTCGGGTGGGCCGTGGCCGGCGCCGTGATGCTCCGGCTTTCGTAAAAAACGGCCAAATGGCGCTACCGGACAGACTTCAACGGCAGATGAGCACCGATGAGATCAAAATCCCGATCATCGTGCAGGAGCGGCAAGTCTTCAGCGATGCAAAAAGTGGCGATGATGACATCGATCGTCTTTCTCACGGTGACTCCGGCTTTTCGGAGATGCCTGTAATTTTCCGCGCTCTGAACGGCCATGGCGTATCCCCCCATACTGCGAAAGACCAGGGCCTGCATGAACCCCTTGGCCGTTTGAAAATCCCGGTCGGACCTGAACCCCTGGAGCACTTCAGTTAGGATCAGCTCTCCCACCACGATGGGAACACGCGACAGGAAATCGTCGAGACGATCAGTCTGCCATGACGGGTGGCCGTTGAAGTAATCGATCCACACCGAAGTGTCCACCAGGATCATGCATCCGCCCTCATGGCATCCAAATCACCATCCCAGTGCAGTTTACCGCGCAACGATTTCAACCGCTCCTGCTTCTTGATCTGCACCAGCAACCTCAAGCCCGTCTCCACCGCGGCCTTTTTCGTCTTGACCCCGGTCAACGCCATGGCTTCCCGCATCAGATCTTCATCAATGACAATGTTGGTTCGCATGCACCCTCCTTTTATGTGTATTATTTTAAATATCATACACATCAAGATCGCGTCAACCGCTGCGATCCTTATTGGCCGGCCGCTTTGCGCGCCATCTCCAAGGCCTCCCGGCGGGTGGTGATTTGGCCGGCGTCCCGGGCCGCGGTCACCCTGGCCAGGATCTCGCCGATGCGCGGCCCGGGGGCCAGGCCCAGGGCCAGCAGGTCACGGCCGGTGATCAGGGGCCGGGCACCCAGGGCCGGCACGACGATGTCAAAATAGGCTTCGAGGGTTTCGCGGCCCCACTGCAGGCGGCGCCGGCGCTCGTCGGCATCGGCCGCCGGGCCGCGCTTGGCCAGGGTGTCGGCCATGCAAAGCAGGACCAGCAGCACCATGTCGTCTCCCAGCCGGCGGCCCCATTTCATCAACGTCCCCGGCCGTACTCCCGGCCTGGACCAATCGGCGGCCTGCATGTGGCGGGCCACCAGCAAAACGAGCCGCTCCCGGTCGTGCGTGGCGAGCTTCAGGCGCCGGGCGGCAGCCTCGGCCTGCACGGCACCGGCCTTGGCGTGTCCGTAAAAAAGGACCTGGCCCGTCCCGGGCGCCTCCCGGCGGCAGGCGGGCTTGCCCAGGTCGTGCAGCAGGCATGCCAGCTTGAGCACGGGCAGGCGCCGCCGGGTGTGCAGCAGTTCAAGGACCGCACCGGCGGCCGCGCCGAAACGGGCCGCCGGTTCCGCCAGCAGCGCCTCAAGCTGTTCCAGTACCGCCAGGCTGTGCCCCCAAACATCCAGGTGATGGTAGGCGTTCTGGCCGCAGCCCTTCAAGGGCCGGATTTCCGGCAGGATCGCCTCCAGGGCGCCCAGTTCGTCCAGGATCCGGATGTGACCGGCGCTGGCCGGCTGGGCCAACAGGTCGAAGATCTCCTTGACGCAGCGCTCCACCGCCACGGAGACAAGGGCCGCCGCCTCCCGCCGGGCCAAATCCAGCGTAACCGGCGCCATGACAAACCCCAACTGGGCGGCGATGCGCACGGCGCGCAGAATGCGCACCGGGTCATCCCGAAACGCGTTAGGCCCGCAGGCGCGGATGATCCGGGTCTCAAGATCCCGGCGTCCGCCCAAGGGATCGATCACCGGCCCGAATCCGGCTCCCGGCAGAATCGGCAAGGCCATGGCGTTGACGGTAAAATCGCGCCGCCCCAGGTCGGCCGCCACGCTGCCGCCGGCAATGGGCGACAGATCCAGAAAGTCCTCGGGGTCGGCCGGGGAAACCACCCGGTGGCAGGGGGCATCGGCCTTCTTGAGAAACGGCACCACCGTGGCCTGGTGAATCCGCCCCAACCGCCGGGCCAGGGCCTCGGCCTGCGGGCAGATCAGGTCCAGGTCCTTGTGGGGCCGGCCGAGCAGATGGTCGCGCACCGCCCCGCCCACCATGAACAGCGACGGCAGGTCGGATCCCAGCGGCGCCAGCCAGCGGCGCAGTTGGCTTGTGGCATCGGTGGTGGACATCTCAAATCTCTCCGGTGAACTTGCGCCGTTTGCCATGTCTTCCGGAACTTGAAAAATAATCTCAGCCATGTACCATTGTAAAAAAGGAAAGAGGCTTCATGATAGCATGTCGGTGTCGTTTTTACATGATCTGCCTGTCAGTTCTTCTTGTCGCCTCGGCCCTTCTGGCGGCCCCGGCAGCCGGCACCCCTGTCGCCGACGCGGAAACCGGTGAGGAGGATCGCCGTCCCAGCGTGGTGCAGACGGAAAAAATCGATGCCGCCGGCGAGCGTCTCGGTGCGGGGATCGAGCAACTCGAGTCACTGGCCGCCCGACACCTGGGCAAATGGATCAAGGCCCGAATCATTTTCGACATCAGTTGGCTCAGGCTGCTCACTTGCCTGGTGATGATCTTTGTGGCGGTTTTCGTCGAGCGCATCCTGCGCTGGATCCTGCGGCGGCGTCAGATTCGCCTGGAGGACGAAGCGGGTCCGGACAATCTGTGGGCGCGGCTTTTGCTCAAGGCCCTGATCCGGCCGTTGTCGCTCTTTGTCTGGGTCTACGGCATCTACATCGCCCTGTCGCCGCTGTTTATCCACTTTGATCGTCCCGACGGGGCCAACCTCGTCCACCTGGTGGCCCAGCGAACGGCCGATATCGGCGGTCTGTTCGCCCTGTTCTGGTTTTTGCTCAACCTGGTGCGGCTGCTGGATGAACGTTTGCGGCGCTGGGCCGCGGCCACCGAGAGCACCATCGACGACATGCTCGCCCCCCTGGTGGGCAAGACCCTGCGCATCTTCATCGGGGCCATCGGGACCGTCGTCATCCTGCAAAATCTTACCGGCGTCCAGATCGGCCCCCTGCTGGCCTCCCTGGGAATCGGCGGCTTGGCCGTGGCCCTGGCCGCCAAGGACACCATCGGCAATTTTTTCGGCACGTTGACCATTCTCTTCGACAAGCCGTTCCAGATAGGCGAACGGATCGTCATCGAGGGTCAGGACGGTACCGTGGAGGCAGTGGGGTTCCGCAGCACCCGCCTTCGGACCCTGACGGGCAACCTGGTGACCATTCCCAACGAGAAGGTGGTCAATTCGGTGCTGGAAAACATCGGCAAGCGGCCCAACATCCGCTGGCTCACCCACATCGGCCTGCCCTACGACACCCCGCCGGAGAAAGTCGAGCAGGCCGTGGCGATCCTGCGCGAGCTGCTCGAAAACCACGAGGGGATGCACCCGGACTGGCCGCCTCGGGTCTACTTCAACGGGTTCAACGACTGGAGCCTCAACATCACGGTGGTGCTCTGGTACCATCCCCCCGACTGGTGGGCCTACCAGGCCTGGCTCCAGCAGACCTGCCTGCAGATCATGCGCCGTTTTGCCGCCGAAGGGATCGAATTCGCCTTTCCGTCCCAGACGGTGTACCTGGCCGGCGACGACCGGCGCCAGGTGACGCTGAAGATGCTCGCCGGAACGACGGGCCAGGCGCCGCCGACGGCTTAGGTGAAAGGCTTGACCGTCGCCGCTGCTCCCGTTTATACGCTTGACTCGACGGCAGGGTTTCTTTTTTTAGCGCGAACGCAGGTGGAGCCGGAATTCGAATGAAAACGAACCAGGACGAACAGACGAACCTGCCGGTGGAGGCGCCGGGCAAAAGCCTGGTGCGCCTGGATCCCCTCCAGCGCTATCTGGCCGAAATCCGGCGCTATCCCCTGCTGAGCCGGGAAGAGGAGCATGAGCTGGCCGTGCGGGTCTACGAGGAAAACGACCCTGAAGCGGCCTTGAAGCTCATCACCGCCAACCTGCGCCTGGTGGTCAAGATCGCCATGGACTTCCAGGGCATCTGGATGCAAAACCTCCTCGACCTGGTGCAGGAGGGCAACATCGGGCTGATGCAGGCCGTCAAGAAATTCGATCCGTACAAGAACGTCAAGTTTTCCTACTACGCGGCATTCTGGATCAAGGCCTACATCTACCGTTTCATCATGGCCAACTGGCGCCTGGTGAAAATCGGCACCACCCAGAACCAGCGCAAGCTCTTCTTCAAGCTCAAGCAGGAGAAGCAGCGGCTCATCGAGCAGGGCTTCGATCCCCAGCCCAAGCTGCTCGCCAGCCGCCTGGGGGTCAGCCAGGACGAGGTCATCGAGATGGACCAGCGCCTGGACGGCTGGGACATATCGCTGGACCAGCCGGTCAAGGACGACTCGGACACCGAGCGCATGGACCTGTTGAGCCTGGAAAGCGAATCGGTGGAGGACCAACTGGCCCAGATGCAGATCGAGCAGATCCTCAAGCGCAAGATCGGCGAGTTTCGCGCCCAACTAAACGCACGCGAGAAGGAAATCTTCGAGCAGCGCATGCTCTCCGACAACCCTTCGACCCTCCAGGAAATCGGCGACCGCCACGGGGTGAGCAAGGAGCGGATCCGCCAGATCGAAAACCAGCTCATCAAGCGCCTGCGCGCCTTCATCCGGGAGGAAATCCCCGACTTCAACCCCGATGACCTTTTTAACGAAGCCGGGGCCCTGGCCAAAAGCCGCTGAGAGACGGCCGATCGGTGGGCCGGGCTAAAACAGCGCCACCGCCACGGGATCGCCCTTTTCCAGGCCCTCGGTGTTCATGTCGACGGCGATAAGGCCGTCGGCCTGCACCATGGTGCGGATCAGGCCGGATTTTCCCAGGATCGGCTCGGCCAGGATCTCGCCGTCGGCGCCCTGGCCCAGGCGCACCCGCACGAAATCCACCCGGCCGGCGGCCGACTCGAGGTTGCGCGTCAGCCGTGCCATCACCGGAGGTCTCCGGGCTTCGGCCGTCAGGCCGGAGAGCCGGTCGAGGAAGGGACGTACCACGGCGGTAAAGACCACCATGGCCGAGGTGACGTGCCCCGGCAGGCCCCAGACGAGCTTGGCGCCGCTTTGCGCCAGGATGGTCGGCTTGCCCGGGCTGATGGTGATGCCATGGACCCGGATGCGGCTGTCGGGCAGCTCGGCCAGGGCCTCGACAGTAAAGTCGCGCATCCCCAGGGAACTGCCCCCGGAGATCAACACCATGTCGTTTTCCGCCGCCGCCTGGCGGCACACGGCCTTGAGCCGCTGCAAGTCGTCGCCCACCAGCCCGTATTTGGCCGGGATGGCGCCGGCCTGGCGCACAAGGTCGGCCAGGGTGTGGGTGTTGACGTCGCGGATCTGCCCGGGCCCAGGCTTGGCCTCGGCGGGCACGATCTCGTCGCCGGTGGAAATGATTCCCACCCGGGGACGGCGATGGACGCGGACCCGGGTGATGCCCAACGAGGCCATCAGCCCGGCGTCCTGGGGCCGCAAGCGCCGGCCGGCGGCGATCAAGGTCTCGCCGCGACAAAGGTCTTCACCGGCGCAAATGACATGCTGCCCCGGGGCCACGCTGCGGTAGACCTCGATGGTGGTGTCGTCCAGGATCGCCGCATGCTCGACCATCGCCACCGCGTCGGCCCCCGGCGGCAGCATGCCGCCGGTGGAAATTTTCATCGCCTCCCCCGGCCCCACCGCCTTGACGGGCACCTCGCCCATGGCGATGCGGCCGGTGACGTTGAGGTAGGCCGGGTTGGCCTCGGACGCCCCGAAGGTGCTCGCCGCGGCAACGGCAAAGCCGTCCATGGTGGCCCTGGCGAAAGGCGGGACGTCCTCCTGGGCCGTGATCGGCTCGGCCAGCACCCGTCCCAGGGTGGAGCCCAACGGCTTGGGCTCGCTGTCGGTGGGAAGAACCTCCTCGACCATGGCCAGAACGTCTTTCAGGTCGGTAACCTGGAAAAAGGGCTTCATCTCGGCTGGTCCGCCTTTCTTGGCAAGGATAATTTCCGGGATTCTTCAGCGCCCGTCACCCCGGGCACCGAACGGGGGGGGGCATTTCGCACGGCTGAAAATTTCCCGAAGGTTATGGGGCAAATCGACATGCTCCCTCCTTGGCGCCGGACGCGATCATACTACAGCCAACCCCGGCGGCCAAGCCCCCGGCGGCTGCCCGGCGGCCACCAGGTGCCGGTCCGGGAAGACGCCGAAGCCCCGGCCTACTTGCAAAATCGGACAAATCACGTATAAAGAATAAGATTCTGCCCAAAGGGCGAAACCATAGACAGGACGATTCCGCATGACCGACGCAGTCGACTCGCAAACATCCGGCCAACGCGCTCCGGCACCGACCTTTCTGACCCAGACCCGTTTCTCCGATTTCGACCTGCACCCTTCCCTGCTCCAGGGATTGGATGACAGCGGTTTTACCCGCTGCACGCCCATCCAGGCCGAAACCCTGCCCATCTCGCTGGCCGGCCGGGACGTGGCCGGCCAGGCCCAGACCGGCACCGGCAAGACGGCCGCCTTCATGGTGACAGTGCTCCAGCGGCTGACGGTGGAACCGCGGCCCGAGGACGGGTCCCCGCGGGCCCTCGTGGTGGCCCCCACCCGCGAGCTGGCCCAGCAGACCTACGAGGAAGCCCTCAATATCGGCCGCCACCTCGACCTGAAGGTGGTGCAGGTGGTGGGCGGCATCGACTACGACAAGCAGGCCGAAGCCCTCAAAAACGGCGTGGACATCGTGGTGGGCACCCCAGGGCGGGTCATCGACTACATCAAGCAGGGGATCTTCAATACCAAGTGGATCCGCATCGTGGTCATCGACGAGGCCGACCGGCTCTTCGACCTGGGCTTCACCCAGGACATGCGCTTCATCCTGCGCAAGTTGCCCAGCTACGAAAAGCGCCAGTCCATGCTCTTTTCCGCCACCCTCTCCTACCGGGTGCTCGAGCTGACCTACGAGTACATGAACCTGCCCGAGTTTATCTCGGTGACCCCCCAGGACGTCGCCGTGGAGGGCATCGCCCAGGAGCTTTTCCACGTGGGCGAGGAGCAGAAGCTGCCTCTTTTGCTCGGGCTGCTGCAGCGGGAAAAATGGGAACGGGTGCTGATCTTCGTCAACACCAAGGTGGGCGTCGAATGGCTGACGCGCAAGCTCAAGGGCAACGGCCTGCCGGCCGAGATGATCACCGGGGACCTGCCCCAGAAGAAGCGCTTCCAGCTGATGGACCGCTACAAAAGCGGCAAGATCAAGATTCTGGTGGCAACCGATGTCGCCTCCCGGGGCATCCACGTGGAAGACATCAGCCACGTGATCAACTACGACCTGCCCCAGGATGCGGAAAACTACGTCCATCGCATCGGCCGAACCGCCCGGGCCGGCAAGCAGGGCAAGGCCATCTCGCTGGCTTGCGAGCGCTACGTGCTGCACCTGGAGCCGGTGGAGAACATGCTGGGCTACAAGATCCCGGTAATCTGGCCCGAGGATGACTGGTATGCCGAAGACAAGGCCGGCCCGGTAAAAGTGGCCTCTCGCATTCGCGACAAGCGCAACGGCCGCGGCAAGCCGTCCCGCGGCGGCGAGGGACGCAAAAACGGTCCGGCCGGCCCCCGGGTGCGCGAGAAGTCCCAGCCCAAACCAATCCCCAAGCGCCCGCCGGACTATTTCCCCGGCACCTTCTTCGGCTTCGCCCCGCCCGAACCGGAACCGCAGCCGGAAAACGAAGCCCCCGCCGCCGCGGTGCCGGCGCCGGAAGCGAAAGCCGCCCCTGCCGCGAAGAGCGAAACGCCGCCGGCGGCCCAACCGGCCGAAGCGGCGCCGGCCACCGAGAACCCCAAGCCCAAGAAACGCCGCCGCCGGCCCCGCCGCCGCCGCAAGAAGCCGGAAAACGGCGCGGAATCACCGTCCGAAACGGCCACAGACAGCACTCCGGCGGCAGACTGACCCCAAGTTGCAAAAAGAAAAGCAGCGCAGCCATCCTCCCGGGACCAAGCTGCGCTGCTTTTCTTTTGGAACCTACCGCAGAATCACACCGCGATCGCCAGACCCCGAAAGCGGAATTTAAAACTTGACAAGTGTAGCCCATGGGCTACACGACATCTGTGCTCGTGCTCGGACTCTTGTTCGGATTGAAAGGTTAGCCGCAGGAAATCCAGGGGATATAAAACGCACACCTGGATTTGATACAATAAAACCCAACGACTCACCCCCGGGATTCACCAGACTGATCCGCTGAAATGGTCTCCAGCAAGGCCGAAACGACCACGTTGGCGTCGATGACAACGGGGGTCGCTTGCGACGCGCCCACTCGATCGCATCCCGTACCCTGTCCGGTGCCAGGTCCAATTGACGGGGTTTATCCCTGATAATGGACAGCCCCCCTTTTTCAACGCTCTGCCGGCCCCGAGGAGTTCCGGACGCCGGATGCGGTTGCAGGTCGGCTCAAAGCCCGGCGCGCGGCTCGCGGCCGGCGAGCAGGCGGCGGATGTTGGCGCGGTGGCGCCAGACGATCAGGACGCCGACCACCACGGCCCACAAGGTCAACGTCAAAGGCTTGGCCGTGAGGTGGACCGCCAGGGGCAGGAAGACGGCAGCGGCCAGCGAGCCCGCCGACACCCGGTCGGTGAGGCAGACCACGAGGACGAAAACCAGCAGGCTGAGGCCGAGGGCGGCGGGGGCCAGCACGAGAAAGGCGCCGGCGGCGGTGGCCACTCCCTTGCCGCCGGTACGAAATTTCAGGTAAACGGGGAACAGGTGGCCAGCCACGGCGCACGCGGCCACCAGGCCGGTGTAGGCGGCGCCGAGGGCGCCGGCCGGGTCCACCAGGGCGGCGGCCGCCAGCGCCGGCAACGCCCCCTTGGCGGCATCGAGCAGCAGGACGGTCAGCCCCAGCCGGTTTCCCGCCACCCGGCGCACGTTGGTGGCGCCGATGTTGCCGCTGCCGAGCCGGCGCAGGTCGGCGCCGGCAAAGATGCGGGCCAGCAGCAGACCGAAGGGGATCGAACCGAGCAGGTAGGCAAAAATCGGCAACAGACAAATCAGGACAAATTTCAACGCTCAAATCCCAGGTTTGAAAGTATCATGGATCCCGTCGAATTTCCCATCACCGACATCCTGGATCTTCACACCTTCCATCCCCGGGACGTGCGCAACCTGCTCGACGACTACTTCGAGGCCTGCCTCGAGAAGCGGATCGGCTCGGTGCGCATCATCCACGGCAAGGGCCAGGGCATCCTGCGCCGCCGCGTGGAGGCGATCCTGGCGCGCCACCCGCTGGTGGCCGACTTCCGCCCGGCGCCGCCGGAGGCCGGCGGCTGGGGGGCGACCCTGGTGGATCTCAAGCCGGATAGGGAATAAAGTCGGCCAGCTGGCACAGGCGCCGGTCCAGGGCCACGAAATCCAGGATCTCCGCTCTGGTGTACAACCGCCCTTGGCCTATCCCCGGGCACTGGCGCGCCGCCGCCTGCCAGCTCTCTTCCGAGCGCAGATGAACCAGCCAAAACGGATAGATGCGACACTGCATGGGCCGCAACGGGTAGATCCGGCACCCCTGCTCGTAGAACCAGCAGCGCCCGTCGGAGTACTCCCGGACGGCAAACCCCTGGCCGCGAGGGATGAAAAACTCGGCCGCCGCCGCCGAGGGGCAGTGCATGAAATCGGCGATGGCCGCCGCTTCCCGGCCACCGACCCATACCAGTCCGGGTGCACCGCCGCAGCAGGCCCCGCAACGCTGGCAGGCGAAACGCAGCCCGTCATCGAAAAAATAACGGCGATCCAAAAAATCCGGATTGGAAGGCATTTAAGCGGCAGGCTGGTTGATGTCGACCGCCGTACAGCGCTCCAGGACGCGTACGATCCGGGGCTGGTAGGCGGCCATGTTGCCCATGCGGCGTCCCTTGACGCGGACGAAGGCCACGGCGATGGCAAAACCGACCAGGGCACCCAGGACGGCCGCCTTGTCGCCGGAGAGGGCCAGGCCGACCAGGGCGCCGGCCAACAGGGCCAGTATCGGGATGATGTACAGCAGAAACATCACCTTGACAAAGGCGCCGGTGGCGATTTCCAAGCGCACCCGGTCGCCGGGGCGGGCCTTGGCATGGTTGAGCACCGAGACGGTCATCTCCCGGCCGCCGTCGTGACAAAACTCCTTGGCGCTGCACGCGGCGCAGGCCTCGCTTTTCACCGTCCGCACTTCGGCCAACGCACCGTCGACCTTGGTGACGATTCCTTCTTCGGTGGCCATTGAAAAAAAGCTCCTTGCACCTTCGGCCGGGGCGACCGCTAAAAACACGCCCCCGCCGGCGGCGGGGGGCAATTTGGACTTGATTAAACGGCTTGCGGGGTCATCCCTCCGGCCGGGCTTCCCCCGCCACGGCCGGCGCATCGCCGGGTACCCGGGCCGTCGTGTGTCGGTAGCAGATCAGGCCGCACTGCAGGCAGCGGGCCGCCTCGCGCCGGGCCTGGGCTTCGTCGAACCCCTGCTCGATCTCCACCTCCGCCCCCGGCGCAGTCTCGCGGCACAGCGGCATGATCTCACGCGGCTCGGGCAACACGCCCTCAACATGGTCCACGTTTTGCACCACGCTGTGGGGGGTGAGGACATTTTCGGGCAGCGCCAGGTCGCCGCCATACATCAGGCGATGGGCGGCTGCAGCCAGGCGCCGACCGGCAGCGATGGCCTTGATGGCGGCGGGAAAATCGCTGAGCACGTCCGCCTCTGAAAAGAGCCCCATACCGCCTTCGGCGGCATTCAGGGGCGCCTTGTAGGGGGAGCGGGCCGTCCAGTTTTCCGAGGGGGTGTCGGCCTCGGCGTCGCCGGGCCTGTCGCTTTGGAAGATCAATTCCGGCAGGCGGCCGGCGGCCATCACCAGGTGCTGGGCAGCCACAAGGGAGATTTCGCCGCTGTCCAGGTTCCGCAGGCTCAATCCGGTAAGGGCAGACCCGCTGCCGTAGAGGGCGTCCACCGCCGTGGCGGTCATCACTTCGATGCCCTCGCCGGCGGGCGCGGCGCTTTCGGGGGCCTTGCCGCGCAACACCACCGTCACCCGGGCCGCGCCCAGCTCCCGGCAGCGGCTCGCCGCGGCCAGGGCCAATTCGCCGCCGCCGTACACCACCACATCTCCATTAAAGGCCGACTCCCCCTCGCCTTTGCTGCGAAGCCGCATCACGTCGATGAGCAGCCAGGTCCCGGGAACCATCGGGGGCGGGGGAGCGGTCCGCAGAGCCGCCAAGCGGCCGTCCCACCCGCCGGTGGCCAGCAGCACCGCCTCGTTGCCTTCGGCCAGCAGGCCGGCCACGGTCATGTCGCGCCCCAGGGTCTGGCCGGTGCGCGTCTCCACGCCCAGGGCCTCCACTGACCGCAGGTCTTCCTCCAGGACCGATGCTGGCAGCCGGTTGCGGGCGATGGCGGTACGCAGCAGGCCGCCCAGCTGGTCCGAAGATTCGTACACCACGACACCGTGGCCGAGGCGGGCAGCGAAAAAGGCGGCCGAGAGGCCTTCCACCCCGCCGCCGATGACGGCCAGGCGCCGGCCGGTGTCCGGGGCCTTGTACGGCAGGATGGGGCCGCCGTGGCTGCGCTCGTAGTCGGCGGCGAAGCGCTTGAGGAAGTTGATGGCCACCGGTTCATCGACCAGTTGGCGTCGGCACTGGTCCTCGCAGGGCCGCGGGCAGATGCGGCCGATGACCGCCGGGAACGGGTTGCGCTCCTTGATGGTTTGCACGGCCCCGTGATAATCGCCCTCGGCGATCTGGCGGATGTAGGTACGGATATCGATGCCGGCCGGGCAGACCCGCTGGCAGGGGGTGGTGCAATCGGACTGGGTGTACTCGTGGAGAATGCGCCGGGAAACCGAACTCAGGGTGATGATGTGCTTGGGGCAGACCCGTTCGCAGGCGCCGCACCCGGTGCATTTTTCGGCGTCCACCACCGGCAGGCCGTCCGGTCCCATGTGCAGGGCGTCGAACTGGCAGGCCCGCACGCAGGAGCCCAGGCCGAGGCAGCCGATGGCGCACACCTTCATTCCACCGCTGAGCAGGGCCGCCGCACGGCAGTCGCCGATGCCGTCGTAGTCGAACTTGGTATCGGCCTCGGCCACGCCGTAGGTGCAGCCCGGACGGCTGATGTCCGGCTCGCGCGCCTCGATTTTGACACCGAGCAATTCCGCGATGGCAAGGGCCGTTTCTTCCCCCGCCGCCACGCAACTGTTGGGAGCGGCCGTTCCGGCGACGATGGCCGCAGCATTGGCGCTGCATCCCGGGTACCCGCAACCGCCGCAGTTGGCCCCCGGCAGGGCCGCCTCCACGGCCTCGATCAGCGGATCGACGTAGACATAAAAGATTTTGGATGCAATGGCGAGGCAGACGCCGACCGCCACACCGAGCCCCCCCATCAAGATCAAGGCTTGCAGCATGGTTTCCTCTCGGCTTGTTTTAAGGATGGACGCGGGGCGGGCGCGCCAGGGGCCCCCGCCAATGCTCAACGAAACCCTTTATCCTTTGTGCCGTGCGATTTTGTCAACCCTGTCGCTATCGATGTTGAACCGTCGCGGCCCGCGCACGCCGCATCACCAGGATCCGTCCAGCCCCCGCAGGCCGTTCATGTAAAGGCGCCCGGAGGCGACAAACAGCGAATAGCGCGTCAAGAGAACAGGCAGATCGTAGGACTGGGCCAAGGCCACGACATTGTCGGGGGGACGCTTGCCGCGCACGAAAACCACGCAGCCGACCCCGGCGATCTTGGCGGTGCGCAACACCTGTTCGGTAGTCAGGCCGGTGAGCAAAACCGCCGACTTGGCCGCCGCCGACAGCACGTCCTCCATCAGGTCGGCCCCCCCGCCGGCCAGGACGATGTCGTCCAGGTGGTCATCGCCGTGCAGCACTTGGGCCTTGAGAATATCGCGGACTTCGTAGATTTTCATGGACATGGGAAAGACCTGCCGCAGCTAAAAGTTACCGATACCTCTCGCGGTTTCGACTGGGACAACACCCGTCCTCGCAGGTAGCGCCTTCCTCCGGGCGCAACACGTAATACACGCGGCCGACCACGGGCTCGGCGCAACACGGTAACGATGGCGCCCGGGGTTTGCCGGTGGGCGGCGATGATGCGGTCCACAGCCACCAGGGTCGCCGCATCGATGTCGGCCAGATCGCTAGGCGCGGGGCGCGGGCGGGTAAATTTTCCCGCTGAAAACATTTCACAAACGCCTGGGGATGTCAATGAAATCTCAAGCAAATGGCGGGACCATCAGGGACCTCGCGGCCCTTGACCAAACGGCGCATGGGTCGCTGGGCCGGGACGCCTTCCGGAAAATTTTGAGCCGCCTGGCGGTTTCCCGGCCGCCAGGTTTTTGCTATGCTCGGCGCACCGGCTCGACCGACCCGGCAACCGAATCGAGGTGCCATGATCCGCTACAAGCCAATGGCCGAAGAAACGGCCCGCCGTATCCGCCGCCACATCTCCGGTTCGCCCGAAGTGGGCCTGATCACCGGCACCGGCCTGGGTGCCGCGGTGCCCGAGATGTCCGCGACCGTCGATTTCGACTACGAGGACTTGCCCCATTTTCCCCGCTCCACCGTCGCCGGGCATCCGGGCCAGCTGTCGCTGGGCCGGGTGGCCGGCCGCCTGGTGCTGGCCTGCAAGGGGCGGTTTCACCTCTACGAGGGCTACGATCCGCTGCAAGTCACCTTTCCCGTCCGCGTCATGCAGGAGCTGGGGGTGACCTGCCTCGTGGTGACCAACGCCGCCGGCGGGCTCAACCCGGATTTCGTTCCGGGAGATATCATGCACATCCGCGACCACATCAACCTCACCGGGGTCAACCCGCTCTGCGGGCCCAACGAGGAGCGATGGGGGCCGCGTTTCCCGGACATGTCGCGCGTTTACGATCCGGGCCTGGAAGCCCTGGCCCACCGCAAGGCCCAAGAGGCGGGCTTCACGCTGCGTCGAGGGGTCTACACCGGGCTGCGGGGCCCCTCGCTGGAAACCCCGGCGGAGGTCCGCTTTCTGAAAATCATCGGTACCGATGCGGTGGGTTTTTCCACCGTGATGGAAACCATCGCCGGGGCGCATGCCGGCATGCGGGTGCTGGGGCTGTCCACCATCACCAACGTCAACAACCCGGACCGACCGGTGCCCGCCACCCTGGAAGAGATCGTAGCCGTGGCCAGCGCGGCCGCCCCGCGCCTGGCGACCTTGGTGGAAGCAGTGATCGCCGCGCTTTGAGAGCAACCCCGATCGGATTCAAGCCACCCAGGAAGTCACCAGGGCCGCCTTGGCCCGGGCCTGGTCCAGCAGGGACGCAAGGTCGATGGTGAGCAGGCGCCGATCGCGCATCACCAGGCGGCCGTCGATCACCGTGTGACGCACGTCGGCACTGCGGGCCGCGTAGACGAGGTGCGAGACCGGGTTGTAGAGCGGGGTGAGATGCGGCTGGCGGGTGTCGACCACGATGAGGTCGGCCCGCTTGCCCGTCTCCAGGCTACCGATGCGGTGGGCCAGCCCCAGGACCCGGGCCCCTTCGATGGTGGCCAGGCGCAGCACCGTGGCCGCATCCATCACCGTCGGGTCCAGCCGCTGCACCTTGTGCAGCTTGGCCACGGTGTCCATTTCCCCGAACAGGTCCAGGTCGTTGTTGCTGGCGCAGCCGTCGGTGCCCAGCCCCACCGTCACGCCGGCGGCCAGCAGCTCGGGCAACTGCGCCACCCCCGAGGCCAGCTTCATGTTGCTCTCGACGCAGTGGGCCACCCGCACGCCCCTTTGGGCCATCAGGGCGATTTCATCGGCTGTCAGCCAGACGGCGTGGTCGGCGATCAGGTTGGCGTGCAACAGGCCGAGGCGGTCGAGATGGGCCACCGGCCGCAGCCCGTAACGCTCCTGGATCTGGCGGGTTTCACCGTCAGTCTCCGCCAGGTGCATCACCAGCGGCACGTCGTAATGGCGGGCGATGCGATCGGCTTCCCGGAGCAGCTCCGGCCGGCAGGTGTACGGCGCGTGGGGCTGAACGGCCACCGAGACCAGGGGATCGCCCCGCCAGGTCTCGATGAGTTCGCGGGTGTAGGCGAAGCCGGCCTCGATGGGACCGTAGTTGGGCGAGGGAAAATCGTAGAGCACCTCCCCCACCACCGCCCGCACCCCGCAGTCCCTGGCGGCCCGGGCCACCTCGTGGGCGAACAGGTACATGTCGCAAAAGCAGGTGATCCCCGCGCGAATCATTTCGGCGCAGGCCAGGCGGGCGCCGGTGTGCACGAACGCGGCATCCATGCGCGCCTCGGCGGGAAAGATGTAGCTTTCCAGCCACTGCATCAACGGTAGGTCGTCGGCCAAGCCGCGAAACAACGTCATGGCGGCATGGGTATGGGTGTTGATCAACCCGGGCAGAACCAGCCCGCCTTCGGCATCCAGCCGCTCGCCGCCGGCGGTGGCGGGCGGATCCCCCGCTTCCACGGCCGCGATGCCGCCGTCGCGCACCATCACGTAGCCGCGGGGCAGGATCGTGCTATCCGCGTCCATGGTCACCACCGTTGCATTGTAGATCACCAGCTCTTGTTCGGGCATGGCCTCCATCCATTTCGGTGCGCGCCAGGGCAAACGGTCTTGACGCCCCCCTGAAAGAAATCCGCAATCGGCCGGACGACACGGATTCCGGGTCGAAGCCAGAAAACGCGGGGGAGGGGAATCCTGGCCCCGGCTTGCAAACCGGCCCACAACCCCGCGCACCGGCTGGACAGCTGCGGCCCGGGGCGGTAAAAGAGGGGCCCATGGATTCCAACGACCTGGTTATCTACAACGGCATCGTGATGACGGTCAATCCGGCCTTCGACATCCACCGGCCCGGAATGGTCGTCATCCGCGATGGCTGCATTGTCGAAGTGGGCCCCTGGGCGCCCGGCCAACCGCCGCCCCCGGCACGACAACGGATCGACGCCGAGGGCGGCATCGTGATGCCGGGCTTGGTCAACACCCACACCCACCTGCCCATGACCTTGTTCCGCGGCCTGGCCGACGACCTGCCGTTGATGCAGTGGCTGGAAAGCTACATCTTTCCCGCCGAGGCGCGCCACATCAACGCCCGAACGGTCGATCGCGGCACCCGCCTGGCCTGCGCCGAGCTGCTGCTCGGGGGAACCACCTGCTGCTGCGACGGCTACTTTCTCGCCGACCAGGTGGCCGAAGCGGCGGCCGCCATGGGCCTGCGCGGTGTCATCGGGCAGGGCGTGGTGGATTTTCCGGCCCCGGGGGTGCCGGATGCCGCCGGCAACGTGGAAGCGGCCGGGAACTTCGTCAACCGCTGGCAAAACAAGTGCTCACGCATCCACCCGGCCATTTTCTGCCACTCGCCCTACGCCTGCGGCCGGGACACCCTGGTACGCGCCAAGCGGGCGGCCCGCGCGGCCGGGTGCCTGTTCCAGATCCACGTGGCCGAAACCGAGGCCGAGCGGCGCGAAAGCATCGCGGCCCACGGGCTCTCGCCGGTGGCCTGGCTGGAGCATTTAGGCATCTGGGATGATCGCAGCCTGGCGGTACATGCCGTGTGGGTGGACCGGGACGACATCGCGATCCTGGCCAGGCGCCGGGTGGCCGTGTCCCACAACCCCCAGAGCAACATGAAACTGGCCTCGGGCGTGGCGCCGGTGCCGGCTTTGCTGGAGGCGGGCATCACGGTGGGCCTGGGTACCGACGGCTGCGCCAGCAACAACGACCTGGACCTGCTGCGGGAGATGGACACCGCCGCCAAGCTGCACAAAGTCACCACGGGCCGCCCCACGGTGGCCGATGCGCGGCAGGTGGTGGAAATGGCCACCAGCGCCGGGGCCAGGGCCATCGGCCTTGGCGATGCGGTGGGCAGCCTGGAGCCGGGCAAACGGGCGGACATTGTCGTCCTGCACGCGGACCGTCCCCACCTCGTGCCGGTCTACCACCCGGCCTCGACGGTGGTTTACGCTGCCACGGCCGCCGACGTTCGCCACGTTCTCGTCGACGGGCAAATGGTGGTGCACGACGGCATCCTGCAGACCGCCGACGTGGACCAAATCCTGGCAGATGTGCGGCAGGTGGCCGCCAGGATCGTCCCGGCGCATTGACTGGATTTATTTCGGAATTTCCTTTTGCCGTTGCCACGAAGAGCTGTTCATGTCGCTTAAATCGCTGATCCAGGCGGCCCAGGGCCAAATCGACTGTGACCTGCTGTTGACCCATGCCAGGATCATCAACGTCTTCGACGGCCGCATTTACGAGGGCTGCATCGCTATTCACGGCGGATACATCGCGGCCCTGGAGCGGCGTCCCGCGCGGCGGGAAATCGACCTGGGCGGACGCTGGGCCGCGCCCGGTTTCATCGACGCCCACGTGCACATCGAAAGCGCCATGAGCGTACCGGCCCAGTTCGCCCGGGCCGTGCTGCCCCACGGCACCACCACGGTAGTGGCCGACCCCCACGAGATCGCCAATGTCCTGGGCACCGCGGGCATCGACTACATGCTGGCCGCCAGCGAGGGGCTGCCCTTGCAGTGTCTCTTCGCCCTGTCCTCCTGTGTGCCGGCCACCGCCATGGAAACCGCCGGCGCCCGCCTGGGCGCCGCCGACCTGGAGCGTTTCTGGTCCCATCCGCGTATCGTAGCCCTGGCGGAAATGATGAATTTTCCCGGCGTACTGGCCGCCGATACCGAAGTGCTGGCCAAGATCGCCGCCGCCGAAACACGGGGCAAGCCGGTGGACGGTCACGCCCCGGGACTGGGGGGAGCAGGCCTGGCAGCCTACATCGCCGCCGGGGTGGGCAGCGACCACGAGTGCACCCGGCCCGAAGAGGCCCTGGAAAAACTCGCCGCCGGCATGCGCATCATGATCCGCGAAGGCACCGGCGCCAAGAATCTCGACGCCCTGCTGCCCATCGTCAACGACGACAACTGGCCGCGCATCATGTGGTGCACCGACGACCGGCATCCCCACGATCTCATCGCCGAAGGACACATCGACGCCCTGGTACGCCGGGCCATCGCCGCTGGGATGGACCCGGTGCGCGCCATCCGCCTGGCCACCCTCACGCCCGCCACGTATTTCGGCCTGCGCCGCTGCGGGGCCCTGGCCCCCGGCCGGCGGGCCGACGTGGTGATTCTCGACGACCTGGAGCAGCTTGCCGTCGGCCAGGTGTGGGCTGGCGGACAACAGGTGGCCGCAGGGGGAGCCATGATCCTGGAAGACGACACCTCCAGCCCGGTAGCTCCCACCGTGATGCGGCTGGACGCCTCGTCCTTGAACCTGGCCGTGCCCGCCAACGGCGGCCAGGTCCGGGTCATCGAACTGGTGCCCGGGCAAGTCGTCACCGGCAGCGGCCAGGCGACGGCAAGCGTCAGGGACGGCCTGGCGGTGGCGGACCCGTCCCGGGACCTGCTCAAGCTGGCGGTGGTGGAGCGCTACAGCGGCCGCGGGCAGACCGGCATCGGGTTCGTGCGCGGCTTCGGCCTGAAACGCGGCGCCCTGGCCTCCAGCGTGGCCCACGACTCCCACAACATCATCGCCGTGGGCGTGGAAGATGAGGATCTGCGCACTGCCATCGCCGCCGTGGCCGAGATGGGCGGCGGCTTGGCCGTCGCCGCCAACGGCCGGGTTCACAGCCGCCTGCCGCTGCCGGTGGCCGGGTTGATGAGCCTTGAGCCGGTGGAAACGGTCCGCGATCGGCTCGACCGGCTCAACGCGGTGGTGCGCACGCTGGGCGGACGGTTGAGCGATCCGTTCATGACCCTCTCGTTTCTCGCGCTGCCGGTGATTCCCGAGCTCAAGCTCACCGACCAGGGCCTGGTGGACGTGGTCCGCTTTGCCCTGGTGCCGCTTTTCGTGTAAACCGCCGGTAAGCTGAAACACCCCAACAAAGGAAGGTGCGATGACATCCAACGCCATCCCCACGCGTCCCATCTGGTTCGACCCGGCCACCGAGACGGTGCGGGTCATCGATCAACGCCAACTGCCCCACCAACTGGTGGTGATGGATCTGGCCAGCGTGGACGCGGTGATCGAGGCCATCGTGGAAATGGTGGTGCGCGGGGCGCCGCTCATCGGCGTCACGGCAGCCTACGGGATGTATGTGGCTTGCGCCAACGAAAGGGCCGGCATCGACGATGCCCGCCTGCGACAGGAAGCCCGGCGGATCCGCTCGGCCCGCCCCACGGCGGTCAACCTCACCTGGGCCGTGGACCGGGCGCTGGAGATACTCCTGGCAACGCCCCCGGCCGCTCGCAAGGCTGCGGCCCTGGCACTGGCGGCGAAAATCGCCGAGGAGGAGGCAGACAACTGCCGCCGCATCGGCCGCCACGGCCTGCCGTTGATCGGAGCCGTCGCGGCGAAAAAAGGCGGTCCGGTCAACGTGCTCACCCACTGCAACGCCGGGTGGCTGGCCTGCGTCGAATACGGCACGGCCACCGCACCCATCTATGCCGCCGTCGAGGCCGGCATCGACGTGCACGTCTGGGTGGACGAGACACGGCCCCTGAACCAGGGAGCCCGCCTGACGGCCTGGGAGCTGGCCCGGCGCGGCATTGCCCACACCGTGATCACCGACAATGCCGGCGGCCATCTCATGCAGCACGGCATGGTAGACTTGGTGATCGTGGGCACCGACCGCACCACCGCCGCCGGCGACGTGGCCAACAAGATCGGCACCTACCTCAAGGCCCTGGCGGCATATGACAACGGGGTGCCCTTCTACGTGGCCCTGCCTTCGAGCACCTTCGACTGGCGCCTGGACGACGGCGTCGCCCAGATTCCCATCGAGGCCCGGGATCCCGACGAGGTGCGCTACGTGCAGGGCCGGGCCGACGGCCGGATCGTGCGGGTGCTGGTGCCGCCGGCCGAAAGCCCGGCGGGCAACTACGCCTTCGACGTCACCCCCTCTCGCCTGGTCACCGGCTTTATCACCGAGCGGGGCGTCTGCGGGGCCACGGCCGAGGAAATCCGGAACCTGTTTCCCGACCGGAACGACCCGTCATCTGAAATTTGAGACTTGAAATTTCCGCTTCGGCCGAGCTCTTGCTTTTCGGCCTCTTTTACCCTTTAATGCGCCCATGCTCAGCGACCTGGAAAAACGCGTCATCGCCTCGATTCAAGGCGACCTGCCCGTCACCGAGCGGCCCTATCGGCTGATCGCCGAGCGCTTGGGCATCTCGGAAGCGCAGTTGCTGACCGTCTTGCGCGATCTGTGTGACCGCGGCGTGATCCGCCGTTTCGGCGCCACCTTGCGCCATCAAAAATCCGGTTTTGCCGCCAATGCCATGGGGGCCTGGCGAGTGCCCGAAGCGCGCGTCACCGAGGTGGGCCAGATCATGGCCGCCTCGCCCAGCGTGTCCCACTGCTACCGCCGCGATCCCAACGCCCGCTGGCCGTACAACCTCTACACCATGATCCATGCCGGCGACCGGGAGACCTGCCAGGCCATCGCCGAGGATCTCTCCCGCCGCACCGGGATATCGGACTACATCCTGCTGTTCAGCCGCCGCGAACTGAAAAAAACCTCCATGCAGTACTTCCCTGACCCGTGAGCCCCGCCGCCCCCCGCGTTTTGCTGGTCAATCCCTGGATTCACGATTTTGCCGCCTACGACTTCTGGGCCCGCCCTCTGGGCCTGCTCCTGCTGGCGGCCATCCTGCGCCGGCACGACTACTCGGTGACCTACTACGACTGCCTGGACCGGTTCCACCCCCGGGCGAGGACCTCCCCTTCGCCGCAACGCCAGGGACGCGGGCCGTTTTTCAAGACCCCCATCGCCAAGCCGCCGGGGTTGTCCGACGTGCCGCGCACCTTCTCGCGCTACGGAATTCCGGTGGATTGGCTACGCCAGGACCTGGCCGCCATGACGCCGCCGGATCTGATCCTGGTCACCGGCCTGATGACCTACTGGGCATCGGGGGTGGCCGAGACCATCGCCGAGCTCAAGCGGGCCTTTCCCGGACGCCCGGTGGTGCTGGGCGGCATCTATTCCACCTTGCTGCCCGATCACGCCCGGCGCCATTCCGGCGCCGACCACGTGGTGACCGGGGCCGGCGAAAGAGCCGTGCTGGAAGTGGCGGCCGAGCTTACCGGTTACCGGCCGGATTGGCGCTTCGACCCGGACGACCTGGACACCCATCCGCTGCCGGCCCTGGACTTGCAGCGCCGGGTGCCCTTCATTCCCCTGCTCACGGCCCGCGGATGCCCGTACCGCTGCGCCTACTGCGCCGCGGCCATCCTGGCACCGGTGCGCCAGCGGCGCAATCCGCAGCTTGTCTTCGAGGAGATCGTCCACTGGCACCGGCGCTTCGGGGTGCGCGACGTGGCCTTCTACGACGATGCGCTCCTGGTGGATGCCGAAGCCCACGCCCTGCCCCTGTTCGATCGCATCGCCGCCGCCGGGTTGGGCCTGCGCCTCCACACCCCCAACGCCCTGCACATCGGCTGCATCGACGACCGGGTGGCCCGGGCCATGCGGCGCGCCGGCATGACAACGATCCGCCTCGGCCTGGAAACCACCGATTTCGAGCACCGGCGCCGCCTGGACGCCAAGGTGAGTGCGGGGCAGTTTCAGCGCGCGGTGGACTGCCTCCAGCGCGCCGGCTTCACCAGCGACCAGATCGGCGCCTATCTGCTCGTGGGCCTGCCGGACCAGCCGCTGGAAGCGGTGGAAGCGGCCATCGCCGCGGTGCGCGCCGCAGGGGTCACGCCGATTCCGGCCCACTATAGCCCCATCGCCGGCACCCCCCTCTGGCCGGCAGCCAAGCGTGCCTCGCGTTACGACCTGGAAGCCGATCCGGTTTTTGCCAACAACGCCATTTGGCCTTGCCGCCCAGAAGGATTTTCCTGGAGCTGGCTCAGCCGCCTCAAGGCGCTTTGCGCCGGGGCAGGCCACTGACGGGGGGACAATCCCCCCTCACATAACGAAAAAACCGCCCGCAACGGCAGAAGCCGGCACGGGCGGCAGGTTCAAGGCTTTCGGCGAGATGGACTAGGAAGCCCGGAGGGCCGCCACCGCGATGCGATAGCAGCGCAGGCAGCGGTAGGCTTCGGCGGTGGCTTGGGCCTGGTTCAAGCAGCCCTCGACTTCCTCGAAATTGGTCTTGCGTACCTCGGGGGCCATCACCGGCGGATCGAACCTCTCGGTGACATCGTGGAAAGGCCAGGTTTCGTTCCGGTCCAACACCTCGCTGTTGTTGACAATCGCTTTCAGCACCTCGGAAACGGTGGGTTGGACATTGCCTTCTTCAAGGTACTGGGCGATGTGATACGCCGCCTTCTTTCCCGCGGCCAGGGCGGCGATGAGGGTGGACGGTCCGGTGACGCAGTCGCCCCCGCCGAACACCGTCGGTTTTTGGGACTGGAAGGTCATCTGGTCCACCACCAACGTCTTCCACGGCGTCAGGTTCTCGGCCTCGGGCAGGACGCAGTCCACCATGCAAACCTGCCCCACCGCCGGGATGATGGCGTCGCATTCGATGACGAACTCCGACCCTTCCACCGGCACGGGGCGGCGCCGGCCGCTTTTGTCCGGCTCGCCCAGAGTCATGCGCCGGCACTCCAGGCCCCGCACCCGGCCGCCTGCTTCCACGATGCGCACCGGCGCCACCAGGTAGTGAAACTTGACCCCCTCTTCCTTGGCCTCGTGAATCTCCTGGGGGTCGGCCGGCATTTCAGCCTCGGTGCGTCGATAGAGGAGGTTGACGTCCTTGAAACCGATGCGCAGGGCCGAGCGGACACAGTCCATGGCCACGTTGCCCCCGCCCACCACCACCAGCTTCTCGCCCTCGATGGGCCGACGCCCCCGGGCCACCTCGGCGAGAAAATGGACTCCGGGCATGAAGCATTCGTAGCCGGCGTCCTCGCCCTCGCAGCGCATCTTGGAGGATTCCGGCGCGCCGACGCCCAAAAATACGGCCCGGTAGCCCTGTTGGCCAAGCTCCTCGATGCTGATGTCCTCGCCCACCCGGACACCGTAGCGGATTTCGGCGCCAAGCTGCTCCACCAAGGATGCTTCATAGGCGATGACATCCCGCGGGAGCCGGTAGGAAGGGATGCCGAAAGAGGCCATGCCGCCGGCCTTCTCCTGGGCTTCGAAAATCGTGGTGCGGTAGCCACGCTGCCCCAGGTAGAAGGCACAGGACAGCCCGGCCGGCCCGGCCCCCACCACCGCCACGCGGTCTTCGCGGGGCGGGGCCGCTTCCAATTTCGGGGCGGCCCCGGTGTGCATTTCGTGGTCGGCCAGATAGCGCTTGAGCGCCCGGATGGAGATGGGGGCATCCACCAGCGCCCGCCGGCAGTTGGCTTCGCAGGGGCGCACGCAGACACGGCCGATGGTGCCCGGCATGGGGCAGTCACGCCGCACCACGGCCAAGCCCTCTGCCAGTTTGTTCAGACGGATTGCCTCCACGTAGGCCGGTACATCGACGTTGGAGGGACAGGCGCTCATGCACGGTGCCGCCACGGCGGCCTCGTAGCGGTTGCGGGGCACCACGCGCTTTTCGCGAATGGTGGCTTCAAAAACGCCGCGGTAGCGCTGGAGCATCTCCAGGGTGGGCGGTGCGACAAACAGGCCGACATCGCAGCGCGCCGCATCGGAAATGAAGCGCGCCATAGCGGCGATCTCTTCCAGGTCGCCGGGACGCCCCTCACCGTTGCAGATTCGATCCATGATGGCACACAACCGCACCGTACCTTCCCGGCAGGGCGTGCACTGTCCGCAGGACTCGTCCCGGACCTTTTCCAGGTAGGCCCGCAGCAGATCCACCGGATCGACTTCCGGATCCCAGACCACAAGCCCCTTCCACCCCAGCACAGCCCTGAATGGGGTGTCGTCGTCTGCGGAACCTCCGTTGCCTTTGCCATCCAAACGACCGGTCCAGCCTTTCCACGTACAGACCAACGGATCATCCATGGGTGCCACTCCTGTCTGTTTTTTCGATTTTTTTCTGGGAGACAACCGTATTTACTACGAGATGGGGCCCGGGTCAAACCCTGACATGGTTTCAATTTTCGCGGCGGACCGAGGGAAACAAAGCCAGGGCTTTTGGGGGGCAGGGAAAGCCCGCTCCCCCCACAACGCCGCCCTCCTTGACGCCGACCGGTGGTCATGGTAGGGAGCGTCCCATCACGGCGGTCGGAAACCACCCGCCTTACCAAAATAGGAGCCTTTTCAATGCCTCGTGTCTCCCGCCCCGCTGCCGCGTCCGCGGCGGAGGGTCACTCCAGCCGGTTCGTTGTCCTGACGGCCATTTTCGTGGCCTGCCTACTCGTCTCGAACCTCATTGCCGGGCGTCTCATTGCGATCGCCGGCGTGGCGCTGCCCGCCGCTGTCCTGATTTTTCCCATCACCTACATCCTGGGCGACGTGTGCACCGAGGTTTACGGCTATCGGCGCGCCCGTCTGGTCATCTGGACCGGCTTTGCCGCCAACTGCCTCATGGTGACCTTCGCCCTGCTGACCATCGCCATGCCGGCGCCGGCATTTTTCGAGGACCAAGCCGCCTACGCCACGGTGCTGGGGCAAGCGCCCCGAATGGTCCTGGCCAGCCTGGCAGCCTTCTGGTGCGGGGAATTTCTCAACGCCTTCGTG
>DQXI01000009.1 GCA_011042305.1 Desulfobacteraceae bacterium
ACGGCCAGGGGATCGATGCCGGCAAACGGTTCGTCCAACAGCATGAAGGACGGGTCGGTGGCCAGTGCCCGGGAGATTTCCAGCCGGCGCCGCTCTCCTCCGGACAGGTCCCCGGCGCGGCTGCGGGCCAGGCGCTGGATCCCCAGCTCGGCCAGCAGCCCGGCGGTGCGCGCCTGGCGCTCCGGCCGTTTGACCCCCAGCAGTTCGAGGATCGCCAAGACGTTTTGCTCCACCGTCAGCTTGCGGAAGACGCTCGTCTCCTGGGGCAGATACCCGAGGCCGCGGCGGGCGCGAAGGTGCATCGGCGCCTCGGTGATCGCCTCGTCGTCGAGCAACACCCGGCCGCCGTCGGCCGGGATCATGCCCACGGTCATGTAGAAGGTCGTGGTCTTGCCCGCGCCGTTGGGGCCGAGCAGCCCCACCACCTCTCCGCGGTCCAGGGCCAGGTTGACATCCTTGACGACGCGCCGGTCCCCGTAGCGTTTGGACAAATTTTCCAGCCTCAAGGTCGTCATGGCAGCGCCGGAGGGTTCACGGTTTACTGCAATCCCTGGTCCCGGGTGTAAAAGACCGCTTCCACGCTGCCGCTCTCCGGCTTTTCCACGCTGATACGGTTCTCGTCGCGGTCCATGATGATGCGTCCGCCGGTGACGGTGTTTTCCCCTTCGGTGACCCGGGCCGGGGCGCCGACGAGCACCAGGACGCGGTCGGCGACAGCGTAGCGGGCCTCGTCGGCCTCGGCCACCCGCTGGTCGAACCGGATCACCACCTCGCCGCTGGCCTCGAGGCGCTGGATCCGGCCGATGTTTGGCGCGCCCTCGGCAGCGGCCGCCGATGGCGCGTAAAACACCTTGAGCCGCTGGGCGGTGATCACCGTGGTGCCCTGCTCGGCGCACACCTTGCCGCTGAACTCGGCCCAGCGCCCGGCGGTATCGGCCGTGAGGTGCTCGGCGGTAATGTACACCCGATCCGCCGGTTTGTCACCGTCGTCGGCAAAGGCCGGCGCTGCCGTCATCATTGCAAAGACGAGCAGGCAGGCGGCCGCCGCAAGCATCGTGGCCCTTTTTTCAGGGCAGGATCGATCCACTGAACACTCCTTGGACCGCGCCGTCCAGCTCGGCACGGTGGTCGTCGATGAAAATTGTCATGGCCGCGGCGCTGATCCGGTCACGGCGGCCGCGGATGACCACCGGCGCCGGGATGCGGATTTGCCGCCGGCCGTGATCATAGGCCAGCCTCTCCGTTTCCAGCCGGTATGCCTCGTTTTGTACCACAACCCGGTCTTGCACTTCAATGTCACTGGAGACGACGTGCAGGCGGCCGTTGCGGGCACTGAGGGTGATCTGGCCGCCCTCCACCGGAAAAAAGCGTACCGTCAGGTCGGCAAGGTGCACCACGGCCCCTTCCGGGTCGGTCCGCGCCTGGCGGGCATCGAGAACCCACTCGGTGCGCCCGTCGCGGGTGGCGGTATGGTGGACCCGTTCCATGCTCATGAGGGCCTGCCGGTCGACGGTGCTGGTCCAGACCGGTGCCTGGCGGCGCAAGTGCCGGTAACCGATGTAAACCGCCGCCACCGCCAGGCAGATCATGACCATGGCAGCGATGAGAAGGCGCCGAAGCAGGCGGATGCGCCGGACGCTCATCGGGGGCTCCGCATCTGGTCAACGATTCCATCCCAGCGGCCCTGCGCCACCAGCAGACGCTGGCAGACCTCGCGCACCGCGCCGTGGCCGCCCCGGGCCTCGGTGACCCAGTGGGCGGCGCGGCGCACCGCCGGGTCGGCGTCGGCCACCGCCACTGCCAGGCCCACGGCTCCCATCAGGGCCAGATCGACCAGGTCGTCGGCCACGAAGGCCGTTTCTTCGGCCGGGACTCCGGTGCGGGCGGAAATGGTCGGCAGCAGGGCCAGCTTGTCCCGGACCCCGGAAAAAACCAGCTCAATGCCCAGGTCTCGGCAGCGGGCCGCCAGGGCCGGCCCCTTTCGGCCGGTGACGATGCCCAGCTGGATGCCGGCGTTCTGGACCAGGCGCAGCCCCAGGCCGTCGCGGACGTTGAACGCCTTGAGGCATTCGCCTTCGGGGCCGTAGTAGAGGCGCCCGTCGGTGAGAACGCCGTCGACATCAAGCAGCAGCAGGCGGATGCGGGCAAGGCGCGCGTCCAGGGTCAGGGAAGGCGACAGGTTCATGAGGTTGGGGTGGAGGTGTCGGGGGGCCGGACGGCCCGCTGGATGGATTTCAGTTGCCTTAGAAGGGGGGGCACCGCTTCCAGCGGCAGGGAGTTGGCACCATCGCACAGGGCGCGGTCCGGCTCGGGGTGCACTTCCATGAAGACGGCATCGGCCCCGGCCGCCACCGCGGCGCGGGCCAGAAGCGGGGCAAACTGCCGCTGGCCGCCGCTGTGGTCGCCGGCGGCGCCGGGCAGCTGGACGCTGTGGGTGGCATCGAAGACCACCGGGTAGCCGATGGACTGCATGATGGCAATGCCGCGGAAGTCGACCACGAGGTTGTTGTAGCCGAAGCTGGCGCCGCGCTCGGTGAACAGGATCTGGCGGTTGCCGACGGCCTCCACCTTGGCCGCCGCCTGGCCCATGTCCCAGGGGGCCAGGAACTGGCCCTTCTTGATATTCAAAGGGCGCCCGGTGCGGGCCGCAGCTTGAAGCAGGTCGGTCTGGCGGCAGAGGAAAGCCGGAATCTGAAGAATGTCGAGCACCTCGGCGGCCGGCTGAACCTCTTCGACGCTGTGGACGTCGGAGATGACGGGAATGTCCAGCTCCCGCCGGATCCGTTCCAGCACCGCCAGGCCGTCCACCAGCCCCGGACCGCGGAAGCTGGCTGCCGAGCTGCGGTTGGCCTTGTCGTAGGAGGATTTGAAAATCAGAGGGATGTCGAGCTGCCGGCAGCAGTCCTTGAGATAGGACGCCACGCTGAAGGCGAGTTCGGCGCTTTCAATCACGCAGGGACCGGCGATGAGCGCCAGCGGCGCGCCGCCGCCCACCGTCACCGGCCCGATGTGCACCTGTCGGCAGCATCCGGCATCTGTCATTTGGGCCGCTTGCATGATGTCCGTCCCTTATCCTGCAGCCGTTCAAAAGTCAACCCGCCGCCCTCGGCAAGGCCGGCAGCACGGGGCGGGCAACGGTTTAGGCCTTGATTCAAGCGGCGCTCCTTGTTAATGTAACTTTTTGTTTCGCCAACGTCAAAGAACCGGGGAAGAGGTCGAATTCATTGAAAAAGGGTAAAAGCCAGGCCAAGTGGATCCTCGTGCTGGCGGCCGTGGTGACGCTGGCGGGCGCCGGCGGCTGGACATTTATGACCCGCTTGGAGGGGGCGGCGCCGGTGGTGCGCATCGATCCGCCGTTTTCCGCCGTGGGCGCCGAGCGCGCCTTTACCGTGGAAGCCGAGGACACCGGCAGCGGGCTGCGGTCGTTGAGTGTTTCGCTGCTCCAGGGGGAAAAGACGGTGGTACTGCTCGGCCGGCGCCTCGATGCCGCCGCGGGTGAGGGGCGGGTGCGGGAGACCCTGCGCCTGGCGGCCGGCGAGCACGGCCTCAGCGACGGACCGGCCCTACTGCGGGTCGAGGCCCGGGACCGGTCCTGGCGCCACTGGGGCAAGGGCAACCCGGTGCGCATGGAGCGGCAGGTCCGCATCGACCTCCGGCCGCCGGTGCTCCAGGTTCTCTCGGGGACGCTCAATATCAACCAGGGCGGCTGCGGCTTGGTCATCTACCGCAGCTCCGAGCCGTGCCCGGTCAGCGGCGTGACGGTGGGCGACAGCTTCTACCCGGCCCAGGGCGGGCTCTTCGAAGATCCGCTGATAATGGCCACTTTCGTGGCCTTGGCCTACGATCAGGGCAAGGGGACCCCCATCACGGTGTCGGCCGAGGACGAGGCCGGCAACCAGGCCCGCATCGGCCTGAACCACTTCATCCGGCCCAGGCGATGGCGCCAGGACACCCTCGAGATCACCGATGGGTTTCTGACGGCGATTCTGCCTGGATTCACGGCGTCGATCCCCGATGCCGCCGCCCGCCCGCCCCTCGATCAGTTCCTCTGGGTTAACCGCGAGCTGAGGAAAGCCAACTACGAGAAGATCGTCGAGCTGACCCGCACCTCGGACAATCGGCTTCACTGGCATGACGCCTTCGTGCGCCTGCCGGCGGCGGCCAGCCGGGCCATGTTCGCCGACCAGCGGGTTTACCGCTACCGGGGACAGGAAATCGACCGCCAGGTGCACATGGGCGTGGACCTGGCCTCGCTGGCGGCCAGTCCGGTGCCGGCGGGAAACCGCGGACGGGTTGTTTTTGCCGATGATTTGGGTATTTATGGAAAGACGGTGATCCTGGATCACGGGTTCGGCCTCTTCAGCATGTACAGCCACCTGAGCCAGATCGGCGTGCACGCCGGGCAGCCGGTGCAACGCAGCGCCGTCATCGGGCGCACCGGCAGCACCGGCCTGGCTGGCGGTGACCACCTGCACTACGCCATGATGGTGGGGGCGACCTTCATCAACCCCATCGAGTGGTGGGATGACCACTGGATCAAGGACAACGTGACCGACAAGATCGCCGCGGCCGGGGCAACGGCAAAAACGGGGGACTGAATCGGATCGCCCCGTTGTTTGGGCCCCTTTTCCGCCGACTTGCCGCAGCGCCGGGTCAAAACCAGTCGCCTTTCAGGAAGCCAAAAATGAAAACCCATCGTGTCACCAAGACCTACGCCGAGATCAACGAAAGGATCCGCCGCGGCGACGCCGTGGTGGTCACCGCCGAGGAGATTATCGACATCGTGCGCAGCGAGGGCCCGGAAGAGGCGGCCCGGCGGGTGGACGTGGTCACCACCGGCACCTTTGCGCCCATGTGCTCTTCGGGAGCCTTTATCAATTTCGGCCACAGCAGCCCGGGCATCAAGGCCTCCCATGTCTGGCTGAACAACGTGCCGGCCTACGGTGGGGTGGCGGCGGTGGACTGTTACCTCGGCGCCACCGAGCCCTGCGCCGACGATCCGCTCAACAAGGTATATCCGGGCGAATTCCGTTACGGCGGCGGGCACGTGATCGAGGACCTGGTGGCCGGGCGCAAGGTGTTCTTGCGGGCCGCCGGCTATGGCACCGACTGTTATCCGCGCACCGAGCTGGAAAAAGAGATCAGCCTCAAAACGCTTCCCTACGCGGTGCTGTGCAATCCGCGCAACGGCTACCAGAACTACAACTGCGCGGTGAACCTGTCCAACAAGACCATCTACACTTACATGGGAACCCTCAAGCCGCGGGCCGGCAACGCCAACTACTGCTCCGCCGGTCAGCTCAGCCCGTTGTTCAACGATCCGCACTACCGGACCATCGGCATCGGCACGCGGATCTTTCTCGGCGGCGGTGAAGGCTACGTGGTCTTCCCCGGCACCCAGCACAACCCCAGGGTGCCGCGCACCGCCAAGGGGGTGCCCCTGCGGGGCGCCGGGACCCTGTTCGTCATGGGGGACCTGAAGCAGATGAGCCCCCGGTTCCTGCGCGGGGTGAGCATCCAGGGCTACGGCTGCAGCCTCGCGGTGGGCCTCGGGATTCCCATTCCGCTGCTCAACGAGGAGATCGCCGCGGCCACCGGGATCAGCGACGAGGAGATCTTCACCCAGGTGGTGGACTACGGCAACGACTATCCCCAGGGCAAGGCCAAGCGGCTGGCCAAGGTGAGCTACGCCGAGCTCAAGAGCGGCACCCTGCGCTTCCAGGGGCGCGAGATCAACACCGTGCCCCTGTCGAGCGTGGTGAAGGCCCGGGAGATCGCCGAAGCCCTCAAGCAGCGTATCGCCAAAGGAAAATTCGTCCTCGCAGAGCCCCAGGCCCTGCTGCCTTCATGAGCGATGCCGTGTTGCGCACCTTCGTGGCCGTGCCGTTGCCCGCCCCGGTGAGGGCGGCGCTGGGGGATCTGTCCGCCCGGATCCGGACCGGAGGACTGCGGGGGCGGTGGGTGCCGCCGGAGAACCTCCACCTGACCCTCGCCTTCCTGGGGGACACCGAAGCCAGGGCGGTGGCGCCGATCCGCGCCGCGTTGACCCGAGCGGCGGCCGGCTGCCAAGCCTTCGATTTGACACCGGCCGGCCTGGGCGTTTTCCCGGGGCCCAGGCGTCCCCGGGTGCTGTGGGTCGGCCTCCAGGGCGGTCTGGAGGCGCTGGGTGCCCTGGCCGAGGCCGTCGGAAGCGCCTTGGCGGCGATAGGGTTTCCGCTGCCCCGGCGCGGCGCCGTGGGCCACCTGACCCTGGCCCGGGCCAAAGAAGTCTTCGATCCAGAAGCGCTGGCCGCCGTGTTCCAGCGGCACGGCGGGTTTGCCGGCCCGCCTTTTCACGTTCACCGCATCGTCTTGTACCGCAGCCAGCTGGGCGCGGGCCCGGCCCGCTACAGCCCGCTGGCCGAAGCTGCCCTCGGCGCGGCCGGGGCGCCATTCACCACAGGAGGAGAACCATGAGTCAGGCCGCCGAAAAGGACCGCGCCGTCCAGAGCGCCATCAGTCAAATTGAACGCCAGTTCGGCAAGGGGGCCATCATGAAGCTCGGCAGCCAGCCGGTGGTCCAGGTGCCGGTGATCCGCACCGGGTCCCTGGCTCTGGACAAGGCCCTGGGCATCGGCGGCCTGCCGCGGGGGCGGGTCATCGAGATCTACGGCCCGGAATCCTCGGGCAAGACCACCCTGGCCCTGCATGCCGTGGCCGAGGCCCAGCGCCAGGGGGGCATCGCCGCCTTCATCGACGCCGAGCATGCCCTGGACACCGTCTATGCCCGCAAGCTGGGGGTCGATTGCGACGAACTGCTCGTCAGCCAGCCGGACACCGGCGAGCAGGCCCTGGAGATCGCCGACATGCTGGTGCGCAGCGGGGCGGTGGACATCGTGGTCATCGACTCGGTGGCCGCCCTGACGCCACGGGCCGAGATCGAAGGGGAGATGGGCGACGCCCACATGGGGCTCCAGGCCCGGCTGATGAGCCAGGCCCTGCGCAAGCTGACCGCCACCATCAGCAAGACGCGCACCACGCTGATCTTCATCAACCAGATCCGCATGAAGATCGGGGTGATGTTCGGCAACCCCGAGACCACCACCGGGGGCAACGCACTCAAGTTCTACGCCTCGGTGCGCCTGGACATCCGGCGCATCGGCGCCATCAAGGAAGGCCAGGACGTGGTGGGCAACCGCACCCGGGTCAAGGTGGTCAAGAACAAGCTGGCCCCGCCGTTCCAGGAGGCCGAGTTCGACATCATGTACGGCGAGGGGGTGTCGGCTGCCGGCGACCTGCTCGACAACGGCGTGGCGATGGGGGTGATCGAAAAGAGCGGCAGCTGGTACGCCTACGACGGGGAGCGCATCGGCCAGGGGCGCGAGAACGTCAAGCGCTTCTTCAGGGACAACCCCGATGTGTTCGAGGCGATTCTGGTCAAGGTGCGCCGGAAGATGAACCTGGAGCCGGTCGAGGTGTCCGAGACCGAAAAAAAATGATCAGGGAGCGTTTATGACAGGCAACGAGATTCGCCAGAAATTCCTGGACTACTTCCAGCGCCACGACCACCAGGCCGTGCGCAGCAGCTCGCTGGTGCCGGCCGACGACCCGACGCTGCTGTTCACCAACGCCGGCATGGTGCAGTTCAAGCGCTGCTTTCTCGGCGAGGAGAAGCGCCCCTACCGGCGGGCCGTCACCTCGCAGAAGTGCGTGCGCGCCGGAGGCAAGCACAACGACCTGGAAAACGTCGGTTACACGGCCCGCCATCACACCTTCTTCGAGATGCTGGGCAACTTCTCTTTCGGCGACTACTTCAAGGAAAAGGCCATCGAGATGGCCTGGGACCTGCTTACCAACGGCTACGGCCTGCCTGCAGACCGGCTCTGGGTTTCGATCTACCTGGACGACGACGAGGCCTTCGATCTGTGGCAGCGCATCGCGGGGGTGCCGGCCGAGCGGATCGTGCGCTTCGGCGAGAAGGACAACTTCTGGGCCATGGGCGACACCGGGCCCTGCGGCCCGTGCAGCGAGATCTACCTGGACCGGGGGGCGGACCACGGCTGCGGCCGGCCCGAGTGCACCCTGGGCTGCGAATGCGACCGGTTCCTCGAAGTCTGGAACCTCGTCTTCATGCAGTTCAATCGGGATGCCGACGGCACCATGACCCCGCTGCCCAGGCCGAGCATCGACACCGGCGCGGGATTGGAGCGGCTCTGCGCCCTGCTTCAGGACACCCAGACCAACTTCGAGATCGACCTGATCCGCCCCATCATCGATCGGGCCGCCGAGCTGGCCGGGCGGTCCTACGGGGTTGCGCGCGACACCGATGTGGCCTTGAAGGTCATCGCCGACCACAGCCGGGCGGCGGCCTTTTTGATCGGCGACGGGGTTCTGCCCGCCAACGAGGGGCGCGGCTACGTGCTGCGGCGCATCATGCGCCGGGCCATCCGCTACGGGCGCAACATCGGGCTGACCCAGCCCTTCCTGGATCAGACGGCCCGGGTGGTCTTCGACGTGATGCGTCCGGCCTACCCCGAGCTGGGGGAGGCGGCCAGCTTCATCACCAACGTGATTCACAACGAGGAGGTGCGTTTCTCCCAGACCCTGGACCACGGGCTCCACCTGCTCAACGAGACCCTCGGCGAGTTGCGCGGCCGGGGGGCCACCGAGGTGCCCGGGGAGGTGATCTTCAAGCTCTACGACACCTATGGGTTCCCGGTGGACATCGTCCGGGACGTGGTGCGCGACGAGGGGTTGACCCTAGACATGGCCGGCTTCGAGACGCACATGGCCCGGCAGCGGGAAAAGTCGCGCTCCGTGGTGAGCTTCGGCAAGCTCGCCGATGCCTACGCGGCCCTGTCCAGCGAGGGGATTCGCCCCGAGTTCGTCGGCTACGAGGCCACCGAGGCCTCCGGGCGGGTTCTGCTGCTGGTGACCGATGACCAGGAGGTGGCGCAAGCCGAGGCCGGTGCGCCGGTGGAGATCGTCACCGACCGGACGCCGTTTTACGGCGAGGCCGGCGGCCAGGTGGGGGACCAGGGGCGCATCATCGGCGCGGACGGCGCCGTGGTGCGCGTCGAGGACACCATCAAGGATCCCACCGGGCTGATCATCCACCGGGGCACGGTCACTGCCGGCCGCCTGGCCAAGGGCGAGACCGTGACGCTGGCGGTGGATGCCGAGCGGCGGGCGGCCACGGCAGCCAACCACACCGCCACCCACATTTTGCACGCCGAGCTGCGCCGGGTCCTGGGCGACCATGTCAAGCAGGCCGGGTCCCTGGTGGGCCCCGACCGGCTGCGTTTCGACTTCACCCATTTTTCCGCCATCGACGCCGAGACGTTGGCCGAGATCGAAGCCGGGGTCAACGTTTTCATTCGCGCCAACGTGCCGGTGGTCGTGGCCGAGATGGCCGCCGACGAGGCCTTCGCTTCCGGCGCCATGGCCCTGTTCGAGGAAAAGTACGGCGACCGGGTGCGGGTGGTCAGCCTGGGCGATTTCTCCCGGGAACTGTGTGGCGGCACCCATGCGGCGCGCACCGGCGACATCGGGGTGTTTGCCATCGTGTCTGAAGCCAGCGTGGCCGCCGGGGTGCGGCGCATCGAGGCGCTTACCGGGGCGGCGGCCCTGGCCCATTTCCAGAAGGCGGTGCGCCAGGTGGCCGAGGTGAGCCGTCGGCTCAAGGTGGCACCCGAGGCGGTCGGTGAGCGTCTTGAGAAAATTTTGGCCGAGCATCGACAACGGGAAAAGGAAATCGAACGGCTCAAGGCCGACCAGGCCGCCGCGGCGGCGGCGGGCGGCGCGGCGGCGGTGGAGCAGATCGGCGGGGCGGCGGTGATTGCCCGGCAGGTGCCGGTGGACAACCCGGCGGCCCTGCGCGAGCTGGCCGACCGGCTGCGCGACAAGCTCGGCTCCGGGGTGGTGGTGCTGGCCGGCGCCAGCGGCGGCAAGGCCCTGCTGGTGGCCGCGGTGACCAAGGATCTTACCGGGCGCTTTCACGCCGGCAACATCGTCAAGGCGGCCGCGGCCGAGGTGGGCGGTGGCGGTGGCGGGCGCCCCGACCTGGCCCAGGCCGGCGGCAGCCGACCGGAGCACATCGATGCCGCCCTGGCTGCGGCCCTGGACGCGATTCGCCAAATGGCGGGTTGAAGAGGGAGATGGAAAATTCGTCGCTGGAAAACCGGATGCCAGGCCGGTCCGACAGGCCTGACGGCTTCGAAAACTGAAAGGCGCCCATGATCCAGCGCCTTCTCTATCGCTGCCCCCTTTGCGGGACCGAGCCGTGGCTGGAAGGGGGACGCTGTCAGGGGTGCGGGGCTTCGGTACGGGTGGGCCGGGATCGATCCACGGTGACCATTGCCGGCAGAACCGATACCGTGGCCGGCTGGTATGCGGCGGTGCGGCGGCTGGACCGGCTGCCGGAGGGCGGATTGACCAGCGCGCTGGTCCAGGTGTCCGGCGAAAGCCGGGAGGGCCGGCGGCCCCTGGCCGGCGGCCTGGCGGCGGTGTTCTACGGCCGGCGGCCCATGGGGCAGGCCAGGCTGCGGCTTCGGGCGGACCGGCTCGAAGTCGATGGGCCGGGAAAAGGGACCGTCGCCATCGGGCTGGATGACCTGCGGGCCGTGACCATCGAATCGCACACCGTGATTTTGGACAGCCGCTCCCGCGGGGTGTGTTTCTTCGATTTTCCCCGCGGGGCAGGCAAGCGCTGGGAGGATGCGCTGGACCAGGCCCTGGCGCGGTTTCACGCGCCGCGGGAGATCCAGGAGTTCTGCCCCAGGCTGCGCTTTACCGCCGACAGGCGGCTGGCGGGGAACGAACAAGGCGGCAACGGCCGCCGGTCCGCCGGATCCCTGCCTTGCCGGCGGGAGGCGCCCGGTTCAGGCTTTGGCGCGGTACGCTTCCTGGCGGGTCAAATGCTTCGTGCCGCCCTGCCCCTCCAGGTCGAGGGCCGCGCCCACGTGCCCGCCAAGGGGCCGGTGATCCTGGCGGCCAACCACAGCTCGTTTCTCGACGCCATTCTCCTGGCGGCCCTGGCCCCGCGGCCCGTGGCCTTCATGACCAAGAATTCCCAGTTCGCCCACCCGGCGCTTTTCCGGATCCTGCGCTGGGCCGGAGCCTTCCCGGTGCGCCGCTACACCACCGACGCGGTGGCGGTGCGCAACGCCCTGCGGATCCTTCGCCAGGGGCGGGTGCTGGGGCTGTTTCCCGAAGGCGAACGCTGCTGGGACGACCGGATGCAGCCGTTCAAGCGAACCACGGTCCGGCTGATGCTGGCGGCCGGCGCTCCCGTTGTGCCGGTGGGCATCAGCGGGGCCTACGGCCTGATGCCCCGCTGGAGCACGCGCATCCGGCGGGTGCCGGTGGCGATCCGTTTCGGCGCGCCGCTGCGCCTGCCCGTCGTCGCTCCCGGTGGCCAGAGCGAGCGCCTCATCCAAGCCTGGCGTCTTCGTTTGCAGGATGCCGTGGCGGCGCTCAAAGGCCCTTGAGCACGTCGATCATGGTAAACACCCGGCCGCCGGCGCCCTCGGCCACCTTGCATGCCAGATAGGCCACGGCGTCCAGGGTCCCCTTGGCGTACACGTCCCGGCCGTTGACGTTGTGGGTGAATTCGAAGTGCACCGTGCCGTCGGCCGAGTCGAGGGTGTAGGTATGCCACCCGTGGCCGGAGAGGTATTGTTCCGGAACGCCCCAACCCTCCCTTTGGATGCCGGGATCGCGCACCATTTCAATCTGCTGCGTATTGAAATCCACCCCGAGTCGCTGGAAGGCCTGGACCACGGCCTTGGCCGTGCCGCTGGTGTCCGCCTTGCCCCGCTGGTGGCTTTCGCGCACCTGCAGGCGGTAGCCGGCGAACAGGCCGGGGAAGGTGGCGGCGGCATATTCGAGCATGGCCTGAAAACCCACGATCTGCTTGGCCATGTTGGGGGCGATCACCGCCGCGATGGACGAGGCTTGCACCTCGGCGTGGAGCGCGGCCCGGTCCCCGCCGGTAGTGCCCATGACAAAGGGCAGGTTGTGGCGGCAGTAGAAGGCGGCGTTGTCGTTAACCGCCGAGGGGTGGGTGAAATCGACGGCGATGGGCCGGCCGTAAGCCTCGAGGATGCCGGGCATCCGCCCGTCGCGGTCCTCGGGCCGCACCAGGGCGGCGGTGAAGCCGTCGATCTCCACCTGCTTGGCCTGGATCTCGGGGCCGGTGAGGGAAAAAGGGACGACGGCGAAGCGGGCGTCGGCCAGCGCATGGCGTGCGAGCACCTGGGCCACGTTGCCGGGCAGACCGTTGATCATGACGGGGATGGGTGCCATTGGGGGGCCTCCTTTACTACTTCTGGGTGAAGTCCGCTTGTTGTCGGACCTTGGTTTGTGGGTTTGCCGCGATCTATAGCCGCTGGGCAAGAGCCTGCAATGGCGCCAGTTGCGGATCGGCCATCCCGGCCAGCCGGCGCTTGAGGCCGGCGAGGGCCGCGGGGATGTAGTCGGCGAAGCGGGTTTTCCCCTTGACCCGAGACAGGAAGCCGAAGGCGCCCAGGATTTGCAGGTTGCGCGCCAGGGCGCAGTACCGGTAGCCGGTGACGAAATCTTGCACCCTTCGGCCGGAAAGGCCGAGGCCGGCCACGGCATCGGCCAGCAGGGCCTCCTGGAGGCGCGGCGGCAGATCCACGTAGGGATCGATGAGCAGGCTGGCCAAATCGTAGGCCAGGGGACCGATGCGCCCTCCCTGGTAGTCGATGATGCCGATGCGGCCCCCGGCGAGCATGATGTTGCGCGACTGGAAGTCCCGGTGCATGAAGCCGACGGTCTCGATGCGGCCGATGCAGTCGGCCAGGTGCTCGAAGGCCGGCACGAGCTTGTCGTCACTGACGGCGGCACCGGCCACGGCCCGGACATAGCCATCGAGGAAGTAGCGGCCTTCCCGTTCCACGATGGTCTGCCGGTCGTAGCGCGCCCCCTGGTGGCACCAGGCGGGGTCGAAGCATTGCGCCCCGGCATGGGACATCTGTCGCAACACCTCGATGACGCGGCGGTACAAGTCGCGCAGGGCCAGCGGGTCGCCCTGGCGGACGGCAACGGATTGGAGGTTTGTGTCGCCAAGATCCTCCATCAGCACCTGGCCGGCGAACGGTTCTGCCGCCAGGATGGCCGGCACCGGGACCTGCTGTCGATGCAGATGGCGGCCGATGGCGACGAGCGCCCTCGCTTCGCTGGGGCGCTCGTCGCCTGAAATGCCGTGGTCGGCCAACACCGCGGTGGTGTCGCCGGCCCGGAGGCGATACCAGCGTCGGTCCGAACCGTCGCCGGCCAGGGGTTCCCAGGTCACCGCGGCCGGGTCCACGCCGGGGGAGAAGGCCCGAGGGATGATGGCCTCGGCAGCGGCGCGCCGGTATCGCTCCGGGGTGCCGGCATCGGTCCAGGCGGCGGTGGTCGGCAGCGCCCGCAGCCGGTACCCGTCCTGCTGGAGGGCCTCGTAGGCGGCAATGCTGTCGGCGAAGCCGGATCCGGGCAGAAAGTCGAGCACCAGCGGGTCGAGGACCTGGATGCCGGTAAAGGTGCGCAGCCGCCCGGCGGCCCGGGCGGCGGACGCCTCCCGGGGGCTCGGGCGCAGCCGCAGGATGGAACCGTCCGGGCCGACGACGATGGAGTTGAGCGCCGGGTGGTCGGTTACCACCAGGGTGGCCGGATCGCCGTGGCCGGCGTGGTAGCGGTAAACGGCGGCAAAATCCACCGCCGTGACGATGTCGCCGTTGACCACCAGGAAGGGGCGCCGATCCCAGAAATCCCGCAGGTTGGCGATGGCGCCGCCGGTGCCCAAAAGCCGAGGTTCGTGGCGAACGATCAGTGGGATGCCCCAGCGCCCGGCGGCCAAGGCGGCGGTGACCGCCGGCGCCAGGTGATGGGTGTTGACCGCTATCGCCTCGCAGCCGGCGTCCGCCAGTTGACGGATCAGGCGCTCCAGCATCGAGATTCCCCCTACCGGGAAGAGCGGTTTGGGCAGGCGCTCTGTCCAGGGCCGCAGCCGGGTTCCCAGGCCGGCGGCCAGTACCAGCGCCTTCATCGGCCGGCCAACACGTCCAGGTAGCGGCGGATCTTGTCGGCGTAGGCGGCCGCGATGGGCGCGTCGCCGCTCTGGCCGATGCCGCGGCTGATGAAAAAGTCCACCGCGTTCTTGTAGTTGATCCGCGAGAGGGCCTCCTTGCGCTCGATTTCTTCGGTCTTGAACATGCGCGTGCCGAGGGCCTCGATCTTCTTGAGCCGCTCCTTGACCTCCATCGGTTGGCCGCCGGCGGCGCGAAAATGGTTCACGGCGATCCAGTACGATTCGAGGTAGGTCTGGAGGAAGGCACTGAAGAGTTTGAGCCTCTTGTAGCCGGCACTGGTGAGGTTGTACGTGTCGGGCAGGGTGGAATGGGGCATGAGGACGGCGTCGTCGATGAAGGCCTTGAGGGTCTTGCGCACGTAGTACTCCGGCGGGCGCTCGATGTCGTAGGCGAACTCGTTTTTGAACAGCTGCTGGAGCTCGCGGTAGGTGCCGTGGAGGTCGGCCGAGGCGAACTGGAAGGCATCACGGTCCAGGATGGCCAGGGCCGTGGCCGCCGCCGGCACGAAGAAATGGATCGCGTTGTTTTTGTAGTACTCGAGATTGGGGCGCTTGTTTTCGTTGACCGTGTAGACGACGTCCCGGTCTGCGGCCTGCTTGCCCAGGTCGAGGGATTCGATGAACCGTCGCTGCTGGTAGGCCTCGAAGGCCTGCTCGATGGCCCGGGTCTGGTCCAGCAGCAGGGTGTCGGCCAGCGGTGCCTGCTGGGCCTCGAGGTAGGCCAGGTATCCCTGGATGGCGTCCATGAGGTCCTCGCGGGCGAAGCGCCGCCGCGGGAGGTTGAGGGCGGCGGACGCCACCAGGGCATGGGGGGTGATGATGGTCACGGCGTTGATGGCATTGATCACCCGGAAGGCCACGTTGCGGCTCAAGGCCGCCTGCTCGGCGCGGCTCAGCGTGTCGTAGGCGATGGCGTTGCGTTCCAGCAGGGCCTTGAAGGAAAACGGCTCCTGAAAGCGGACGTAGACCCGGCCGTAGCGTTTTTTCAGAAAGCGGCGGGCCCGGATCACCTGGCTGAGGTTTTCCGGCTCCTTGGCGCTGCCCTCCATTTCCTTCAGGTAGGCGCTTTCTTCCAGCACCCGGTCGTAGCCGATGAAGATGGGCACGAAGACCAGGTCTTCGCAGGCCTTTTCGTGGTAGCTGCGGATCAGGGTCGACAGGAGCCCCAGCTTGGGCAGGATCATCTTGCCGGTACGGCTGCGGCCCCCTTCGATGAAAAACTCGATGTTGAACCCCTCCTGGAGAATCTTGTAAACGTACTCGGCGAACACCCTCGCGTAGAGCCTTTTGCCCTTGAAGGTGCGGCGGATGAAGAAAGCGCCGGCGTTTCGGAACACTGGCCCCAGGGGGAAGAAGGAGAGGTTTTTGCCGGCGGCCACCAGGGGGCAGGGCATGTTGTTGTGAAAAAGCAGGTAGCTGAGCAGCAGGTAGTCGATGTGACTCTTGTGGCACGGGATAAGGATCAGCGGCCCTCCCCGGGCGGCCTCCTTGACGCGGCGCAGCTCGTCGGCGTTGACGCTGATGCCGTCGAACATGGTGTTGAGCAGAAAGCGCACGGTCACCGAGAGGATGTTGAGCAGCGTGATGCTGTAGCCGGCGGCGATTTCATCAAGGTAGCCGGCGGCCTTGCGGCGCACCTGGAGCAAGGGGAGATTCTCCTCGGCGGCATAGGCGTTGAGAAAGGCCGCCATGCGATCGCCGGTGAGGATGCTTTCCTTGAGCTCCTGGCGCGACTTGAGCACCGGGCCGGTGATCGTCTGCCGGTGGCGGTTGATCTGCCGCAGCAGCTCGCGGCGCAAGGCCAGGGCCTGGTAGGCGGCGTCGCGGGCCGCAAGATCCGGCCGGGCGAGGAAATCGCGCAAATTCAGCGGTTCGGAGATCTCCACGAAGATCCGTCCCGGATGCTTGAACATGGTGACCAGCCGGCGCAGCCGGCCGGGACACAGTTCGCTGCCAAAGAGCATGTCGAGGAGCTTCGGCTCGGTGGAAACCGGGTTGCGGCCGAAGAACATCAGCTGGGGGACGATGAATATCGGCCGGTCGAGGCGCTGTTGCAGTTCCACCAGAGTATGCAGCGGATCGAGCTGCGCCTTGACGAAGCGCTTGTAAAATCCGCCGCGCCGCACCAGGGCCAGGTGGGCCGCGGTGCCGGATGCCAGGCAGCGGGCCGCATAGCCGCTTTCAACCGGCTTGGGCAATGAAAGATGGCGCAACAGATGCTCGCAGCCGGCGGCCAGGATCTGCACCAGACGTGAGAGCGGCTGCAGCAGTAGAATGTGATGGTCGAAGCTCAGCTCCGGCACCGGAAGCCCGAGCTGGCCGTAGCGGCTGTGGTAGAACAGGTACTCGAAGCGGCTCTTGTACTTGGAGACGTACACAATGATGCTTCCGGCGGGCAGGGAGCGGATCTTTTCGCTTTCTGCCGGCTGGAGCGTGATGCCCGAGTAAAAGAGCCGCAACAGCCAGGAAATCAGGGCGCCGGGGCGCCGGGGGAGATAAACGCTGTAGTGGTCGAGGGTACCTTTGAGCAGTCGATCGCGCCAGTGGGCCAAGGTTTTCATCGGTTTTGGGTTCATGTGATTTTCCTGCCCGCAGGGCGCACGCCTCCAGGCAAAGCAACCGGGCGGCGGCGCCGGCCGATGGTTGAAAAAGGCAAGCTTGGAACAAGTTTGAAAAAATAACAGATCCGGTGGTTGAAGGCAATTTTTTGTTGATGGCCGACCCGGGGCGGCTACCAGGGGGCGTTTCGGGAAAAAGGGGCTTGTGTTCCAGGCGGGGTTATGGTAGGTCGATTCCAGCCTGACGCGGCTTGGTTTAATCTGATTTTACTGATATCATTCTAAAATAGCTGCCGGTGAAGTCGACGCCGGCACGCCTCGAACATCAGTCCGCACTTTAATTTCAAACCAGCAAGGAGGGGTAGGGTTTATGAAAACGTTAATCGGTGGCGCGGTTGCAGCGGTTCTGGGCCTGATCGGCCTTTCCGTGTGGTTCGAAGAATTTTTGCAGATCCTGGCCGGCGCACTTCCCATCATGCTGCTGCTCGGTGGGGGCTTGGCCCTGTACCTGGGTTTTGACGAGCTCAAGGACACCTGGAAGAAGGAAGAACCGGTGGAGCCGGCGGCTGCGGACGCAGGCGACGACGTAGAGAAGTACAAGAAGGAAGTCGAAGCGCTGAAAAAGGAAATCGAGACGCTCAAGGGCGAAAAAGCCTGATCGCCCCTCGGTTGACTTTCCCCAACGTTCCGCCAGATGAAGAGCCCGTACCGCCGCGGTACCGGGCTCTTGTCTTTTTCACGGGCCTTGCCGGCCCTCCCCCTTAATCGTAGAGCAGCCAGCGTCGGCAGCGGCGTTTGAAGCGTTCCGCGTCGGCCCGCCACTGGGCCGCCAGGGCGCCGATGTCGGCCATGGACGCCAGGCGTTCGGCCAGTCGCCCGTCGCCGAGAATCAGGTCGATGGGTCGCCGCTGGAACTCGTACTCGTAGGGCGGGGCCTTCCATGCGAAAGCCTCGCCGCTGGTGCGGATAACGGCTTGCAGCAGGCGCAGGCTCGTCTCGTAGGGGCGAAAGCGGTCGGGGCGGGTCACGTGCAGTTGAAACCCTCGGCAAAGCCGGCCCTGCCATTTTTGGGCGGTGGGCTCGAAGGCGCAAGGCCGAAGCACCGTTCCCGCCGGTGGGGCGCCCAGCGCCTCGAGCACGGCGCGGACGTCAATGAACGGGGCCCCGAACAGCTCGAAGGGCTGGGTTGTGCCGCGGCCCTCGGAAACGTTGGTCCCCTCCCAGATCACCTGGCCGGGATAAACCAGGGCGGTGGTCGCAGTGGGCATGTTGGGCGATGGCGCGACCCAGGGCAGGCCGGTGTCGGCAAAGTACATGCGACGGTGCCAGCCGCGCATGGGCACCACCCTGAGGTCGCAGTCGATCCTTCTTTCCGCCTTCATCAGGCGGGCCAGTTCGCCGATGGTCAGGCCGTGGCGCATGGGCAGCGGGTGACGGCCGACGAACGAGGCCCAATCCGGATCAAGGAGGTTGCCCTCGACCCGGCGGCCGCCGAGGGGATTGGGCCGGTCGAGGACCACCACCGTTTTGCCGTGGGTCGCCGCGGCTTCCAGGCAGTAGCTCAAGGTCCAGATAAAGGTGTAGACGCGGCAGCCGACGTCCTGCAGGTCCACCAGCAACACGTCGATGGGGGCAAGCATGGCGGCATCGGGAATGCGCGTGCGGCCGTAGAGGCTGAAAACCGGCAGCCCCGACAACGGATCCCGGCAATCGGCCGATTCGATCATGTTGTCCTGCTTTTCGGCGAAGAAGCCGTGCTGGGGGCTGTAGAGGGCCGTGAGCCAGCCGGGCCAGCGCGCAGCGATGCGCCGGGCGGCATGCTGCAGGCGGGCGTCCACCGAGGCCGGGTTGCACAGCAAGCCGAGCCGCCGCCGGCGCAGATCGCGGGGCGGCGAGGCGAGGAAGATCTCCAGGCCGGTCTGAACACGAGGCATGGGGCGTTCTCCAGCTGGGGTTTGAAGCAACGGATTTCTCGCCCTTTTAGCATATTCCGGCGCCTGGTCCAATCGGCTCGGGACTCGCTGAAGGATCGCCTCGCGGCGAGCCGGATTTACGGGGGCTGAATTCTTCTTGGACTGCGCAGGCGCAATAAAGCCTTGACAGGCCCCCGGCGCGACAATAGAAATACAGGTTTATGCGATAGGTGCCGCGCCGCTTCGGGGTGGCTGGAGGAGCAACACAGTGCAGATAGCGCTCAAGGGCCTGGTCATCATCGTCGGCAACTACGGCAGCGGCAAGACCGAGGTGGCCATCAATCTTGCGGTCCACCGACGCCGGGCGGGCGTCTCGGTGCGCCTGGCCGACCTTGACTTGGTCAATCCGTACTTTCGCACCCGCGAGGCCCGTGGCGTGTTGGGGCGGCTGGGCATCGAGGTGGTGCTGCCCCCGGCGCGCTACCTCAACGCCGATTTGCCGATTCTCGATCCGGCCGTGGCCGGATTGATCCGTCAGCCGAGCGAATTGACGATTCTGGACGCCGGGGGGGACGACGTGGGGGCCACGGTGCTCTCGGCCCTGCATCACGTGTTGGCCGAGGCAGGGGGCCAGGTGCTACAAGTGGTTAACCCCTTGCGCCCCTTTACCGATACCCATGCCGGCTGCCGGCGTATCCGCCGCGAGATCGAGGCGGCCGCCCGGCTGAAAGTCACCGGCCTGGTGGGCAACGCCAACCTCATCGACGACACCGAGCCGGCCCAAGTGATCGAGGGGTACCGGTTCGTCAAGGCCCTGGCGGAGGAAAGCGGCCTGCCGCTGGTTTTCGTCACCGTTCCGCACCATCTGGCCGCCGCCTGCGGCGTCGAGGACTGGGTTTGTCCGGCGCTGCCGATCCGGCGGCAGCTCGTGCCGCCCTGGATCCGTCCTGCCGACCTTGGGCCGGATTCCTCAAACGGTCTGAAGACATCCTAAGGAGTATACCTGATGGCCTACCACCACCAAATCGATGCTGAACGCTGCAAGGGCTGCGGTCTCTGTGTGGCCGTGTGTCCCAAGAAGGTGCTCGAGATAGCTACCGCCGTCAACACCCGGGGGTATTTCCCGGCCTACCAGGCCCGGCCTGAAGATTGCGTGTTTTGTGCCATTTGCGCCACCATGTGCCCGGATGTGGCCATCACCATCACCGAGGTCGAAGAAATCCGGGCGGCGGGCTGAAGCGGAGGAGACATGGGCAAGATTCTGATGAAGGGCAACGAGGCCATCGGCGAGGCGGCGATTCGCGCCGGTTGCCTCAACTATTTCGCCTACCCCATCACCCCCCAGAGCGAGGTGGCCGAGTACCTGGCCAAACGCATGCCGGAGGTGGGCGGCGTCTTTCTGCAGGGAGAAAGCGAGGTGGCCGTCGGCTACATGCTCTTCGGGGCCGCCGGGGCCGGGGAACGGGTGTTTACCACCTCGTCCAGCCCGGGCATCAGCCTGATGAGCGAGGCGATCAGTTACATCGCCGCCGCCCAGTTGCCGGTGGTGTTCGTCAACATCATCCGCGGCGGCCCGGGCCTGGGGGGGATTCTGCCCAGCCAGGGCGACTACTTCCAGGCCACCAAGGGCGGTGGTCACGGCGACTACCGCCTGCTGGTGCTGGCCCCGGCCAGCGTCCAGGAGACCGCCGAGATGGTGATGATGGCCTTTCCCCTGGCGGAAAAGTACCGCAACCCGGTGATGATCCTCGGCGACGGGCTCATCGGCCAGATGATGGAGCCGGTGGAATTTCCCGACCACCTGCGCACCGCCCCCAGCGACAAGAACGCCTGGGCCTCCAACGGGATGGCCACCCGGGGCAGCCGGCAGCGCAACCTGGTCAAGTCGCTCTTTCTCGACCCGGAGGCCCTCAACAACCAGAACCTGCTGCTCAAGAGCAAGTACGACCGGATGCGGCGCGAGGAGGTGCGCTACGAGACCTACAACCTCGACGGCGACTACCGGGTGCTCATTGTCAGCTACGGAACGATGAGCCGGGTATGCCGCACGGCGGTAGACAACCTCAAGGCCGCCGGGGTGGAGGTGGGGCTGCTGCGGCCCCAGACCCTCTTCCCCTTCCCGCTGGAAGCGGTGCGGGAGGCCGCCGGCCGGCCCGCCTGCCAGGCGGTGATCAGCATCGAGATGAGTATGGGGCAAATGGTCGAAGACGTGGAGCGGGCCGTTTGCGGGATTCGCCCGGTGCACTGGTACGGCAAGTGCGGCGGCGATGTGCCCACCCCTGAAGAGGTGATGGACGTGGTCCGCGGTCTGATGGCCGGCGGCCGCTGAACGGGCGCGCCAGGCGTCCGGCAAGGAGTCGACAACCTATGGGCAAGACATTTAGCAAACCCCGGTCCCTGACCGACCAGCCCACTCACTACTGCCCCGGGTGCACCCACGGGGTGATTCATCGGTTGGTGGCCGAGACGATCGACGAACTGGACATCATGGAGCGCACTGTCGGCATTGCGCCGGTGGGCTGTGCCGTGCTGGCCTACAACTATTTCAACTGCGATTTCCAGGAGGCGGCCCACGGACGGGCGCCGGCCATGGCCACCGGCATCAAGCGGGTGCGGCCGGACCTGGTGGTGTTCACCTACCAGGGCGACGGGGACCTGGCCAGCATCGGCATGGGCGAAATCGTGCACGCGGCCAACCGCGGGGAAAAGTTTACCGTGATCTTCGTCAACAACGCTGTTTATGGCATGACCGGCGGCCAGATGGCGCCGACGACCATGCCGGGGCAGCGCACCACCACGTCTCCCCGTGGGCGCAACGTGGAAGAGGTGGGCATGCCCATCAAGGTGGCCGAACTGCTGGCCGCCTTGGAGACGCCGGCCTACATCACGCGCCAGACAGTGATCGACCCCAAGGGGATCCGCAAGGCCAAAAAGGCGATCCGCAAGGCCTTCGAATACCAGCTCGCCGGCCGCTGCTTTTCCCTGGTGGAGGTGGTGAGCACCTGCCCCACCAACTGGGGGATGACCCCGGTGGAAGCGGTGGCCTGGGCGCGGGAGACCCTGCTGCCTTACTACCAACTCGGTGAATTCAAGGTTCCGGAATGACGGGCCTGGGGCCCGCGGCAAAGGACGCATTCATGCAAAGCGAAGTAAAATTTGCCGGCTTCGGCGGCCAGGGGATCCTGCTCAGCGCCAAGATCCTGGCCCACGCGGCCCTGGAGGAGGGCCACGAGGTGGTCTGGATCCCCTCCTACGGCCCCGAGATGCGCGGCGGCACAGCCTACTGCACCGTGGTCATCGGAGACCGGCCCATCGGTTCGCCCATCATCAAGAACCCCCAGCATCTCATTGCCATGAACCGGCCGTCGCTGGAAAAGTTTGCACCCACGGTCCGGCCGGGGGGGATCATTCTCATCAACGCCAACCTCATCCCCATCGGCTCAGGCAGAGACGACGTGACGGATCTGGCGGTGCCGGTCAACGATCTGGCCGCAGCGGCGGGCAACCTGCGGGCCGCCAACCTCGTGGCCCTGGGCGCCTTCGTGGCCCGCAGCGGCATCGTGGACTTCGAGACGCTGCGCCGCTGCGTCCAGGAGGAGTTCGCCGCCAAGCCCCAGACCCTGCCCGTCAACCTGGCCGCCCTGGAAAAGGGGCGCCAGGCGGCGCAGGGGTGATCCGAAGGATCCTGCCATGATCCCGCAGACCCGGCCGCCGCTCTTGGTGACCATCGACGGCCCGGCCGGGGCCGGCAAGACCACCGTCAGCCGGCTTTTGGCCCAGCGGCTCGGCTACCGCTACGTGGATACCGGCGCCCTTTACCGGGCAGTCGCCCTGGCCGCCATGGCCCAGTCGGTGCCCCCGGACGATGATGAGGGCCTGGAACGGCTCTGCCGGAGGAGCCGGGTGGAAATGACCGCCACGGCTCGGGGATTGCGGTTGATCCTTGATGGGGCGGATGTCACCGACCGGCTGCGCAGCCGGGAAGTGACCCGCATGGCATCGGCCGTCTCGGCCCGTTTGCCGGTGCGCCGATTCCTGCTGACGCTGCAACGGGCCCTGGGACGGGGCGGCGGAGCGGTCTTCGAAGGCCGCGACATGGGGACAGTGGTTTTCCCGGAGGCGGATGTGAAGTTTTTTCTCGATGCCGCCGTGGAGGAGCGGGCCCGGCGGCGCCACGCCGAACTGGCCGAGGCGGACCGACCGCCGCTGGCCACGGTGGTCGAGGAGATCCGGCGCCGGGATCACGACGACAGCGCCAGGCAGTTGGCCCCCTTGAAGCCGGCCCCGGACGCCGTGCGCATCGATGCCACCGACTTGTCGCCCCGGGAGGTCGTGGAGCGGATGCTGGCCCACATCGAGGCCTTGCCTTGAGCGCAACGGCTCGCCGACGTGGGAAATTTATCATTGTTTTTTAACCTGGGCTTTGGTATGGATCGCGGTTGTAGTAAAGGGCGGTGCATGACGGCACCCGTCAAAATTCGGCGTAGGGGGAGCTTCTGTTAATGGAAAACACTCAATCAATGGATTCGGAAGACATCAAGAAAAACGAAAACGAAGACATCGGCGATGCGATGCCGGGTGAACCGGTGCCGGCCGAAGGCGAAACCATGGAGAATCTCATGGAGATGTACGAAGAGAGCTTCAAGCGTTTCGCCGAGGGCGAGGTGGTCAACGGACGCATCATCTCGGTGGACAAGGATCATGTGCTGGTGGATATCGGCTACAAGAGCGAGGGACAGATCCGGATCCACGAGTTCAGGGACGAAAACGGGGAAATCAAGGCCGAGGTGGGCGACACCGTCGAAGTGATGGTCGAATGGTGGGACGACGAGAACGAGGTGGTGGTCCTTTCCAAGGAAAAGGCCGAAAAGGTCAAGGTCTGGGAGGAGATCAAGGAGACCTACGACAATGACGGCACCATCAGCGGCACCATCACCTCGCGGGTCAAGGGCGGCTTCTCGGTGGATATCGGTGTCCAGGCCTTTTTGCCCGGTAGCCAGGCGGACCTGAGACCGATCCGCAACCTGGACGAGATGGTGGGCCAGAGCTTTGATTTCAAGATCCTCAAGTACAACCGCAAGCGCAGCAACATCGTGCTCTCCCGGCGCGTGATCCTCGAGGCTGAGCGTGAAGCCAAGCGCAGCGCCACCCTCGCCTCGATCTACGAGGGCAAGGTGGTCGACGGCGTGGTCAAGAACATCACCGAATACGGCGTCTTCGTCGATCTTGGCGGCGTGGACGGGCTGCTGCACATCACCGACATCTCCTGGGGCCGGGTCAAGCATCCCTCGGATCTGTTCGCCATCGGCGACGAGATTCAGGTCAAGATCCTCAACCTCGACCTGGAGAGGGAGCGCGTTTCCCTGGGTATGAAGCAGCTCACGCCGGATCCGTGGACCACGGCGGCGGAAAAGTACCCCGTGGGCTCGCGGGTCACCGGGCGGGTGGTCAGCCTGACGGACTACGGGGCTTTCGTGGAGCTGGAGGAGGGCATCGAGGGGCTGATCCACGTCTCGGAGATGAGCTGGACACGCAAGATCCGGCATCCTTCCAAGGTGGTGGCCGTGGGCGACGAGGTGGAGGCGGTGGTCCTGGATATCAAGCCGGATGCCCGGCGCATCTCCCTCGGCATGAAGCAGGCCAAGCCCAACCCCTGGGACGTGATCAGCGAGAAATACCCGGTGGGCACCACCATCGAGGGGCGCATCAAGAACATCACCGATTTCGGCCTGTTCATCGGCATCGACGAGGGCATCGACGGCCTGGTGCACATCAGCGATCTCTCCTGGACCAAGCGCATCAAGCACCCGGGCGACCTGTACAAGAAAGGCGACCTAGTGCAGGCGGTGGTCCTGGACATCGACAAGAAGTCCGAGCGCTTCTCCCTGGGTATCAAGCAGCTCCAGTCCGACCCGTGGGAAACGGTCAACGAACGCTACGAGGTGGGCAAGGAGATCACCGGTACCGTCACCAACCTCACCGATTTCGGCGTCTTCGTTGAGCTGGAGGAGGGCATCGAGGGGCTGGTGCACGTGTCGGAAATCAGCAAGGAGAAGATCAAGACCCCGGTGGGGATGTTCAACGTTGGAGACCTGATCACCGCCCGGGTGATGAACATCAACAGCGAGGAGCGGCGCATCGGCCTGTCCATCAAGCGGCTGGACATGCCCGATGACCAGGCCCTGCTCAGCGAGTATGTCAGCAGCATGCGTCAGCCCACCTCTGCCTTTGGTGAGATCCTGCGGGAGAACCTCCAGGAGAAGCTCAACAGCCAGAACAACGGACAAGACCAAGAGACTTGATTCCTTTGCGGCCCGCCCGGGCGGCATTTTTCCTGCGCCTTGTTGTGACGACCGGCGCCGGGCTCTGGCAGCCCGGCGCCGGTCGTTGTATCTGTATCTGAAACCACCCGACGCCCATTTCTGAACCGCCGGCCATTAGCGCCGCCGGGGCGGTCGGCTCCCGGAGCAAGCCATGTTCTCCCGTCGCCATCCCTTCCTGTTTTTCATCCTGGTGCTGGCCGGCCTCGGCACTTTTTCCACCCTCTTTGTCAGCGCGATGGTGGCATACACGGTCCACCGCAGCGGCCTGGGCAAGGCGGACAGCGACCTGCCCCGGGTGGGGATCGTCGAGGTGTCCGGGGTCCTCTCTGACGCCAAGGACGTTTTGGCGGATCTGAAAAAGATGCGCGAGGACGAATCCATTGAGGCCATCGTGTTGCGCGTCGATTCGCCCGGCGGCGCCGTAGCGCCATCGCAGGAGGTGTATCGGGCGGTGCAGCAAACCACCGAAACCAAAAAAATCGTCGCCTCTCTGGGTGCCGTGGCCGCTTCCGGTGGCTATTACGCCGTTGCGGCCAGCGACGGGATCGTGGCCAGCCCCGGCACCATCACCGGCAGCATCGGGGTGATCATGGGGTTTACCAATTTTCGCGAGCTGCTGGAGAAGATCGGATTGACGCCGGTGGTGATCAAGAGCGGAGAGTTCAAGGACCTGGGGTCTCCGGTGCGTGAGATGCAGCCAGCGGAGCGGGAGGTGCTGCAGCGGCTCAGCGACCAGATCCATCACCAGTTCATCCGTGACATCGCCGAGGGACGCGCCATGGACCTGTCCCGGGTGGAAGCCCTGGCCGACGGTCGCATCTATACCGGGGAAGAAGCCCGGGCGCTGGGACTGGTGGATCGGCTGGGCAACCTGGAGGACGCGGCGGCCTGGGCCGGTGAGCTGGCCGGGGTGCAGGGGCCGGTGGAAATGGTCTACGCCCGCGAAAAACGTTTGTCGCTCATCAAGACGATCATGGAGAGCCGGTGGGGCGAGATCTTCGGCCTCCTGTTCCGGGGGCGGCCGGCGGCCTTGATGGACGGGGCCTACTAGTCATTGGCCATTGGAAGCGCCGGGCTAGAGACTGCTGACGTCGCCGAGGCCTTCGCGCACGATTTCCGGTCGATCGTCGATGAGGGAGATGACGCTGGAGGGGCGGCCGGGGACCGTCCCGCCGTCGATCACCAGGTCGATGCGGTTGCCGAAGTAGTCGTGCAGCAGGGAGGGGTCCTCGAAGATGTTGCCGTCGGGATCCTTGGCGCTGGTGGAGATGATGGGGTTGCCCAGGGTTTTGACCAGGGCGATGCAGATGGCGTGGTCCGGCACCCGGATGCCGGCGGTGCGGCGCTTGGTGAGCATGATCCGGGGAACGAGCTTGGAGCCTTCAAGGATGAAGGTGTACGGGCCGGGCAGCAGGCGTCGCATCGTCTTGTAGGCGTAGTTTGACACCTTGGCGTAGTTGCTGATGTGCTTCAGGTCGCTGCAGATGAAACTGAAGGGTTTCTTCTTGTCGCGTTGGCGCAGTTGATAGATCTTCTCAATGGCCCGCTTGTTGAAGATGTCACAGCCGATGCCGTAGTGGGTATCGGTGGGGTAAGCGATGACGCCGCCCTGCCGGAGCACATCCACGGCCATGGCCACCAGCCGTTGGGGCGGATTTTGCGCGTTCATCTGGATCAACATCTTGGTTTTCCTCGCACGGACGGCTCGGCGCCGCAGCAAAACGTGGTGATTCAATAGCGCATTTGTTCCCCGCTGGCAAGGCGCCCCGGCGCCGGGGCGCCTTGCCGGCAGGCGTCTTATGGATTGCCATTGCGCCGGTCATCTGGTATGCGAGGGCAACCGCCGGCACGGCCGCCGGCTTTCGGCATTGTCCTGAAAAAAATCCTATCTCATTGAATTTCGGAGGAAATTATCTATGGTGACCCTGCCCCCCGAGGAGGCTTATTCCTTTGACGACGTACTGCTGGTGCCCTGTTATTCAGACGTCCTGCCCAAGGACGTGGACACCCGTACCCGGCTGACCCGCAACATCAGTCTCAACATTCCCATCGTCAGCGCCGCCATGGATACGGTTACCGAGGCGCGCACTGCCATCAGCATGGCGCGCGAAGGGGGATTGGGATTCATTCATCGCAACATGGACATTGCCGGCCAGGCGCTCGAAGTCAGCAAGGTGAAGAAGAGTGAAAGCGGAATGATCATCGATCCGGTGACCATCCATCCCGATCAGCCGATCCACGAGGTGCTCAAGCTGATGGAAGAATACCGCATCAGCGGTGTGCCGGTGATCCGGGACGAGCAGCTGGTGGGCATCGTCACCAACCGCGATCTGCGTTTCGAGACGGCCCTGGACAAACCGGTGGCCGAGGTGATGACCAAGGAGAACCTCGTGACGGTGTCCGAGGGGATTGACCTTGAGGAGTCCAAGCGCCTCCTGCACCAGCACCGCATCGAGAAGCTGTTGGTGGTGGACAAGGCCGGACGCCTCACCGGCATGATCACCATCAAGGACATCGAGAAGATCAAGAAATACCCCAACGCGTGCAAGGATCGCCTCGGTCGGCTGCGGGCGGGCGCCGCCGTGGGGGTGGGGCCGGACATGCTCGAGCGCACCGAAGCCCTGTTGGGCGCCGGGGCTGACGTCATCTGCATCGACACTTCCCACGGCCACACCCACAACGTGATCCAGGCCGTCCGAACCCTCAAGGCGACCTTTGCCGACATCGAACTGATCGCCGGCAACGTGGCTACCGTCAAGGGGGCCGAAGACCTCATCGCCGCCGGCGTCGACGGGGTGAAGGTCGGCATCGGCCCCGGTTCCATCTGTACCACGCGCATCGTGGCCGGGGTGGGGATTCCCCAGGTTACGGCCATCATGAACTGCCGTTCGGTATCGGCCAAGACCGGCGTGCCCATCATCGCCGACGGCGGGATCAAGTATTCGGGCGATTTGACCAAGGCCATCGGTGCCGGAGCCCACGCGGTGATGATCGGCGGTTTGCTGGCCGGCACGGAGGAGAGCCCCGGGGAGCTGATTCTCTTCCAGGGGCGCACCTACAAAGTCTACCGTGGCATGGGGTCCTTGGAAGCGATGCGCCAGGGGAGCAAGGACCGCTACTACCAGGGAGAAAACGAGGCCCCGGACAAGCTCGTGCCCGAGGGGATAGTCGGTCGGGTGCCCTACCGGGGGCCTGTTTCCGAAACGATCCTTCAACTGGTGGGCGGGCTGAAGGCCGGCATGGGCTACGTGGGTTGCCGGAACATCGAAGAGCTGCGTGAAAAGGCCCGTTTTCGCAAGATCTCGGCCGCCGGCATGCGCGAAAGCCATGTGCACGACGTGATCATCACCAAGGAGGCCCCCAACTACCGTATCGAGTAAGCGCCGTCGAATCTGCCTTTCATTCCTGATATTCCGATGTAAAATGGACGCCATGACCGCCGATCCAGCTCCCTTCGTTCATCTGCACCTGCACACCCAGTACAGCCTTCTGGACGGTGCCGTCCGGCTCGACGCCCTCATGGATCGGGCACGCCAGTTCGGCATGTCGGCGGTGGCCATCACCGACCACGGGACGATGTTCGGAACGGTGGAATTTTTCCGGAAGGCGACCGCCGCCGGCATCAAGCCGATCATCGGGTGTGAATGCTACGTGGCTCCCCGGCGCCTGACGGACAAATCACCGCTGGACGCCAAGGGGATGACCCACCTGGTATTGCTGGCCCGCGACAACCAGGGCTACCGCAACCTGTGCAAGCTGGCCACCGTGGCCCAGCTGGAGGGGTTCTATTACAAGCCGCGCATCGACAAGACGCTGCTGGAAGACCACTGCCAGGGGTTGATCTGCCTGTCGGCCTGCCTGCACGGCGAGATACCCCGCCACATCCTGGACGGCCGCATCGACTTGGCCGAGAAAGCGGCCCGCTACTACCGCCGGCTTTTCGGCGAGGAGAACTTCTTCCTGGAGGTGCAGCACAACGGCATCGCCGACCAGGAGCGGGTCAACGCCGTGCTCAAGGACATGAGCCAGCGGCTGTCCATCGGGCTGGTGGCCACCAACGACTGCCATTACCTCGACCCGGCCGACGTGCGCGCCCACGAAGTGTTGCTGTGCATCCAGACCGGCAAGACGGTGCGCGACCCCGGTCGTTTTCGCTTCGATACCGACCAGCTCTACTTCAAGTCGCCCCGGGAGATGACCGACTATTTCGCCGACTATCCCGGCGCCATCGCCAACACCGCCGCCATCGCCGAGCGCTGTGACGTCACGTTCGATTTCAAGACCCATCATTTCCCCCGCTTTTCCAGCGACACGAACCAGGACGTGGCGGCGCTGTTCGAAAAACGCGCCCGGGAGGGATTCCAGCGGCGCATGGCCCGCATCCGGGCCAAGGACCCCAATGTGGACGAGACCCTCTACCGGCGGCGCCTGGAGTACGAGATCCGTACCATCATCGAGATGGGGTTTCCCGGCTACTTTCTCATCGTGGCCGACTTCATCGCCTACAGTCGCCGCGAGGGCATCCCGGTGGGGCCCGGGCGCGGCTCGGCCGCCGGCAGCATCGTGGCCTACAGTCTGGGGATCACCGAGCTGGACCCCATTGTCCATGGGCTCATCTTCGAGCGCTTTCTCAATCCGGCGCGCAAGTCGATGCCGGATATCGACGTGGATTTCTGCATCCTGGGCCGCGAGCGGGTGTTCCGCTACGTGGTCGAGCGCTACGGGGGCTACGACCGGGTGGCCCAGATCATCACCTTCGGCAAGCTCAAGACCCGGGCGGTGATCCGCGACGTGGGCCGCGCCCTGGACATTCCCCTGCCCCAGGTGGACGCCCTGGCCAAGATGGTGCCCGACGTGCTCAACATCACCCTCGACGAGGCCCTGGCCCAGACGCCGCGCATTGCCCAACTGGCCGAGGAAGATTCCCAGATCGCCGAGCTGATCCGCATCAGCCGGGTGCTGGAGGGGCTGCCGCGCCATGCCTCGACCCATGCCGCCGGCGTGGTGATCGGCGATCGGCCGCTGGTGGAGTACCTGCCCTTGTGCCGCGGCAAAAAGGGTGAGGTGATGACCCAGTTCGACATGCGCTGCGTGGAGCAGATCGGACTGGTGAAGTTCGACTTTCTCGGACTGCGCAACCTGACGGTGATCGCCGAGACGCTGCGACTGATTGAGGAAGCGGGGCATACCCCCCCGGACTTGTCCGAATTGCCCCTGGACGACCCGGCCACCTATGCCCTGCTGGGCGAGGGAGACACCACCGGCGTTTTCCAGTTGGAAAGCAGCGGCATGAAGGACCTGCTCGTGCGCATGAAGCCCGAGACCTTTGCCGACATCACCGCCCTGGTGGCGCTCTACCGGCCCGGACCCCTGGACAGCGGGATGGTCGAGGAGTTCGTCGAGCGGCGCCACGGTCGCAAGCCGGTGACCTACCTGCTGCCCGAGCTGGCGCCCATTCTCGAGGAGACCTACGGGGTCATCGTCTACCAGGAGCAGGTGATGCGCATCGCCGCCGTGCTGGCCGGCTATACCATGGCCGACGCCGACGACCTGCGCAAGGCCATGGGCAAGAAGATCGCCGAGAAGATGGCCCGGCACCGCGACAAGTTTCTTGCCGGGGCGGTGGCCAACGGCCACGATCCGGCGACGGCCAACCAGATCTTCGACCTGATGGAAAAGTTCGGCCGCTATGGGTTCAACAAGGCCCACAGCGCCGCCTATGCGCTGGTCACCTACCAGACCGCTTATCTCAAGGCCCATTTCCCGGTGGCCTTCATGGCCTCGCTGCTCACCAGCGAGATGCATTCCATCGACGGGGTGGTCAAGTTCATCGGCGAATGCCGCAGTCACCAGATCGAGGTGCTGCCGCCGGACATCAACTTCAGCGAGACATCTTTTACCGTTGATGACGGCAAGATCCGCTTCGGGCTGGTGGCGGTTAAGAACGTGGGCGAAGGGGCCATCGAAACCATCCTGGCGGCGCGGCGGGCCGGGGGGCCTTTCGAGTCCCTGTTCGATTTCTGCGAGCGGGTGGACCTGCGCAAGGTGAACAAGCGGGTGATTGAGAGCCTGGTCAAGTGCGGCGCCTTCGACAGCACGGGCGACACGCGCCCGGCGATGCTGGCGGTGCTGGAAGAGGCCCTGGAGCACGGCCAGCGGGTGCAAAAGAAGCGTTGCGACCCCCAGATGGGGCTCTTTGACGCCGGCGCCAGCGATACGGCCTCCCTGGATCGCCCCGCCATGCCCACCGGCGGGGCGGTGGACGCCCATGAACTGCTGGCCATGGAAAAGGAATCGCTCGGTTTTTACATCAGCGGCCATCCCCTGGGGCGCTACGAGCGGATCATCGAGCAATACGCCACCTGCGACGCTGCCGGGCTAAAAGAAGTGGCCGACGGGGCCACTGTGCGCATCGGCGCCCTGGTCAAGCACATCAAGACCATCCGCACGCGCAAGAACGAGCCCATGGGATTCGTCAACCTGGAGGACACGTCCGGCAGTGTCGAGGCGGTGCTGTTTCCCGGCGTTTTCGCCGAGGCGGAGAATTGGCTGGCCGAAGACCTGCCGGTATTGGTGCAAGGAGAGGTGCAAAAGGAGGAAAAAGCCGTCAAGATCCTCGCGGACACCGTCATCCAGATGGACCAGGCCGAAGCCACCTGGACCGCCCGGGTCCAGGTCAACCTTGACCTGGATCGCAGCGGCCGCGAGGAGCTGGCCGAACTGTCCCGGATTTTCAACGGTCACCCGGGCGACTGCGCGGTGCACCTGGTTTTGCGCCAGCCCGGCAAGGCCGAGACGATCCTGGCACTGCCCGATTCGGTGCGGGTACGCCCGGGGCGCAGGCTGGCCCGGGCGGTGAACGGCCTGCTGGGCTACCGGGCCTTGGAGACGGTGTGCAGCCCGGTTTCAGCGGTGCGGATGCGCCATTCGCCCAACGGGCATCACGGCCGGGGCAACGGCCGTCGAACATAATCGCGGAAAGGCGACAAGATGACACAGATGATCGTTCCGTTGTTGGACCTTAAGCCCCAGTACCGCCAGATCCGGGAAGAGGTCCGGCGCGTCACCGATGAAATCTATGAAAGCCAGCAGTTCATTCTCGGCCCCCGGGTCAGCGGGCTGGAAGCCGAGGTTGCCGCCTACTGCCGGACGAACCATGCGGTGGGGGTGTCCTCGGGCACCGATGCTCTCCTGTTGGCCCTCATGGCGCTGGATGTCGGCCAGGGAGACCTCGTGTTGACGACTCCGTACAGCTTTTTCGCTACGGCCGGCGCCATCGTGCGCCTCGGCGCCAGGCCGGTGTTCGCCGACATCGATGCCGACTCCTACAACCTGGCGCCCGGGGCGGCCGCGGCCGCCCTGGAGGCCTTGTCACCGGCGTCCCGGCGCCGCGTCAAGGCGATGATTCCGGTCCATCTCTACGGCCAGATGGCGCCGCTGGAGGCGCTCGGCGCCCTGGCCGAGACCTGGAACCTGGCCGTGGTGGAAGACGCGGCCCAGGCCATCGGGGCCGAGGATGACCGGGGGCGCCGGGCGGGCAGCATCGGCACGGCGGGGTGTTTTTCCTTTTTCCCCTCCAAGAACCTGGGCGGTTTCGGCGACGGCGGCATGGTGACCTGCAATGATGCCGAGTTGGCCGAAAGGATGCGGATCCTGCGCGTGCACGGAAGCCATCCCAAGTATCACCACCACTTGGTGGGGGGCAACTTCCGCCTCGACGCCCTGCAGGCGGCCATCGTCAGCGTTAAGCTGCGCTACCTCGACCAGTGGACCGCCGGCCGCCAGGCCAACGCCGCCACCTACCGACGGCTGTTTGCCGAGGCCGGGCTTGAAGATCGCATCGGCCTTCCCGCCGAGGGGCCCGGGCGCCACATCTACAACCAGTTCGTCATCCGGGTACCCAGGCGCCGCGACGCCCTGCGCGACCATCTGGTAAGCCGCGGGGTCGGCTGCGAGATCTACTATCCCGTACCCCTTCACCTGCAGCCGTGTTTCGCCGACCTGGGCTATGAAGAAGGCGACTTTCCCGAAAGCGAGCGCGCCGCTGCCGAGACCCTGGCCCTGCCCATCTACCCCGAGCTGAGCGACGACCAACAGCACTACGTGGTGGATCAGATCCGGACCTTTTTCGAAGCTTGATCGGCCCCCGGACCTCATCTGTCGCGGGTAACGTATCAAGAAGCCTTGAGGACTGTATCTCGCGGCGGCGCCCCGGGGCGTCCTGTTCCCGCCGGCAAAAGGCAACTTCCTGGCCGCCCCGAGTGGTTGCAGGTGGCTGAAAGACAGCAGAAAAATCGTCGAAGGCCATCGCGCCGGCGACGAGCAGACAGCTCTTGGCTGACAACCTTCATCAGACGGCCGCATGAGGAAACTTTCCAGGCGATGTGACCGGCGCTCCTGCGGAGATTCAGGCGGTTTCCGGCCCATGCCGCAGAACTGCGAATCCGGATCTGTGCCGTATGCCGCGCAAAGGCTTGTCAGCCGCAGCGCCGGCGCTTGACACGGATTCGCCTCCGAGGCTATGGTGCCTTTGGGAATTTGGCCGACAAAAACGGCGCGCCCGTGCCCAGGGAACGCTGCATGGAGGGAAGATGCAAAATTCGCTGTCTGGGACGTTTCAAGGACAGTTCCTCATCGCCATGCCCAGCCTGCTGGATCCCAATTTCAACCACACCGTCACCTGCCTGGGGGCCCACAACGACCAGGGCGCCATGGGGGTGATCATCAACCGCCTTCACCATGACATCCACCTGCGGGATGTGTTTGCCGAGCTCAAGCTCGCCTGCCGGGACGAGATCGCCGACCTGCCCCTGTACAGCGGCGGCCCGGTGCATTCCAACGAAATCTTCATTCTTCACGGCCCCCCCTTGAAATGGCAGGGAAGCTTCGACGTCAGCCCGCAGCTGGCCTTGAGCAACAGCATCGACCTGCTCGCCGCCATCGGCGAGGGCCGGGGCCCCCGGGACTTTCTCGTCACCCTTGGCTGCGCCGGTTGGGGCCCTGGCCAGCTGGAGGCCGAAATCCGTCAAAACGCTTGGCTCACGTGTCCCGTCTCTGAGGACATCCTTTTCGAGATGCCGGTTGCCGACCGCTGGGAGGCGGCGGTCAAGCGCCTGGGCATAGATCCGGCCCTGCTGTCGGCCAAGGCCGGCAACGCCTGAGTACACGCAGCTGGAAAAGGGAGGACGTTTTCTCCCGTGGAAAATGAACCCTGGCCTGAAATCATCACGGCCCTTTTCGAGTTTTTCATGGACCGAATGCCGCTGTGGCGGGGGGCCGGTTTGACGTGCGGACAAAGCCGAGGCTGGTAGGCAGTGGGGCTCAACTACAAACTGAACCGGGCCGTGGGGGTCCTGCAGCGCCTGACGGCCTCCGAGGCCGAGCGCCTGGATCGGATCTGCGCCGGGATCCAGGCAGCCGAGACGCGGCTTTCGGCTCAAAGTGCGCCCCTGGTGGAAAAATGCCTATTGCACTGCCAGGGGATGTGCTGCCGCAACGCGGCCTTCGACGACATCATCGGGCTGGCTGATTTCGTCTACATTCTCCGCGTCGCCCCGCATCTGGAGGAACCGATGCGGGCCTGCCTGTCCGACGAAAAGCCTTTTTTTACGGCCGATTGTCCGTTTCTCGCCCAGGGCCGGGGGCCATGCATCTTCGCCGATGACCTGCGACCCGAGGTGTGCATCACTACCTTTTGTGCGGACACGACAGGCTTTGGCGGCGAGATCCGGGCCGTGCAACGTGGGTTTGCCTCTCTCGGGCGTTTTCTGGTGCGCCATCGGCTCAAAACGGTGGGATCTAACTGCCTGTCTTTTTGGCGCTGATGGCCACGATGGGGCCTTCCGAATTCATCTGTTCCAAACCCCTGGGGACCCGATAGTTGGACCTTTAACCTGATACCGGAAGAGGAGAGTGCATGGAAGTCACATTTCACGGCGCGGTCAGGGAAGTGACCGGCTCGCTCCACCTCCTTGTCCACGGAAGGGATCGCATCCTGCTCGACTGCGGCCTGTTTCAAGGTCGGCGCAAGGAGACCAATGCCAAGAACCGCCACCTGCCGCTGCCGGCCGATAAGATCACCAACGTCATTCTTTCCCACGCCCACATCGACCATTCCGGCCGGATTCCCCTGCTGACGCGCAACGGCTTCGGCGGCCGCGTGATCTGCACCCGGCCGACCCTGGATGCTTGCACTTACCTGCTGCCCGATTGCGGGCATATCCAGGCCTCGGACGCTGAGTATCTCAACTACAAGGCCCTGCGCGGATGGTTGACCCAAAAACAGCGCAGCCGAAACGGCAAGGCGCACCCGTCATACACCCGTGATCAGGTGCACCGGTTGCTCAAGAAGCCAGGCCAGCGCCTTGACGGCGAACGTATTGCGGCGCTGATGGCCGAAAACGACCTGGAACCCATCGCGCCCCTGTACACTCAGCAGGACGCCGAGGCCGCCCTGGAGTGGTTCGATGGCTATCCCTACGGCTTCCCGCTCACCGTGGGCCGGGATATGACCTGTACCTTCTACGATGCCGGCCACATTCTGGGATCGGCGGTGAGTATCATCCAGGCCCGGCACCAGGGGCGTCCCGTCACTGTGGGCTACACCGGCGATATCGGCCGATACAACACCAGCATTCTCAGGGACCCGGCCCGGGAGTTCGATCCGGCCCATAGGCGCATCGACCTGCTGCTAATGGAAAGCACCTATGGCGATCGGCAGCACGAACCGGTTGAAGGGCTGGGCGACCGGCTGGCGGAAGTGATCAACGATACCCACGCCCGGGGTGGTACCATCTTGATTCCCAGTTTCGCCTTCGGCCGCGCCCAGGAGCTGCTCTACACCCTGCACGATCTATACGACCAGAAAAAAGTGCCCCGGTTGCCCATTTACGTCGACAGTCCGCTGGCGATCCGAATGACCAAGGTCTACGGCGAGCATCCCGAGGTCTACGATCACGACACCCATCGCACCTTTTTGCGCCATGGCAAAAACCCGTTCGACTTCAAGCAGGTGCACTTCGTCTCGGAGGTTGCCGACTCCATGGCCCTCATGCGCGAGGATACACCGCACATCGTCATCGCTTCCTCGGGGATGTGCGAGGCCGGGCGCATCCTGCACCACCTGCGCCACAAGATTCACAACGCCAAGAACACCATCCTCATCGTGGGGTTCATGGCCCGCAACACGCTGGGACGGCGGATTCTCGAGGAAGGAGAGGCCTATGCGGCCGAAGGCCGGAAGGGCCCGGCGCCGATCATGCGCTTTCTGAACAAGAGTTATCCGCTGCGTGCCCGCGTGGCGCGCCTCGGCGGATTCAGCGCCCACGCCGACCGCGATGAGCTGGTGCGCTTCTTGCGCGAATCCAACCTTGACATCCGCCGCATCGCGCTGGTCCACGGCGAAGAGGATCAGAGTCTGGCCCTGGCAGGCCGTTTGCGAAGCATGGGGTTCCGGGCCGAGGTGCCTGAACTGGGGCAGACCATCACGCTGCCTTGAACAGGCGCCCGTCACCTTGTCACCGCCGCACGCCGCTTCCTGGATGCCGTATTCTTTGAATGCGGCGGTAAAGATGGTTGGCCCCGCCCCGGCGGACGAAGCATTGAAACTGTACTGTGTCGCGAGACACAACTGTCCGTGATTCGTACGGGATATCGCCCCCGCCCCGGTTCGGCCGTCATTTATCGCTAGTGTCCATCCAGAAATGAGAATTTTTGTTCAAGATCAAGGCATGCGAAAAAATAACTGCAGGCATATGGTTGATATTCCGAGGATTATTTTTTGAGCAGAACGCAGAGATTGGACAAAAAGGCCATTTATGGACGGACACTCGCTATAAATTTCAATTGCTTTCTTGGGAACAAAAGCGAAGATGATGCCGTTGGCATGCAACTTGAAGGAGTTTGTGAAGAAGATGTTTTGAAACCGCGTCTTTCCATAAAACCGACTGTGTTGCCGCTCACCCGGGGCACGAGAACCCCTAGGGCCGGGAGTTATTTTTTGAAACCGTGTGACCTCCACCTGCAAGAGAGCCTCGAGCTGGCCGAACGCATGATCGCGCTTTCCTTCCAGGGCGACCAGGACCGGGAGGACAACGGATGCGGCATTATCTACGGGATGATGCGCGACGCCGGCTTCCGTCTGAAGCACTTGGTGACCCGGGAAATCGAGAGTCACCGCCTGAAGTCGAGCCGCTCATCGGGTGCGGCCGACGGGGGGCGGCCGGCAACCTAACTTTTCTGAATAACCACAATTTTGACAAGCTCGTAAAAAGTCCGAAAAACGCCATTTTCCCGATTTCGGACTGGATGATTTCAATGAGTTACAGTAGTGAAAATTTCAAAATCCGACTTTTTACGAATGAGTCAATTTTAATCCAACCCAACCATCTCAACGAGGATGATCACATGCCAAACATCAAGGGAACCCGCACCGAAAAGAACCTGCTGGCCGCTTTCGCCGGTGAATCCCAGGCCCGCAACCGTTACACCTACTTTGCCGGTGTCGCCCGCAAGGAAGGCTACGTGCAAATCGCCGACATCTTCGAGGAGACCGCCAACCAGGAAAAGGAGCACGCCAAGCGGTTTTTCAAATTCCTGGAGGGGGGGATGGTGGAAATCACCGCCTCCTACCCGGCCGGTGCCATCGGCACCACCCTCGAAAATTTGAAGGCGGCTGCCGCCGGCGAGCACGAAGAGCACGCCGACTTGTACCCGGCTTTTGCCAAGGTGGCCCGCGAGGAGGGCTTCGAGGCCGTCGCCATGGTGTTCGATGCGATCTGCGTGGCCGAGCGGCAGCACGAGAAGCGTTACAACGACCTGGCGGCCAACATTGCCGCCGGCCGCGTCTTCAAGCGGGATACACCCGTGGTGTGGCGCTGCCGCAACTGCGGGTACCTGCACCAGGGTGTCAGCGCGCCGGAAATGTGCCCGGCCTGTGCCCATCCCCAGGCCTACTTTGAACTGCTCGGTGAAAACTGGTAGCTCTGGAAGCGCAAATGCGGGGACAAACTTTCGTTTGTCATTTCCCGACCCAACAAGGAGGATGAAATGGCCCAAAAGCTTGAGATCTACAAGTGTGAAGTCTGCGGGAATATTGTCGAAGTCGTCCACGGCGGGGCCGGGGAACTGGTCTGCTGCGGGCAGCCCATGGTCCTGATGACCGAGAACACGGTGGATGCCGCCAGGGAGAAGCACGTGCCGGTGATCGAGAAGATCGAAGGCGACTACAAGGTCAAGGTCGGCGACGTGGCTCATCCGATGGAAGAAAAGCACTACATCGAGTGGATCGAGCTCATTGCCGACGGCAAAGCCTACCGGCAGTTCCTGGAGCCCGGCCAGGTTCCCGAAGCGGTGTTCAAGATCGAGGCGGCCAGTGTGACGGCGCGCGAGTACTGCAACATTCATGGCTTGTGGAAGGCCTGATCCGGACGCCCTGGTTCGAGTCGGCCCGCCCCCTTGTCCAGGTGCGGGCCGGGCAAGGAGGATCCCATGACCAGTTGGAAATGCCAGAATTGCAGCTATACCTTAGAGGCGGACGCGCCGCCGGAAAAGTGTCCGTCGTGCAAGCAGACCTGCGAATTCGTGGATAACACCTGCTACACGCCCGACTGCCAGTCCCAGGGCATGGATCCCAGGATCAAGTAGAGGCCCCGGGAGATTGAAGCCGACGCCCGGTGCAGGGCGCGGATCCATTCAAATCGAGACCCAGGTTTCCACGGCACCGGCACCGCCTGGCCAAAGGCCGAAACAAAGGAGACACTTTCATGGCCAACGTTTTGATCGTCTACGCCACGCGCACGGGTGAAACCGCGCGCATCGCCGAGCTGATCGCCGAAGGGTGCGTTTCGGCGGTGGCCAGGCCAAGGTCGTCAACGTCAACGAGATCAAGTCCGAGTCGGCCTTGGCCGGCTACGATGCCCTGGTCTTCGGCGCTCCGACCTACCACGGCGACATGATCCAGAGCATGAAAACGTTTCTCTTTCTGGCCGAGAAGGCCCAGCTGGCCGGCAAGGTGGGCGGGGCTTTCGGGGCTTTCGGCTGGAGCGGCGAGGTGCCGGAGCGCATCTATGACACGATGAAGCACATTTTTCAGATGGAGATGGTCAGTGGCCCGCTGCGGCTTAAGTCGAGCAAGCTGGGCGGCGGACTGCAAATGGCTCAGGATTACGGGCGGCAAATCGTAAAAAAACTCGAGGCGTGACCCGCGAATCCAGCGGCGGCTCTTGCACCGCAGGGCCTGCACCGTTCGAGCGCGAGGTTTACCATGGAGGATGCCATGACGACACCGCAACACTGCCCCGGTTTCGAGCAGCACAAATCGTTGAAGTCCTTCATTTGCAAGTGCCCCAACTGTGGCCAGAGCGTCGAGATCTTCTCCGACGAATTCGACCGCGAACACACCTGCAAGGGATGCGGCCAACCCATCGATTTTACCCAGTGCACCCTTGACGGGGTCGCTTGACAAGCGGACCTGGTGCAAGGGGGG
>DQXI01000134.1 GCA_011042305.1 Desulfobacteraceae bacterium
CCACCAGAAGCTGCGGCCGGTGGATTTCGCCACCGACGGGGTGTTTCTCTGCGGACTGGCCCACTATCCCAAGCCCATCGACGAAAGCGTTTCCCAGGCGCTGGCCGCCGCGGCCCGGGCCGCCACCTTTCTCGCCCGAGAGACGATCCTGGTGGGCGGGGTGGTCTCCTGGATCGATCCGGCACGGTGCACGGGCTGCGGTGGCTGTGTCGAAGTCTGTCCGTACAACGCCATCACCATGTCGGCTGTCACCGGCATGGCCGAGGTTAACCCGGCGCTGTGCAAGGGGTGCGGGGCCTGCGCGGCGGCTTGCCCGAGCGAGGCGCCGACTTTGATGGGATTCAATAACCGGCAGCTCTACGCGCAGATTCACAGCGCCTTGGCCGCCTGAAACGGCATCGAGAGGGAGAAACAGTGAACCCGGAAGCATTCGAACCGAAGATTGTCGCCTTTTTCTGCAACTGGTGCACCTACGGGGCCGCGGATCTCGCCGGCGTCAGCCGCCTGAGCTATCCGCCCAACATCCGGGCCATCCGGGTGATGTGCTCGGCCACCGTGTCGCCCCACCACGTGCTCAAGGCCTTCCAGGAGGGGGCCGACGGGGTGTTGGTGGGCGGGTGACACATCGGTGACTGCCATTACCTGTACGGTAATCACATGACGTTGAAGCGCATGACCTTTCTCCAGCACCTGCTCGCCTTCCTGGGGTTGGAAGGAAGGCTGCATCTGGAATGGATCTCTTCTGCCGAGGCCCAGAAGTTCGTCGCCACGGTGACCGGGTTCACCGAGACGATCCGCCGGCTCGGCCCCAGCCCCTTGAGAACGGCATCGTTGGCGCGGAGCGAAAACGTGCTCACCGCGCCGATGCGCCGGAGCGGATGCCCGGGCTTGTCTCAAACCGTTGTGCCGGAGGACGGCACCAAGATCGTAAACGGATGATCGCCATGACACCGATTCAACAACAAGTGAAAAATTGGCTCGAAGAAAAGCGGGTGGACATCTTTTTGGCCTACCGCATCCTCGATGGCCATCCCTTGCCCCACGCTTTCACCCGGGAGCACATCGAAGAAACCGCCGAGCTGGTTACCGGCCCGGCCCGCTACAGCCTGGAAAAATTTGCCACCCACATCGCCTCCCGCTACCCGGCGGCCAGGATCGGCATGGTGGCCCGGGACTGCAATCAGCGGGCGTTGAACGTGCTGCGGGTGTGGAACCAGCTCAAGGACGGCCAGGTGGAGACGGTGCCGGTGACCTGCTGTCCCTCTCACCTTCACCACCACGCGGACTGCTCCTACCTCGAGCCGCATCCAGCCGGAGCGGTGAAGCAGCAACTCGGCCAGGCACCTAACCAATCCCTGGCCGAGGTCGAGGCCCAACCGGCCGCCGAACGTCTCGATCGCTGGCTGTACGAGTTTCAAAAATGCATCAAGTGCTACGGATGCCGCAACATCTGCCCGGTGTGCTTCTGCAAGGAATGCAGCCTGGAGCATGCCGAACTGATCGGCACCGGCCATCTGCCGCCCGACATTCCGATCTTTCACCTGGTGCGGGCCGTTCACATGGCCGGCCGCTGCGTCGACTGCGGCCTGTGCGAGGACGCCTGCCCGGCCGAAATTCCCTTGCGCCTGCTCTACCGCAAGGTCAACGCCATCGTCAAAGACCTCTTCGACTACGAGACAGGCTCCGGCGACACGCTGCCGCCTTTTTCAATTCTGGGCGACAAGCCCACCATGAGCCCGATGCCGCTGTTGGCGGCTGCACAGGAGTAGACGGTATGGATCTGAAATTCGTCCCTTCAATCTGTTCTTACTGCGGTACCGGCTGCGGGGTGCTCTTCGAGGTGCTCGACGGTGAGCTGGTGGGCACCTTGCCGATGAAGACCCACCCGGTCAACCAGGGCAAGCTGTGCATCAAGGGCTGGAATCTGCACGAGCACATCAACAGCCCCCTGCGTCTCAAGCATCCGCTGCTGAAAACCTTCGGCCGGTTCACCAAGGTCGATTGGGGCAAGGCCGTCGACGTCACCGCTCACCGGCTCAAGGAGGTCATCGCCGCTCACGGCCCGGACAGCGTGGGCGTGCTGGTGTCGGCCAAGATGACCAACGAGGAGAACTACCTGGCCCAAAAATTCGCCCGGGCGGTCATCGGCACCAACAACGTGGACCACTGTGCCCGGCTCTGACACGCCTCTACGGTGGCCGGTCTGGCCGCCGCATTCGGCAGTGGTGCCATGACGAATTCCTTTGACGACCTGGAAACCGCCGGCTGCATCTTCGTGATCGGCTCCAACACCACGGCCTGCCACCCGTTGATCGCCACCCGGATCTACCGGGCCAAGGAACGCGGCGCCCGGGTGATCGTGGCCGATCCACGGCGCACCCAGCTCGGAGATCTGGCCGACCTGTCGGTTCACCACCGGCTCGGCAGCGACGTGGCCCTGCTCAACGGCATGATGCACTGGATCATCGAAAACGGCTGGCACGACCAGGATTACATTGCCGCGCGCACCGAGGGCTTCGAGGCCTTGGCGGCCACGGTGGCCGGGTATTCGCCCCAGCGGGTCCAGGCCATCACCGGGGTGCCGGCGGACGACATCAAAAAGATGGCCGAGCTGTATGCCACCTGCGGTCCTGCGGCCCTGCTCTACGCCATGGGTATCACCCAGCACACCACCGGCGTGGACAACGTCAAGTCGTGCTGCAACATCGCCTTGCTATGTGGCAACGTGGGTGTGGCCGGCGGCGGGGTCAATCCCCTGCGCGGTCAGAACAACGTCCAAGGGGCCTGCGACATGGGGGGCCTGCCCAACGTGTTTACCGGCTACCAGCCGGTGAGCGATCCGGCGGTGGTGGAGAAGTTCTCCAAGGCCTGGGGACGTCCCTTGTCCGACAAGCCGGGCATGACCATCACCGACATGATCGGCGCGATGCTCGACGGCCGTCTCAAGGCGCTATACGTCATCGGTGAAAACCCCAAGCTCTCCGATCCGGACTGGAACCATCTCCAGCACGCCCTCAACCGGCTCGACCTGCTCGTGGTCCAGGAGCTGTTCCTCTCCGAGACCGCCCAGGTGGCCGATGTGGTGCTGCCGGCGGCCTCGGTGGCGGAAAAGGACGGCACCTTTACCAACTCCGAGCGGCGCTGCAGCCGGGTCCACAAGGCCATCGAGCCGGTGGGCAACGCCCTGGCCGACTGGCAGATCATCTGCAAACTGGCCACGGCCATGGGCTATCCCATGGACTATCCCGGAGGCCCGGAACAGATCTTCGACGAGATGGCGGCCCTGACGCCCAAGAGCTACGCCGGCATGTCCTACGCGCGCATGGGCCTGGACGGACTGCAATGGCCCTGCCCGAGCGCCGACCATCCAGGTACGCCGATCCTGCACACGCAGCAGTGTGCCCGGGGCCTCGGCAAGTTCCACGCCATCGAATACCAGGATCCCGCAGAGATGCCCGATCCGGACTATCCATATTTCCTCACCACCGGGCGCATGTTCGCCCACTTTCACACCGGCACTATGACGCGCATCTCAGCCCACCTGGACGCCGAACAGCGCACCGGTTACGTGACGATCCACCCGGACGATGCCCGCCGCCTGGACATCGCCGAAGGGGACCTGGTGGCCATCACCTCCCGGCGCGGCCAGATGGAAGCCCCGGCGCGCATCAGCACCAACGTTCCGCCGGGCAATCTCTTTTTGCCGATTCACTTCGGCGAAAACCCGGCCAACATGCTCACCAATGCCGACGCTTTCGACCCTCTGGCCAAGATTCCCGAGTTCAAGGTCAGCGCGGTGCGGATCGCCAAGGCCCAGGCGGCCTGAGGCGTCGGCGGGGATCGAGGGGAAAAAGCGAAAGCTGCGGATGGTTGCTTGAAAAGGCCACGGGGTGGCCGCACCCGGTGGAAGGAGGCGAATCCGGGTGCCGCCACCCCATGGCGGGGTGAGCGCCACCGCCCGTTGATCAGCGGTGGCGCCAGGGCCAGGGGGATCCGAGGGGTGGGAATCTCAGCGGGAAACGATTTCGCTTTCCAGCTTTTGAGCAATGACCATGGATTGCTCCAGGGCATCGTTGATGTTGAACAGCTGAATCTTGAGCGTTTTCAAGCTCGCCGGGGTCGCCTTGATCGGGGCGCCGCTCTCCAGGACCGATTTCAATTCCCGGGCCTTGTCGGCCAGACCGGCTATCTTGTCGGTAAAAGCCCCCACCTCTTTGGCCCACTTGGCCCGTTCGTTGGCGGGAAAGGTGACCGGTTGTGCTCCCAAGCCGGCCACGAGGGCCTCGATGCCGTATTCTTCCGGATCCGCGATAATTTCATAAGTGGACATGCGTTTGCTCCTTTCCCAGAATCATCTGTCTGCTGTTGGAAGAGGCGATCGGTCCGCAGCGATCCGGCCTGCTATCGGCCGGAACCTGCTGAAGGGTCACCGTGTCCGGAAAGGTAATTCAATTCGCATGCCAGGTTGCTCGGCATTCAGCTAACCGCTTGCACAGCCTCTTGATCGTGTCGGTGCCGGCCTCATCGCAGGCCTCCTGCCCGCCCGTCCATCCGACAATCAATGCACAGGCCTTGGACATGGGCCGTACAGGCTGAATCCGGATTCAGTCTCGGACCGGCGACACGTTCCCCTGCAGGCCGATGGCCTCGGCCGCGGTGCGCATCCCTGCGATGGTCTCCTCGATAAGAGCGGTCAGCTCCACCCCCAGCAGGGCGGCGCCTTTCTCGATGATGCTCCGGTCCACGCCGGCGGCGAAGCGCTTGTCCTTCCACTTTTTCTTGACAGACTTGGCCGTCAGGTCCATCACCGAGCGCGACGGGCGTACCAGGGCCGCGGCAGCCACCAGCCCCGTGAGCTCGTCGACGGCATAAAGCACCTTTTCCATTTCACTTTCCGGCTGCACATCGGAGCAGATCCCCCAGCCGTGGCTCACGACAGCCCGGATGTAGTCCTCCGGCCATCCGTTTTCGCGTAAGATTCGTTCGCTCTGGCGGCAATGTTCCTCAGGGTATTGCTCGTAGTCAAGGTCGTGAACCAGGCCTACAATGCCCCACATCTCTTCGTCGGCGTCGCGCTGGCGAGCCATGTGGCGCATTACGGCCTCAACCGCCAGTGCGTGTTTGATCAGGCTTTCGGACTGGTTGTACTGGTTCAGCAGCGCCCAGGCTTGATCACGGGTCGGTGCGGCGTTGTCATTCATGGCATAATTCTCCAGATTGGTTTACGATTAAAAAAGTCGACGGCGGATCAACCGTTTTGATAGTCCGACTGCCGGCGGGTGTCAATCGAGGGACCGAAGATTTCATCCCTCCGTTTGACACCCCTCGGTATGTGCCTAGGTTGAAAAAAGGGGGATGGTCAGACGCCCGAGTTTTCGATCGAGGCGTCGGCCATCGAAACGATTCACCTTTGGCAGGAGGAACGCATCTATGCAGGTAGCGCTGACGTTCAAGAATCTGGATGCATCCGAGCATTTCAAACAGTACGTGCAGGAAAAGCTTGACCGGGTGGACAAGCTTCTGGACAAGCCTGCGGTCGCGGAAGTCGTGCTCACCGCGGAGAACCTCCAGCAGGTGGCCGAGGTGCGCCTAGCCAGCGGCGGTTTGAGCGTCCAGGCCAAGGCGGATGCGGAAGATCTGCATGCGGCCATCGATCAGATGGTGGACCGGGTGCGCCGGCAGATCACCAAGCAGAAGGAGAAGGTGCGCGATCGGCGCCCGGCGGCTCCTTTGGCCAATTAAGCGGTCGCCGGCCCTGATCCGTGCGGACCACGATGAGAAAAATCCCCGCGATGGTGTGTGCCCACGCCTGCGGGGATTTTTAGTCGGTATTCGTGATAGGGCATGCCATTTTCCCTTTCGGTGCAGAACTGTTTGAAACCCTCCCGACTTGGTGATAAGTTGAGATTTCTTTTCCCCCGGCGACGCCTCCGGCCGCCCCCTGCCGGCGGAGGAAACCGGGACGACCTTTTTTCGTGACCGCCAGAATCATGAAGCGCTCCGGGTTCAGAAGCTTCGACACGTTGGCCGGTGCCCTTTTTGTGGCCCTCGGCATCGGTGGTGTCCTTTTTTTCGGCTGGGGAGAATTGCGCCTGGCCTTTTTGCTGCTGATCTACTTCCTGTTGATCATCGGTTTCCGGCTCGATGACATCAGCCGCCAGCTCGCCTCCATAGATCGGCGGTTGGCGGCCTTGCCTCAGCGGCAGGCGGAGCGTGGCGCCGCCTGTGCCTCCGGGGGGAGCTCCCCTCCCTCGGCCTCCGGAAGGCTTCAATGAGCCCGCCCGCCGGCAAGATCGCCCGTGTATCGGTGCACGGGGGGCACAGCGGGCAGTTTTGCAGCCATGCCGCCGATGATTTGGCGTCGGTGGTGGCCGCCTATGCGGCCCAAGGGTTCGCCTGGGTGGGCTTGACCGAACACATGCCGCCGCCGGAAGATCGCTTTCTCTACCCGGAGGAGCGGCAGGCCGGATTTGACGCCGCCGCCCTGCGCCGCCGCTTTGCTGCTTACATGGCGGAGGCGCGGCGCCTGCAGCGTCACTGGGAGGCCGTTTTGCCCCTCAGGGTCGGCTTCGAAACCGAAGCCTGTAGCGGTGCCCTGGATCTCGCCCGTCAACTGGTGACGGAGTTTCACCCGGACTACATCGTGGGATCGGTGCATCATGTGGCCGACATCCCCATCGATGTCTCCCCCGCCGTCTATGCCGATGCCGCCGCGCGCTGCGGCGGCATCGAAGAGCTGTACCTGGCTTATTTCGATCTTCAGTTGGAAATGATCGAAACCCTCAGGCCCCAGGTGATCGGGCACTTCGACCTGGTGCGCATTTTCGATCCCGACTATCCGCGGCACTTGGCCTCGGCGCCGGTGGGCCGGCGCATCGTCCGCAACCTGGAGCGGGTTCGCCAAATGGGGGCGATCCTCGATTTGAATGTGGCCGCCTGGGACAAGGGGGGCAGCGAACCGTACCCGGCTGCGGGGATCCGCTGGCAGGCACGCCGGCTGGGCATTGCCCTTGTTCCCGGCGATGACAGCCACGGCGTGGCAACGGTGGGGCGACATTTCGACCGGGCTGTCGCCCTGCTGGAAGCCGAGGGGTTTTCCACCGACTGGCCGATCCCCGGATTGTAGGAGGGATGCTGTTGCCGCCGGCTGGGGTGATGTGCTAATGGGATCTCTTCTCGTTGTCCAGGATCGTTAGCCGATGGCCGAAAGAAGACCTGCCGTTTCCGGGAACAACTGCAGCAAGGACGCCACATCCGGTTTTGCCGCCAAGGGCGGGCAGGCGGGACTGCTCAAGCGCGCCTACGAGCGCTTTGTCAAGCTCCGCGGTTGCCCGAAGGAAATCGCCCGCGGCTTCGCCGTGGGCCTTTTTATCGGATTCATGCCCATCCTGGGGGCCCAAATGCTCATCGCCGTGCCTCTGGCGGCGCTGTTCAAGTCCAACAAGCTGGCCGCTGCGGCCGGCGTCTGGATCACCAATCCGGTGACGGCCCCCGTCATCTACGGACTGACCTATGTCCTCGGATCGAAGCTGACAGGCATTTCCGGCCGACTGGCCGCCGGCTTCGCCGAACCGATGACGCTGATGGATGTTGTGGCCCAGGCGCCGCACGTCTTCTGGACCTTGACCATCGGCGGCATCGTGGTGGGCCTTCCCGTGGCCGTGGCCAGCTATTACCTGTCCCTGGCCGCCGTGATCCGGTACCGGGAGCGTATCCAGCAAAAGATCGCAGCTGGCAGGGAAAAGCTGATCCGGCGTCGCCGCACCAAGCGCAAAAAATCCAGCAAGCGCCGCTAATGCCGTCTCATTTTCGGCGGGACGCCCAAGGACCCTGGAATGCATCGGATTTGCCTGGTTCAGCCGCCGATCCGCGACTTTTACCTCACCGCCAAGCGCACCTTTCCCGCCGGCCTGGCCGCCATTGCCGGCCAGTTGCGCGCCGAGGGGTTCACCGTGGAAATCGTGGACGCCCTGGCCGGATCCAAGCGCCGGATCAAACCGCTGCCGCCCGAGATGGCGGACCTGGTCGACTTTTACGGCCCGCCGGATCGGTCTCCCTTCGGCCTTTTTTCCGCCTGGGCCCACCACGGCGCCGGTTTTGACACCGTCGCCCGTCGTGTGGCCGAAACCCGCCCTTTCCTTGTGGGGATTTCCAGCCTGTTTACCGCCTATGCCGACGAGGCCCTGGCCACGGCCGAAGCGGTGCGCCGGCTCCTGCCCGAGGCTCGCATCGTGGTGGGCGGGCATCATGCCACGGCCCTGCCCGGAAAGGTAATGGCTTCGGCAGCGGTGGATTTTGTCATCCGGGGCGAAGGGGAAGCGGCGATGGTGGCCTTGGCCCGAGCCCTGGTCGATCGGGGCGCTCTGGATCAAGTGCCCGGGTTGGTGTGGCGGCGGCCCCGGGGCAAGCTGGTCCTCAACCCCCCGGCCATCATCGCGGACCTGGATCGCCTGTCGCCCCCCGCCTTCGATCTGGTGCCGCGGAGAGCCTATCGCCGCGGCGGACGCGGTGCTCTTCAGATCACCGCCAGCCGTGGATGCCCCTACCATTGTTCCTACTGCGCCTTCGGCGACCCCGCCGCGCCGCCGTACCGTCGCCGTTCGGTGGACTCGGTGCTGGCGGAGATCGACGGCGCCGCAGAGCGCGAAGAGATCGGGTTCATCGATTTCGAAGACGAGAACCTCAGCCTGGATCGCGCCTGGTTCGTCGCCCTGCTAAAAGGCATTCAGCGACGCTTTACGCCGGGGAGCGTGGAACTGCGCGCCATGAACGGGCTGATGCCCTCGACTCTCGACGACGAGTTGCTGGCCTTGATGCAGGCGGCCGGTTTCCGTTCGTTGAACCTGTCGCTGGGCACCGCCGTGCCCCGACGCGCCCGTTTTTTTCGGCGCCCCGATTTGCGGCGGGCCTTCGACCGGGCGCTTTCTGGCGCGGTGCGCTGGGGCATGACGGCGGTGGGCTACATCATCGTGGGCGCGCCTGGGCAGCCGGCCGGCGAGAGCCTCTCAGACCTGCTCTATCTCGCCCGGCGGCCTGTGCTGGCCGGCCTCTCGGTATACTACCCGGTGCCCCGGACGCTGGATTTTGAGCGCTGCCGGCAGATGGGCCTGCTGCCTTCCACCCTTGCCCGCATGCGCGCCACGGCCCTGCCGGTGGGTGACGCTGCCGCTCGTCGCCGCACCGTGACCCTCCTGCGCCTGGGCCGGCTGCTCAACTTCATCAAGGCCCTCAAGGATCGGGGCGAGGCCCTGCCCGGGCCGATGCCGTTGGAGGAAGGGCCAATTCCAGGCGTTGACGATCGCCGGGTCCTGGGTCGACGGCTCCTGGCGGCTTTTCTTTACGACGGAAAGCTACGGGGGGCCGATGCAGCGGGAACCACATGGATCCATCCCTGCGACCCGGCGCTCACCGAACGTTTCCGACGGACCCTGCGTCACGTGCCGGTCTGCCCCAGCGGGCACCGGTCAGGCAGATAGATCCGGTTGGTTATTCGTTGCAGAATGACCGGCAGCGGGATTTTCAGATGCGCCCGCCGCGGGTTACCCTGGGCGAGGACATTGAAAGCTCAATCAGTTCCGTCGGTTGGCCCTGGAGGGCCACCGTCAGCCGGGCCCGGCAGGGACCGAGGCCTTCGGCCACGATGTTCAAGGCGCATTCCGGGGTGTTGTTGATCTCGCTGAGGTGGGCCAGCACCACGTGGCGCAGGCCGTCGTGGCGTACCCGGCCGAGCAGGTCCCGGGCTTCCGGGTTGCTCAGGTGGCCGGTGCGGCCGGCGATGCGCTGCTTCAGGGGCCAGGGGTAGGGGCCTTCCATGAGCATGCGCGGATCGTGGTTGGCTTCCAGCACTAGCGCACCGCAGTCGGCCAAATGGGTGCGGATCATCGCCGGGGCTATTCCCAGGTCGGTGGCGATGCCAAGCTTGGATCCGTTGCCCTCGATGGTGAACCCGGACGGGTCGGCGGCATCATGGGGCAGGGCGAAAGGGTGCAGGTGCAAGGTGTGGATGGCAAAGGCACGGCCGGGTTGAAAATGGACAAGATTGTCGATGCGGCCCAAGGCGGTGGCGCCGTTCGTTTGAGTCCCTCTGGTGAGGTATACGGGAAGGCGGTAACGGCGGGCCAAAACCCCGACACCCCGGATGTGATCGGTGTGTTCGTGGCTGACGACGATGGCGTCGATGCGAGCCGGGTCCAGGCATCTGGATCGCAGCCGCCGTTCGATTTCGACCCCGGACAATCCCGCATCGATTAAGATAGTGGTTTCACCATCGGATACATAGACGGCGTTGCCCTTGCTGCCGCTGGCCAGCACGCAGAAGTGGAGGCCGTCGCCGTTCGGGGGTGGAACGAGGGGTTCAGTCACCGGTGTGTCCGAAGCCGCCGTCGTTGCGGGCGGTGGCGGGAAGGGTTTCCACCAGCATGGGGCGCGTTCTGCATACCGGGGCGACGATCATCTGGGCGATGCGGTCGCCGCGCTGGATGGTGTAGGCGGCGGGTCCCAGGTTGATCAGGGCCACGCGGATTTCGCCGCGGTAGTCGCTGTCGATGGTTCCCGGCGCGTTGACCACGGTGACGCCGTGGTGGACGGCCAAGCCGCTGCGGGGCCGGATCTGGGCCTCGAAGCCGTCCGGCAGGGCCATGGCCAATCCGGTGGGCACCAGCGCGATCTGCCCCGGCGCCAGGGTCAGGGGAGTTTCCACGGCCGCGGCGATGTCCATGCCAGCGGCCCGGGACGTCATGTAGCGCGGCAACGCAATGTCGCCGTCGCGCTCGGGCTTTAGCCGCTGGAATGCGATGGGCAGCGCGTCGTTCATCGCGACGTATTCCCTCATTGGATCAACCTGTTGGAAGTGCGGAACCGGAGTACAAGAATCCGGCGGTAAATGATCGCTTTGCCTTCCATCCGTCAGCGAATCGTCAAGGCCGGCCAAGGTGTCATTGGCGCCACGGGAGCGCGTCCACCGCACCGGCCGGCACCGGTCCCAGGGCCGTGAGGGCCAAGCGGGCGGGATCGAGCAGCTCGGCGGCCAGGTCCTGGATTTCAGAGGCGTCGACGGCGTCGATGCGCCCGGTGACCTCGTCCATGGGGATGAACCGGCCCGCGTAGATCTCGTTCTGGGCCAGGCGCATCATCTGGTTCTCGTTGCTCTCGGCGGCCAGCAGCAGGCTGCCCTTGGTGAACGCCTTGGCGTCGGCCAGGCGCCGGGTGCCCACCGGCGTGTCGGCCAGGCGCCGTAGTTCGGTCACTATGCGCAACAGGGTTTCCCGGGTTTTTTCAGGCGCCACGGCGGCGTAAATCCCGATCATCCCCGAATCGGTGAAAGAGGAAACGAACGAATAGACCGAGTAGGCCAGCCCGTGCTGCTCCCGGATGGCCTGGAAAAGCCGCGAGCTCATGTTGCCGCCGAGGATCGAGTTGAGCAGGCTGTAGGCGTAACGCCGCTCATCGGTGACACACAAGCCGGGACCCGCCAGCAGGAGATGCACCTGTTCCAGGGGCCGCGGCACCACCTGGACCGGGGATTGGGCCACGGGCGCCCGGCGCGGCAAGGCCGCCGTTTCGCCTGAGGGCAGGAGGCCGAAGGTCGGCGCGAGCAGCTCGTGGATGCGGTCGTGGGAGAGGTTTCCGGCCGCGGCGATGACGATGCGCTCGGGCCGGTAGTTGCGCTGAACGAACGCCTGGAGGCGCTGCTGGTCGAAGGTTGCGAGGTTTTCCGGAGTGCCGAGAATCGAGCGGCCCAGGGGGTGGTCCCCCCAGAGGTGGGCACAGGCCAGGGTATGCACCAGATCCTCGGGACAGTCTTCCACCATTCGGATCTCCTGGAGGATGACGGTACGTTCCCGCTCGATTTCCGGGGGCGAAAAGGTGGAATGAAGAAAGATGTCCGCCAGCAGGTCCACCATGGTTTCTAAATGGGTGTCGGCGACCCTGGCGTGGTAGCAGGTGGTCTCCGGGGAGGTGAAGGCGTTGGTGTGGCCGCCGATGGCGTCGAAGGCCTTGGCGATCTGGTAGGCGCTGCGGCGCACCGTTCCCTTGAAGATCATGTGCTCGATCATGTGGGAAAGCCCGCTGTCGGCCGTGGTCTCGTCGCGGGCCCCCACATCGACCCAGACCCCCATGGCGATGCTGCGCGCATGGGGCATGCGCCGGGTGGCGATTCGAACTCCGTTGGGCAGCCGGATGCACTCAAGGTTTCCGGCCATTGCCCTCTTCTTCCAGCAGCGCCTTGTGGCTGAGGCGGATCTTGCCGTCCCGGTTGATCTCGAGCACCTTGACCCGCAGGGTGTCGCCTTCCTTGACCACGTCGGTGACCTTGGTGACCCGCTGGTTGGACAGTTGGCTGATGTGCACCAGCCCGTCGGTGCCGGGCAGGATTTGCACGAAGGCGCCAAAGTCCATCACCTTAACCACCTTGCCTTCGTAGACCTGGCCGACTTCCGGCTCCATGGTCAGGGCGCGGATGCGCTCGATGGCGGCTTCGCCATCCTCCTTGGAGACCGCCGCGATCTTGATGGTACCCGAGTCGTCGATGTCGATCTTGGTGTTGGTCTCGCTTTGCAGCGCCCGGATCACCTTGCCTCCCGGGCCGATCACGTCACGGATCTTGTCCGGGTTGATGTCGATGGTGGTAATGCACGGGGCATAGGGCGAAATGCTGCCCCGGGGCGCATCGATGACGAGGAGCATTTTCTTCAGGATGTGCAGCCGCCCCTCGCGCGCCTGCGCCAGGGCCTGCTGCAGGATCTCGCGCGACAGCTCGTGGATCTTGATGTCCATCTGCAGGGCGGTGATCCCCTCGGCGGTGCCGGCCACCTTGAAGTCCATGTCCCCGGTGTGATCCTCGTCGCCGAGGATGTCGGTGAGCACCACCACAGTGTCTTCACCCTTGACCAGCCCCATGGCGATGCCGGCCACCGGCGCCTTGATCGGCACCCCGCCGTCCATCAGGGCCAGGGTGCCGGCACAGACGGTGCCCATGGAGGAAGACCCGTTGGATTCGAGCACTTCCGATACCAGGCGGATGGTGTAGTCGAAGGTCTCCTTGTCGGGCAGCACCTTTTCCAGGGCCCGGGTGGACAGACCGCCGTGACCGATGTCGCGCCGACTCGGGCCGCCGATGCGCTTGACCTCGCCGACGGAAAAAGGCGGGAAATTGTAGTGGAGCATGAAGGGGCGAAACTCGTCGCCGCTCAATGTTTCCACCCGCTGTTCGTCCTGCCCCGAGCCCAAGGTGAGCACCCCCAGCACCTGGGTTTCCCCCCGGGTGAACAGGGCGCTGCCGTGAGGCCTGGGCAGGATGCCCACCTCGCAGGAAATGGGCCGCACCTCGTCGAAGCGGCGGCCGTCCATGCGGCGTCCTTCCTTGAGGATCAGGTCGCGGCTGATCTTCTTTTCCAGATTTTCGAGGATTTCCGCGATTTCGTCCTTGCGCTCGGCCAGTTCGGGCTCCAGGTGGGCGACCAGTTCGGCCTTGACGGCCCGCACCGCCTCGTGGCGCGCCATTTTCTCGGGCACTGTCAGCGCTTCGTGCAGCCGATCGCCGGCCAGGGCCGCCAGCCGCTCGGCCAGGGCCGCATCCGGCGCTGGCGGGGCAAACGGGCGCTTGGCCCGGCCGCAGCTTTGGCGCAGCTCTTCCTGAATGGCAATGATGGGCTGCATCTGGGCGTGGGCGAAAAAGATCGCCTCGAGCATGTCGTCTTCGCTGACGATGTCGGCACCGCCTTCCACCATCACCACGCCGGTGGTCGACCCGGCCACGATGATGTTGATGTCCGAGCGCTCCAGGTCCGTCAGCGACGGGTTGGCGACCAGCTCACCGTCAATGCGACCGACGCGCATCGCGGCGATGGGACCGGCGAAGGGGATGTCGGAAAGCCCAAGGGCGGCCGACGCCCCGATCATGGCCAGCGTGTCAGGATCGTTTTCCCGGTCCATGGAAAGGACCGTGGCAATGATCTGGGTCTCGTAGCGCCACCCCTTGGGAAACAGGGGGCGGATGGGGCGGTCGATGAGGCGCGCCGTGAGGGTTTCTTTCTCGGTGGGACGACCGATCTCGCGCCGGAAGTAGTTGCCGGGAATACGACCGGCGGCGTAGATTTTCTCCTGGTACTCAACGGTCAACGGCAAGAACCCCATATCACGGGTTTCATGAGCGGCCACCGCTGTGACCAGAACGATGGTGTCGCCGTATTGAACCACGGCGGCGCCGGAAGCCTGTTTGGCGACCTTGCCGGTCTGGATGCTCAACGTGCGATCGCCGATTTGACAACTAACTGATTTTTCCATGTGTTCTCCTGCTGTCACGCCCCGCTGGCCCGGTGCTCAACGCATCGTTGGATCGGGGCGATACCGATTCCGGCCCCGGCGGATTGCCCGGGCGGTACAACTGCGGACCACACAGCATCGGCGTTGATCCGGTGGCGGCCGACGTCTCGGAAGCGCAAGGAGCGGCTCCGGGTCGAGACTGCTCTTTTTTAGCGCCTGATGCCAAGGGCTTCGATAATGCTGCGGTACCGTTTGACGTCCTTGCCCTTGACGTAGTTGAGCAGCCGTCGCCGCCGGCCGACGAGCATCAACAGTCCGCGCCGGCTGTGGTGGTCCTTTTTGTGCACCTTGAGGTGTTCGGTGAGATAGGTGATGCGCTGGGTGAGCAGCCCCACCTGAACCTCGGGCGAACCGGTGTCCGATTCGTGAAGTTTGTACTGGTCTATGAGTTTTTTCTTGTCATCCGTCGACAGCACCACTGGCTTTTTCCTCCTCAGTTTCACGTTACGGTTGGGTGTGGCATGACACAAGCATAATCATAGCGTTGGGTTCCCGGGTCGAAGGTGACCACCGCCAGCAACCGCTGCCGGCGGTCCAGCACTTTCAACGGTCCTTTCCCGGCCGGCGGCGCAATGTCCGCCGCCGTGAGCCGTCCGCCGTGGGCGATGCGCTGGGCCAACGGAGGGCTTGCCGTTACCTTTGGCATTTGACGCAGCGCCGCGTTCATGTCGATGATCCGTTCGGCGATGCGCCCCTGCCGGCCCAGATCCTCCAATTCCGCCAGGGACAGGGCTTCCTCCAGGGCGAAGCCGGCGCAGGCCGTGCGCCGCAGGGCGGTCAAGTGACCGCCGCATTCCAGCGCCGCTCCCAAGTCGGCGCAGAGGGTCCGCACGTAGGTACCTGCCGAGCACTCCACTTCCAGCACCACTTCCGGCAGGTCCACTGACAGCACCTCCAGGCGGTAGACGGTCACCGGCCGCGGCGGCTTGGTCACCGGTTTGCCGTCGCGGGCCAGACGGTACAGCGGCACCCCCCGGTGTTTGAGGGCCGAGAAAACCGGGGGAACCTGGGTGAGGCGCCCCTCGAAGCGCGCTGCTGCGGCCCGCACCCGGGCTTCGTTCACCGTCACCGGCCGCGTGGCGGTGACCTGTCCCTCGGCGTCCTGGGTGTCGGTCTCCTCCCCCAGGCGGCAGGTTGCCCGGTACGTCTTGGGAGCCGCCAGAAAGAACCGCGACAGCCGCGTCGCCGCGCCCACGGTGCAAACCAACACGCCGGTGGCGGCCGGATCCAGGGTGCCGGTATGGCCGACCTTGGTACCCTTCAGGCACCGTTTGACCGCCGCCACCACTTGGGCCGAGGTGATGCCGGCTGGCTTGTCGATGACGATCACCCCGTCCATCCGCGGCGCCTCGATGGCTTGCTCTTCAAAGCTGCTCCGCCAGCTGAAGCAGGTCCGCCTTGACATCGGCCAGCGGCGCCGTGACGCTGAAGCCGGCGGCCGACACATGGCCGCCACCGCCGCGGGCCAGGGCGATGCGGGCGACGTCGACGCTGCCGTCGCTGCGCAGGCTGACGTGGTAATGGTTCTCCTGGCCGCTGTTGAGCTCCTGGATCAAGGCGGCCACCCGGACATCCTCGATGCGACGGGCGTAGTTGATCAACCCGTCGCCGTCCTCGGGCTGGGTGCGCGTCTCGCGCAGCATCTCCTGCGAGAGGGTCATGATGGTCATCTTGCCGTTGGCCGCCAGCTCGATGGAATCCAGGGCCATGTTGAGCAGCTTGATCCGTCCCAGGGAATAGGTGCCGTACACGTGCTTGGCCACCTGGTAGGGATCGACGCCCAGGGCCACCATTTCGCGGCAGATGGTGAACGCCTCCAGGTTGGTGTTGGCAAAACGAAACGAACCAGTGTCGGTAAAAATTCCTGTATATATCGCTGCCGCCACGATTTTGTCAATCGGGGCGCGCATTTCCCGAATAATCCGATAGATGATTTCAGCGGTGGCGCAGGCGTCCGGATCCACCAGGCGCAAGGCGCCGAAAGCCTTGTTGGTCACATGGTGGTCGATGTTGACCACCACCGGGACGGCCGCAACCGCCTCGGCCACCGCGCCGATGCGCTGCAGGGAGCCGCAATCGAGAACCACGGCGGCATCGAATTCAAGATCGGCCGGCACCCGGCGGGTGATCCGTTCCACTTCGGGCAGAAAGCGGTAGATGGCCGGAATCGGATCTTCGTCCACCATGGCGATGGCCTTGCCCATGCGTTCCAGGATCAGGCCCAGCGCCAGAAGGCTGCCGATGGCGTCGCCGTCCGGGTGGGTGTGGGTGGTGAGCAGCACCCGCCTACTCCGGGTCAACTGGTGGATGATCGACTGCATGGTCCTGTTGCAAGGTCTTGAGAATCTGGTTGATGCGCGCCGCCTGGTCGAAGGTGTCATCGTAGAAGAACTCCAGCTCCGGCATGTAGCGCAGGGCCAACTCCGGGGCCAGACGCCGCTTGAGGAAAGCCCGGGCGTTGCGAAAGCCGTCCACGGCGGCCTGGCGGTCGGCCGATTGGGCGTGCACGGCGAAGTAGACCCGGGCCAGGCGCAAATCGGCGCTGACGCGCACACGGGTGATGGTGGCCGTCCCGATGCGCGGATCACTGGTCTCCTTGATCAGGATGGCCGACAGCACCCGCTGGATGTGACCGGCCACGCGATCGGCGCGGGAAAATGGTTTCACAGGTGAATGATCTCCATTTCGCTGTCCACCAGCTCGGCTAGGCCCATGGCCTCGACCAGATCCAGGATCTTTTCGATCCGGGCGTCCACCTCGCCAGTGGCGTTGGAAACGACGGCCAAGCCGATGACGGCACGCTGGTAGACGTCGTTGCCCTCGATTTCAGCCACCGATGCGTTAAAATGGTTGCGGACGCGGGCGATCACGGCCTTGACCACCCGGCGCTTGGCCTTGAGCGAGCGGCAGCCGTGGATTCTCAAGACGATGCGACCGCAACCGACGACCATCCTGGCAGCTTTCTCCTGCTGCGCCGGCTAGGACTGGGCCGGCGAAGCCACCTTGGGCCGGATCTCCTCCATGATAAAGACCTCGATGGCATCGCCGACCTTGATGTCGTTGTAGTTTTCGATGCCGATACCGCACTCGTAGCCAGCCAGCACTTCCTTGGCGTCGTCCTTGAAGCGGCGCAGGGAGCCGATCTTGCCCTCGTACTGGACCACGCCCTCGCGCAGCAGGCGCGCCCGTTCGCCGCGGACCACCTTGCCCTCGGTGACGTAGCTGCCGGCAATGGCACCGACCTTGGGCACATGGAACACCTGGCGCACCTCGGCACGGCCCAGCAGCTTTTCCTCGAAGCGTGATTCCATCATCCCCACGATGGCGTCCTGCACCTCCTTAATGACGGTGTAGATCACGTTGTAGAAACGGATGTCGACGTTTTCCTCCGTGGCCATGGCCTGCACCTTGGCGTTGGGACGGACGTTGAAACCGATGATGATGGCATCGGAGACAGTGGCCAGGGATACATCCGATTCGGTAATGGTGCCGGTGGCCGCGTGGATGATGTTGATCTTGACCTCTTCGTTGCTCAGCTTGACCAGCGACTCGCTCAACGCCTCGATGGAGCCGTGCACGTCGGCCTTGATGATCAGGTTCAGCTCCTTGACCTCGCGCTCTTTCATCTGCTCGAAAAGAGTCTCCAGGCTGAGACGGCTCGATTTGGCCAGTTCCTTGGAGCGTTGCTTCTGCTGGCGGTGGGCGCTGACCTGGCGGGCGTCCTTCTCGTCGGCCAAGGCGATCATCTCATCGCCGGCCGCCGGTACGCCGGAGAGCCCGAGGATTTCCACCGGGATGGACGGCCCGGCCGCGTCCGCGGGATTGCCCCGGTCATCGATGAGGGCCCGGACCTTGCCGTAGTGGACCCCGCAAACGATGGGGTCGCCGACGCGCAAGGTGCCTTCCTGGACAAGGACGGTGGCGACGGCACCACGGCCGGCATCCAGCTTGGCCTCCACCACGTGCCCCTTGGCCAGCTTGTCCGGATTGGCTTGAAGGTCCATCATTTCGGCCTGCAGCGAGATCATTTCCAGCAGATCCGAGATGCCGGTGCGCTGTTTGGCCGAGACATGCACGAAGATCGTGTCGCCGCCCCACTGCTCCGGCGACAGGCCCGAATCGGCCAGTTGCCGCATCACCCGCTCCGGGTCGGCGCCGGGCTTGTCCATCTTGTTGACGGCCACGATGATGGGCACTTCGGCGGCCTTGGCGTGGTTGATGGCCTCCACGGTCTGGGGCATGACGCCGTCGTCGGCGGCTACCACCAGCACCACGATGTCCGTCAGGCGGGCGCCGCGCGATCGCATGGCGGTGAAGGCCTCGTGGCCCGGGGTGTCGAGAAAGACGATCTGCCCCTTATCGGTGCTCACGTGGTAGGCGCCGATGTGCTGGGTGATCCCCCCGGCCTCTCCTTCGGTGACATGGGTTTTGCGGATCACGTCCAGTAGCGAGGTCTTGCCGTGGTCCACGTGGCCCATGATGGTCACCACCGGGGGACGGGGCCGCAGGTTGCCGGGTTCGTCGGTCTGGGGCTTGAGCAGGGCCTCCTCCTCGAAGGCGGCCTTTTCCACCTCGTAGCCGAACTCGCTGGCCACCAGGGCGGCGGTTTCAAAATCGATAGTCTGGTTGACGGTGGTCATCACCCCCATGCCCATCAATTTTCCGATCAGCTCGTTGGCCTTGAGGCCCATGCGTTTTCCCAGCTCGCTGAGCACGATGGTCTCGTCGACCTTGATGCGGCGCTTGATGGCCTTGGCCACCGTGATCTGGGGCTTCTGGACCGGGGGCGTCTTGGCCTTGGCCCCCTTGCGTCCCTTGCGACCTCTGAGATCGGCGGTGTAGAGGTCTTCGCCTTCCACCACGGCCTTTTTGCGAAACGAAATTTTCTTCTTGAAAAAGCGCTTGTTCGTATCTTCCTCCGCGCGCTTTTTCTTCTTTTTGCGCTGGGCCTCCTCGCCGGTGTCTTCCACTTTTTTCGCTTCGGCCGTCACCGGGAGCGGTTTGGTCTTGGACTCGGGCTTGGCCGGACGTTCGGGCAGTTTGATGATCTTGGCCGGCGTGTCCTTCTTGGCCTTGGCCTTGGCCGGTGCCTTGACGGCGGAGCGCTCCGGTTCTGGTTCTGGGGTGGATGTCGGCGGAGCGGCCGGTTCAGCAGGCGCTTCCTCGGGCGGCGGTGCTGGTTCGGCTGTTGTCGCTTCGGGCGCCGGCTCCGTTGGAGCGGCGGTCTCCGTTGGAATCGCTTCGGTTTCCGTTGGCCGCGGCTCAGCCTCCGGCTCTGGCTCGGGAGCGGCCGGGCTTTCGGCTTCAACCACTGCAGGGGGCGCTTCGGCGGTCTCTTCGCGGCGCGGCGCCTCTGGCTCGGCCGGCGCCGACGCCTGCTCAGGCGCACCTTCCTCGGGGGGAGGCGCCTCGGCCTCCGGCGCTTTCTGGTCCGCCTTAGCTGCTGCCTTGGGGCGCCGCCGGATCACGGTCGGCTTGACCCGGGTGTCCTGGGAAACCTTTTCCTTGCGGCCGAACAGGTTCTGCTTGATCCGGGCAACGGCCTCGTCGTCGAGGGAACTCATGTGGCTGGCCACTTCGATTTGCATCTTATGGAGCTTGTCGAGAAGTTGCTTGTTCTTCAGGTTCAATTCCCTGGCAAGCTCATAAACTCTGATCTTTGCCATCCATTCCCCCTCAATCCGGCTTGGAAAAGGCGTTCGACCGTCTTGGACGGCCGGACGGGCTCAGCTGTCGTCTCGCTCGGGGGCGGCGCGGGTTTCTCGGCGCCACGCCGCGTCGGCGAGAAGGTCAATCGGTCTCCAACGGCGCTGTCCCGGATTCCCGGTCTGCGGGCGCCCCGTCCAACGTTTCTGCCGCCGGCGTGGTTTCCGGCTCCTGGGCGACGGACAAGGCCACATCCTGGACTTCCCGGGGATCGGTTTCCTTGACCTCCAGGGGTTCCTCGGCGGGTTCGGCATCGCCTTCCGCCTCCGCCACGACTTCCTCGGCTGCCTCGTTTTGGCGTTCAGCCGCTGCCTTGGCTGCAGCTTCGGCCACGGCGGCGTTGTGGATCAATTCGGCGGCCTTCTCGGGGTCCAGCTCGCGGATTTGGGCCAAGTCTTCAACGCTGGCATGGCTCAGTTCCTCGGCCGAGAAGAATCCCATCTCGTACAAGGTATCTGCCAAGCTGATGCTGACGCCGGGGACGGCCACCAGCGAGTCGTAGCCGTCGCGCATGGCCTGGCTGTACTTGCTTTCGCTGATCACGTCCAGGTGCCACTTGGTCAATTTGGACGCCAGACGCACGTTCTGGCCCCGTTTGCCGATGGCGATGGACAGGTGTTCGTCGGGGACGATCACCTCCATCGAGCGGTTCTCTTCGTCGATGATGACCCTGGAAATCTCCGCCGGTGCCAAGGCGTTGCAGACGAACTTGGCCGGATCCACATGCCAGGGGATGATGTCGATCTTTTCCCCGCGCAGCTCCTGGACCACACTTTGCACACGACTGCCCTTCATGCCGACGCAGGCGCCCACCGGATCGATATCCGAGTCGTTGGAAGAGACAGCGATCTTGGTGCGCACCCCCGCTTCCCGGGCCACTGCCATGATGGTGACGATGCCCTCGGCGATTTCCGGCACCTCGGTCTTGAACAGCTGGACCAGGAAGTTGGGATGAGTGCGCGACATGACGATCTGGGGTCCCCGGGTCTCGTAGAGGACATCCATGATGTAGGCCCGGATCCGATCCCCGCGGCGGTAGCTTTCCCGCGGAACCTGCTCCCGCGACGGCACGATGCCCTCGGTGGTGCCGAGGTTGACGATGAGGTCACCGCGGTCGATGCGCTGGACGATGCCGTTGATCAATTCGCCCTTGCGGTCGATGAAGGCCGCATAGACGGCGTCCCGCTCGGCGTCCTTCATCTTTTGGATGATCACCTGCTTGGCGCTCTGGGCGGCGATGCGGCCGAAGGAGGCGGTATCCATCTTGGTTCCCAGGCTGTCGCCTAGTTCGCAGTCGGGATCCAGTTGGCGGCCCTGGACGAGGCTGATTTGAAGGTCGGGGTCGGTGACGGTTTCCACCACTTCCTTGAACTGGAACACCTCGATCTCACCGATTTCTTCGTTGTACTGGACCTCGATGTCGGCCTTGCTGCCGAACCGCTTGCGTGCGGCTGACCGCAGCGCCTCCTCCAGCGCCTTGATGAGCACCTCGCGGTCGATGCCGCGGTCCCGGCTCACCTGATCAACGACGCGTTTGATATCCGAGATAAACATCCGCTTGTCTCCATTTTGTCGGGCCGGTGGCCAGGGGGCCGTCAGTCGGCCGCCAACCGGGCCCGCACGATGTCCTCGAGGGCCAGGGTTACTGTGGTGTTTTCCAGCTCCAGGGCCACCCGGCCGTCGACCATCCCCATCAACCGGCCGGTGAAGTTCTTGCGCCCCCCGATGGCCTTGGCCACCTTGACGCGCACCGGATGGCCGGCAAAACGTTCAAAATCCGCCGGACGGCTGATGGGGCGATCCGCTCCCGGCGAGGAAACTTCAAGATGGTAAGGGCCGACGCCCTCATCGAGGACCGCGTCGAGCACGTCGCCTACTTGGCGGCTGATCTCAACGCAGTCGTCCAGGCTCACCCCTCCGGGCTTGTCGATGTACAGACGCAACGTGGCGCCGGCCGGCTCGCGCTGGAACTCGCAGTGCACCAGGTCGTAGCCGGCGTTGGCGCACAGCGGTTCGGCATGGTGCCGGACCGTTTCGATCACCGCCGCCGGCGCCAACGGCGGCGGGGCTTGGCCGCTATTTTTTTTCTTTTGTTTCAAGTAGATAACCCTGTTTTCCAAAAACAAAAAACGGGCTTTTGCCCGTTTTCCCGTGAGGTAGATTTCGATGGTTACGGCCGCAACTCAAACCTTGAGGGGGTTACCTTCTCATCGGAACCTTGCTCCTGACGATGCGCTCGAAAATCTACCGCAACAGAAAAACCCTTCATGGCTCAACAGCCCTCCATGAAAGGCGGGACTTCGTTTTGGAGCGGGCAACGAGATTCGAACTCGCGACTCCAAGCTTGGGAAGCTTGTACTCTACCAGCTGAGTTATGCCCGCATACCAAGATCGCTTATCTAAGCCAGACGCGGCCGCTTGTCAATACATTTTCAGGGGGGCTCGTCCAACAGGCCTCGGAGTTGCTTCAATTCGCGGTAGATTCGGGCCAGCATCTCCTGTTCGGAGCGCTCGTCGCCGGGGGAAGAGGCGCTCTCCAGATGCTGGCGCGCGCCGGCGATGGTGAAGTGCTGTTCGTAGAGCAGTCGCTTGATTTCGCTGATCAAGTCCAGGTCGGCCGGGCGGTAGAGCCGGTGCCCCGAGGCGGTACGTTTAGGCTTGAGCGCGGGAAACTGGCTTTCCCAGAAACGCAGCACGTAACCGGGCACACCGGTGATCGCGCTGGCTTCGCGCACCCGGTAGTAGCGCTTGGGCGGATCGCGATGAGGGTGGGCCGATGGATCGTTCATGCCGCCGACTCGGGCGCCTTGCCGTCGGGCGCGGCTACCGTCTGGTCAGGTCGGTAAAGCGGCGCCGAAGCTTGCCAGCAGCCGCTCGGTGATTTTCTGGTGCAACGGGTTGATCTGTTCGTCCGCCAACGTTCCCCGGTCGCTGCGATACGTGATGCGAAACGATACGCTTTTGCGGCCCGCGGGAATCGGGGGGCCGATGTAGTGGTCGAAAAGCGCCACGCTCTCCACCAGCGGTTCGTCGGCCGCGGCGATGGCTTCGGCCAGACGGGCGCTTTCCACGGCCGCATCCACGATGAGCGTCATGTCCCGGGTGATAGCCGGAAACCGCGGAAGCGGCCGGCTTTGACGCCCGGCGGCCATCCTTTTGGCCAGCCGCGGCAGGTTCAGTTCGAAGGTGAAAGCCGGCTGTTTGAGGTCGAAAGCTGCCCGGGTGTCCGGGTGCACCTCGCCGATGAAGCCGATGCGCTCGTCCTCGACGGCGATCCAGGCGCTGACGCCAGGCCGGGTGCAGTCGCAGTGCTCGGGGGCCAGGGAGCCAAACCGCACGCCTGTCACCCCGAGCCGCTCGACCAGAGCCTCCACCACGCCCTTGAGGTCGAAAAAGTCGCAGGATGCCTGGCGCTCCAGCCGTCCCTGGGCCCAGTGCTCATCTTGGCGTTGGCCGGTCCACAGGGCGGCAAGCATCTGGGTTTCCGCGGGTAGCCGATCGGCGCCGTCCTCGGCGGCGACGAAAATCTTGCCGACTTCAAAGAGCTTCAGATGCCGGTTGCCCATGGCGATGTTTCGCGATGCGGTTTCCAGCAAACCGGGTAGCAGCGAGGTGCGCATCACGGCCAGATCCTCGCTCAGGGGGTTTCGGATCACCACCTGGCGCTGCCGTGGGTCGTCTTTGGCCAGGCGCAGCCGCAGGTTGCTGTCCTGGTGAACAAAGCTGTAGGTGATCACCTCGGCAAAACCCAGACCGGCCATCAGTTCCCGCAGCCGCTGGCGCAGGGCGAAGGCGGCCGCTGGCCGCCTTCCCGCGGCGGGCAGTGCCGGATGGGTGGTGGCGATCTTTTCGTAGCCATGACGGCGGGCGATTTCCTCTGTGAGGTCTTCGCTGCGCGTGACGTCCACCCGGAACGAGGGCACGTGCACCTCGAGGCGGTCGGATTCTTGGTTGGAGACACGGAAACCGATCTCCTCCAGCAAGGTCTTCATCCGGTCGCCGTCCAGTTCAGTGCCCAGCCGCCGGTTGACCCGGTGGACATCCAGAGCGATGACGGTTTGAGGCGCCGGCCGGGGATGGGCGTCGATGTGTCCGGGCACCGGGCGGCCGCCGGCCACTTCCGCGATCAGGGCTGTGGCGCGGTTCAGGGCGGTGAGCGTGCCGTGCGGATCGACGCCGCGCTCGAAGCGGTAGGCGGCATCGGTGGCCAGGTTGAAGCGCTTGGCGGTCTTGCGGATCGAAACCGGGTCGAAGCAGGCGCTTTCCAGCAGCACCCGGGTGGTGTCCGGCTGGATCTCCGAATCGAGTCCGCCCATGACGCCGCCGATGGCCACCGGTACCTCGGCATCACAGATCATCAGGGTGTCGGCGGTGAGGCGGCGCTGCTTTTGATCCAGGGTGACGAAGGATTCGCCTTCGGCGGCGGTACGCACCACGATACGCCGGCCCCGGAGCCGGTCGAAGTCGAAGGCGTGCAGCGGCTGACCGAGCTCCATCATCACGAAGTTGGTCACATCCACCACGTTGTTGATCGGTTTCAGATCCACCGAGCGGAGTCGGTCCTGGAGCCATTGCGGCGAGGGGCCGATAGCCACATCGAAGATCAGGCGGGCCGTATAGCGAGGGCAGTGGTCCGGGGCGAGGATCTGCACCGAGGTCTCGCGATGGATGTCGCTGCCTTCAGGCAGCACCGGCACCGGCGGCGGCACCAGCGGCTTGCCGCAGATGGCCGCCACCTCGCGGGCGACGCCCAGGATGCTCAAACAGTCCGACCGGTTGGGCGTGAGCTCAATTTCCAGCACCGGGTCGTGGAGGCCCAGAGCACGGTTGAGGGGCGCCCCGACGGCCAAACGGTCGTCAAGGTGCAGCAGGCCGCTGGCATCTGCTCCCAGGCCCAGTTCAAAGGCGCTGCACAGCATACCCTCGGAACTCACGCCACGCACCGTTTCGGCCTTCAGCTCACAGCCCCCGGGCATTTCGGTGCCGGGCAGGGCGCAGGGCACCAGACAGTCGGCGGCCGCGTTGGGAGCCCCGCAGACGACGGTCAGGGTCCGGTCGCCGATGTCCACCTGGCAGCATTTGAGCCGATCAGCGCGGGGATGGGGGGACACCTGGACAATCCGCCCTACCCGAACCGTTTCCAGGAACCCGTACCGATCGTTGACGGCGGCGACTTCCAGGCCGGCCATGGTCAACGCCTCGGCAACCTGGGCCGGCGTCAGATCGACTTCGACGTACTGGGTCAACCAGCTCCAACTGACCTTCATCTCAAAATTGCCTCAAAAACCGCAGATCGTTTTCAAAAAACCGGCGCAAGTCGTCGATGCCGTACTTGAGCATGGCGATGCGTTCGATCCCCATGCCGAAGGCGAATCCCGAGTAGCGGTCCGTGTCGTAGCCCACTTTTTCAAACACCGCCGGGTGCACCATCCCCGAGCCGAGAATCTCCAGCCAGCCGGTGTGCGAGCAGACCCGGCACCCGGCGCCGCCGCAGATCGTACAGCCGATGTCCACCTCGGCGCTCGGCTCGGTGAAGGGAAAAAAGGACGGGCGAAAACGCAGGGGCGTCCGGGGGCCGAAGATCTGGTGGACGAACTCCGTCAGCACGCCCTTCAGGTCCCCGAAGGAAACCTGGGTGTCCACCAGCAACCCCTCGACCTGGTGGAACATGGGGGTATGGGTCAGGTCGGAGTCGCAGCGGTAGACTTTTCCCGGAGCGATGATGCGCACCGGCGGCGGCTGCTTTTCCATCACACGGGGCTGGGTGGGCGACGTCTGGGTCCGCAGCACGATGTTGTCCGACACGTAGAAAGTGTCCTGCATGTCCCGGGCCGGGTGGTCCTTGGGGATGTTGAGGGCTTCGAAATTGTAGTAGTCGGTTTCCACCTCGGGACCCTCGGCGATGTCGAATCCCATGCGCTCGAAGATCTCGCAGATTTCCACCTTGACTTGAGTCAACGGGTGCAGGTGGCCCACCGGAGCGGGGCGTCCCGGCAGGGTGACATCGATGCGGTCCGCATCGGCCCGTTGCCGGGCTTCCAGGGCGGCCAGGCGCTGGGCCACGGCTTCTTCCAGCTCGGCCTTGAGACGGTTGGCGGCCTGTCCGGCAGCCGGGCGGTCCTTGGGCGGCAGGGTGGAGATCTGGCGCAAAAACTGGGTCAGGACGCCTTTGCGACCGAGAAAGTGGACGCTCAGCGCCTGAACGGCCTCCCGGTCCGCAGCGTCTTGCAGCCGCTGCAGGGCCTCGGCGCGAATCTGTTCAATAGTCTGTTGCACGGCAGGGCCTGATCTTGGTTGGCGAGTGTGACACACGGCCTGACGACGAGGTCGGTGCGGCGCCCAGGACAGGGGCCGCACCGACCGAGGGCATCAGAACTGTTCGGCAGCCAGGCGCGCCAGTTTGGCGAAGCCGGCCGGATCCGAGACGGCCATTTCCGCCAGGACCTTGCGGTCCAGGGCCACGTTGGCCAGCTTGAGTCCATGCATGAACCGGCTGTAGCTCATGTCGTTGAGCCGTGCGGCGGCGTTGATGCGTGCGATCCACAGGCGCCGGAAGTCGCGCTTGCGGACCCGACGGTCCCGGTAGGCGTAGGTTAAGGCGCGATCGACGGTGTCGGCGGCGGTGCGATACAGCTTGCTATGGCCGCCCCGATACCCTTTGGCTTGATTGAGGACCTTGTTGCGACGGTGTCTTGCTTTGAATCCGCGTTTGACGCGCATGACAATCTCCTTGAAACATGGCGCCGGCGGCGCACCGTATGGCCGACGGCGACCGGATTGAAATTCTGCCGCACCTTATCCGTGCGGCCGGCCATCAGCCGTTGGGCAAAAGGCGCCGCACGGCTTTCATGTTGGTGGCATCCACGATTTGCCCCAAGCGCAAGCGCCGTTTGCGCTTGGCGGTTTTGCTGGTGAGAATGTGGCTGTGGTAGCTCTTGTTGTACGTGTACTTGCCGGTTCCGGTGCGCTTGAAGCGCTTGGCTGCGGCGCGGTTGGTCTTGATTTTAGGCATAATGAGCAACTCCTTAGTGATCGATAGCGACAACAAAATTTAAAATGAAGATGGCGTGAGCGCCACGATGGGCGTGTCACGCCATGGTGTGACCATGCGATTGCCGTCCGGCAAACCCCTCGGCCGCGACCGGTCCAGACGGTTGCCAGGAGCGGATCTCAGTGCGTCCGCGGCGCAAGGACCATCATCATGGTGCGTCCCTCGAATTTGGGCGCCTGCTCCACCACCGCCTCCTCTCCGATGGCCTCGGCGATCCGCGCCAGCAACGCCCGTCCCTGGTTGGCCATGGTGATCTCTCGCCCCCGGAACATCACCGTCACCTTGACCTTGTCCTTGTTGGCCAGGAACTTGCGGATATGGCCGATCTTGGTCTCCAGATCGTGGTCGCCGGTCTTGGGGCGAACCTTGATCTCCTTGACCTGAACGGTGCTCTGCTTCTTCTTGGCTTCCTGCTTTTTCTTGGTCTGCTCGTACTTGAACCGACCGTAATCCATGATCTTGCAGACCGGCGGATTGGCGTTGGGCGAAATCTCCACCAGGTCCAAACCATGTTCAGCTGCCGTTGCCAAGGCCTTGGCAAGGGAAACGATGCCGACTTGGTTCCCCTCCGAGTCGATCAGTCGCACTTCCCTGGCCCTGATGTTTCGATTGATCCGAGTCTGGTCCGCCCGCGTTGGGATGACGTGTCGCAAAAGAGCTATGCCTGCACCTCCTGACGTTGAAACAATCCTTGTTCCATACGGTTGCCGAAGCGTTCGCGTTCATCCGACGACCGCATAAATGCCCAGTCAAATATACGATCGGCGCAGCAATTGCAACCGAAAAAACGTTCAGCGACAGCGACAGCGGTCGAGGTGCCCCTCGGGCTGGACTTTTCCAGCTGGCGCTTGGCTCAGGGTGTAGCGGGCCAGCAGGCTGTCCCGCCAGTAGCTTGCGGCGGGGTCGGCGAAGAAGGCCTGAAACAACGCCAGGGCCTCGCTGCGACGCAAGCCGGCACCGATGGAGGGGCGGCGGGAGGCGTACAACGGCCCCAGCCGCTCCAGCGGGCAGCCGGTACCGCCGCCCATGGCGTCTTCGTAAGCATAGACGATCCGCCCGATTCCTGCCAACAGAATCGCCCCGTAGCACATGAGGCAGGGCTCCAAGGTGACGGCCAGGGTCAGGCTCCGGGCCTCGTGGCTTGGTGCCAGCTGTTCCAATCGCTGCAGGGCGATCATTTCGGCATGGGCCAGTTCGCTGGGGGCGGGGCCAGTGCTGCCACGGCGGCGGGCGCGCACCAGGATACCGGCACGGTTCCCGATAACGCAGCCGACGGGAAACTCGCCCCGCGCCAGGGCGTCACTGGCCTCCTCGAGGGCCGCCTGCATCAGTTCATCATCCGTCATCGCTGTCCGCTGTTGAAGAAGGGCCGGGATGAAGGTCCAGGGCGCAGCTGCCGTCGATTTCAAACGCGTAGACGATCCGCGCGGCCATCTCGGCCTGTCGGTCGTCCACGGCCCTTGCCGGCGTGCCGGCCAGATGCTGCTCGAGGGCCTCGCGGGTCAAGATCGCTTCCAGGCCGCTGCCGATGACTTGTCCCCGGCCGCCTTCGAGCACGTCCGCCTCCCGGCCGTTGGTCACCACCACCACCGGCACGATGTGCGGGCCGAGGAGGCGGGCCAGGGCCAGGGCCGAGCGGTGGCGCGTAACGATGGAGCCGGGGCCGTAGCGAATCATCATCGCCGGCACACCGTCGATGGAAACCAAAAAATCCACAGGCACGTCGGCCCGCTTTTTCCCGACGCGAATCGGCACCTGCAGCCGGGACTGGACCTGCTGCCGCGAAAAACCGCATTCCGTCAGCAAACGTCGGGCGATCTGCTGGCGCAAGCGCTCGTCTTCGGTATCCTCCAGCGGCGCGCCGGAGATCAGATCGATCAGTTGACCGTAGACGACGGGTTGGGCCATGATGTTTGTTTTACCTTTCTGTCCGGACGCCAGTCTGCGCCTGCTTGCACGATCTTATTTTGGCCCATTGCCGGCTGGATGTAAAGCCTGCCGTTTTGAGGGTTCGCTGCAGCGGCAGGCTTGACAAGCAAAAGTCCGATCCCCTATGAAGCGGAGCGAATCTTTTCACAGCGTGCTGCGCGGCGCAGCCCCGATCCATCGTTGACTACGACAATAAGGAGAATGCCATGGCCCAGGTGATTGCCGACCGTCGGGATATCGATTTTGTCCTCTACGAGCAGTTTGACGTCGAATCGCTCTTCGATTGCGACCGCTACCGGGACCTGAACCGCAAGGCCTGCGACATGGTCATCGACGCGGCGCGCGACTTCGGCCTCAAGGAGATCCTGCCCACCTATGCCGCCGGCGACCGCGAAGGGGTGCACTTCGCGGACGGCAAGGTGACGGTGCCTGAATGCTTCCGGCGTCCCCACCGGCTCTTCGTGGAAAACGAGTGGATCGCCATGACCGAGGACCCGGACCTCGGAGGGCAGGGGCTGCCCCATGTCATCGCCAAGGCGGCCAACGAGTACTTCGTGGGGGCCAACTTCGCCTTCACCGCCTATGCCACCCTCGGCCACGGCGCTGGCAAGATGATCGAGCTCTTCGGCACTCCCGAGCAAAAGGCCCTGTTTCTCAAAAAGCTTTACACCGGGCAATGGGGCGGCTCCATGCTGCTCACCGAACCGGAGGCCGGCAGCGACGTGGGGGCCCTGACCACCTCGGCCCGGCCCAACCCCGACGGCACCTACAGCATCACCGGCAACAAAATCTTCATCACCAACGGCGAGCAGGATCTGACGGAGAACATCATTCACCCGGTGCTGGCGCGCATCGAGGGCGCGCCGGCGGGCACGCGGGGGATCTCCATTTTTCTGGTGCCCAAGTACTGGGTCGAGCCCGACGGCCGCCTGGGCGACTTCAACGACGTGGTGTGCACCGGCGTCGAGGAAAAGATGGGGCTTCACGGCAGCCCCACCTGCAGCCTCACCCTGGGCGGCAGCGGAAAATGCCGCGGCTGGCTGCTGGGCGAGCCCAACCAGGGGATGCGTATCATGTTCCACATGATGAACGAGGCGCGCCTCGACGTGGGTTTCCAGGGCTTTTCCCACGCCACGGCGGCCTACCTCTATGCCTTGGATTATGCCCGCCAGCGGCGCCAGGGCCGGGATCTGGCCGCCGGCAAGAACGCCGCTGCCCCCAGCGTGCCCATCATCGTCCATCCCGACGTGCGGCGGATGCTGATGTGGATGAAGGCCTACGTGGATGGGATGCGCAGCTTCCTCTACTACGTGGCCCTGGCCTTCGACCGACGGGAGACGGCCGCCGATGCCGATCAGGCCGCCTACTGGGAGGGCCTGATCGACCTGTTGATCCCGGTGGTCAAGAGCTACTGCTCCGACCGGGGGTTCGAGGTCTGCACCCAGGCGATGCAAGTTTACGGGGGCTACGGCTACACCCGTGAGTACCCGGTGGAGCAGCTTGCCCGGGACTGCAAGATCACCAGCATCTACGAAGGCACCAACGGTATCCAGGCCATGGATCTGCTCGGCCGCAAGCTGGCGATGCGTCAAGGGGGCGTTTTCATGGATTTCCTGACCGAGGTGCGCCGAACGGCGGCCGAGGCCGAAGCCGTCGCGGCGCTGGGCGAGCTGTGCCCCGCGGTGCAGGCGGCCGCCACCGACCTGGAAAAGGCGGCCGTGGCCCTGGCCAGGGATGCCGGCGGCGCACGGCTAAAAACGGCCTTCGCCCATGCCGGCCCGTTTCTCGATGCCACCGGTGACCTGATCATGGCCTGGATGCTCTTGTGGCGGGCCAAGGCGGCCGCCCCGCGGCTGGAGGCCCTCTGCGCCAAGGCGGCCGATCGCAGCGAGCTGATTGCCGGCAACCGGCAGGCGGCCTTTTACGACGGCCAGATCAAGACGGCCCGCTTCTTCATTCGATCCCTGCTGCCGGTGACCCGGGGCCGGATCCAGGCCATCCTCAACGCCGAGGGGGCCGCGGTGGAAATCGACGAGAAGGGCTTCGGCGGGCTGTGATTGTCAAAGGTCAGGCCGGTTCGACCGGCCTGACAGAACCGTGATTGCAATATTTCAACCTTCGACGCGAAAGGATCTTTTTCCCATGCGTGACGTTGTGATTGTTTCGGCCTGCCGCACCGCCATCGGCGCCTTCGGCGGCACCCTGCGCGACAGCCATGCGGCCCGCATCGCCGCCGTGGTGATGAAGGCCGCCATCGAAAGAGCCGGCATCGAGGCCGCCCGTATCGACGACGTGCGATTCGGTCTCTGCCTGGAGCCCTCCGACACCCTCAACACCACCCGGGTGGCGGCCCTTATGGCCGGTATCCCGGACTCGATCCCGGCGGTGACCATCAACCGGGTGTGCATTTCGGGCATGGAGGCGGTGCTCAGCGGCGCGGCGATGATCCAGGCCGGGGTGGCCGACATCATCCTCGCCGGCGGGGTGGAGCACATGTCCGGGGTGGCCTACGAGGTGCCGGCGGCCCGCTGGGGATGTCGCCTGCAGGACCAGACCTTCGTGGATGCCCTCATCCGGGGGCTGCACTGCGGCTCCCACCTGATTCCCCATCCGGAAGACGGGCCGGTGGATGCCAGCCGGCCGCCCTTGAGTCTCTTTGTTGGCAAGCCGTACCTCATGGGCCATACGGCCGAATTCATCGCCCAGCACATGGGCATCACCCGCCAGGAGATGGACGAGGTGGCCCTGCGCAGCCACCACAATGTGGAGCGCGCCACCCGGGAGGGGGATTTCGCCGCGGAAATCGTGCCGGTGGAAGTGCCCCAGCGCAAGAAGCCGCCGCTGGTTTTCCAACGCGACGAGCATTTTCGCCCCGGCCTGACGATGGAACAGCTGGCCAAACTGCCCCCGGCCTTCGTTCCAAAGATCGGCACGGTGACCGCCGGCAATTCCAGCGGGATCAACGACGGGGCGGCGGCCATGGTGATCATGGGGGCCGATACGGCCCGGGCGCTGGGCATCACCCCCTTGGCGCGCATCCGGGCAGTGGGGCGCGGGGCCTGTCATCCCTCGGTGATGGGCCTGTCGCCGGTGCCGGCCGTCCAGGACCTGATGCGCCGCAGCGGACTGGCGATCGCCGACTTCGAGCTGATGGAGGTCAACGAGGCCTTCGCGGCCCAGTACATCGGCTGCGAGCGGGAACTGGGCCTCGACCGGCAGATCGTCAACGTCAACGGTTCGGGCATCGGCATCGGCCACCCGGTGGGCGCCACCGGAGCGCGGATCATGGTGACGTTGATTTACGCCATGCGCAAGCGGGGCAAAACCCTCGGGCTGGCGACTCTCTGCGGCGGCGGGGGCGTGTCGATGGCCTGTGCCCTGGAAATGGTATGAAGCAGGTTCACCGTTGCAGGCGGTCCCGGATCAGCGCCGGTCTTGTTTTTTCCGCTGATGCCGGTCCCGCGATGCCCGGCGGGCAAGCTTTTCTTGACCCCGCTCTCGAATTTACTTATATAAAGCAGACAATTATTCGCTTCTGAAACAAACGAGTCCCCTCAGCAGAAAGCCTCTTGTCTGGAAGGCGCAGTCGCTCAAGCAGAACCGGGAAACCATCTGGATGCCCGAATCGAAAGGAACTGTCATGACCGTCAAGACCAAGATAGGGATCATCATCTGCGACCGCTATAGACGCTGCGCCGGGGGCAAATGTCTGCGCGCGATGCGCAACAAGGAAGGCGCCTTCAGCATCTATACCGACACCGAACCGGAGCTGGTAGGATTCACCACCTGCGACGGCTGCCCGGGTGGCAACGTCGAGTATGCCGGGCAAGAAATGGTCAAAAACGGCGCCGAAGTCATCCATCTGGCCACCGGCCTGGTGGTCGGCTACCCGCCTTGTCCCCACATCGAAACCTTCAAGGCTTTCCTGGAAAAACGCTACGGGGTTAAAGTGGTGGTGGGGACCCATCCCATCCCGACCCATTATCTGGAGATGCATACTCATCTGGGGACCTGGGATGCGCCGCAGTGGAAACCGTTGATCGCCCCTACCATGGCCGATGAGGCCACTCGGGCCAGCTATGCATGATCGGGGTTTTCAGTTCCGGGCCGGCAAGGATCGGCGTCAGGGACTGCCCTCGAGGGGTTTGCGGCGCCGCTTCTGGCCGTTCATCCGGCTGGTGCTGCCGGGAGCGCTGCTCCTTGGCCTGGCAGCCTATTTCCTGCCCGTGGACGCCGATTCGAACATCGACCCTGGGCCAGCGTCCGCTCCCGTTGCGGCGACGGAGAAGCGCCCCGAAACCCTCGTGGCACCGCCGCATCAACCGACGGCCGACCCCGTGGTCGAGCCCCCCCCGACCGTGGAGACCCGTTTCGGGATTGTTCTCGAGGGGCTGGATGTCTGTGAGGGGGTGGTGGAAAAGGGCGCGACCCTGGCCGGCATCCTCGGCGGTCACGGGGTTTGCGCCCAGCGCATCGCCGCAGCGGCCGAGGCCAGCCGCGGGGTCTTCGACCTGCGCCAGCTCCGGCCGGGCCGGCCCTACTGCCTGTTTTTAGGCCGCGACGGACGGCCGCGCTACTTCGTCTACGAGGCGTCGGCCACCGACTACGTGGTCTTCGACCTCGCCGAGCCGGTGGCGGTGCGGACGGCCAGCAAGCCGGTGGAGACCAGACTTCGCGCCGCAGCGGCCACTATTTCGTCGTCTCTGTGGGAAGCCTTGCAGGATCAGGGGGTGGACCCCGGCCTCATCGTTTCCCTCGACGAGGTTCTGGGGCAATCGGTGGATCTTTTTCATCTTCAGCCCGATGACCGCATCGCCCTGGTTTTCGAGGAACAATTCGTCGAAGGGCGGCCCATCGGCGCCGGCAGGATCCTGGCGGCCCGCATGGTCCACGAGGGGGTCGTGTGCAACGCCTTTTATTATGACGACGGCCATGGGGGCGGGTACTACGATGAAAACGGCCACAGCGTGCAGCGCCGTTTTCTGCGGGCGCCGTTGAAGTACAACCGGATCAGCTCAGGCTTCTCGCGCCGCCGGTTTCACCCCATTCTCAACATCTATCGCCCCCATCTGGCCATCGACTACGCGGCGCCCACCGGCACGCCGGTGATGGCGGTGGGCGACGGGACCGTGGTGCGCACCGGCCACGACAAGCATGCCGGGCGCTTCATCCGCTTGCGGCACGGCAGCCGCTACGAGAGCCGCTACATCCACCTGTCCCGCTTCGCCAAGGGCATGCGCGCCGGGCGCCGGGTTCAGCGCGGTGAGGTAATCGGCTACGTGGGTCAAACCGGACTGGCCACCGGGCCGCACCTGGACTTTGCCTTCTACCGCGACGGCACGCCGGTCGACTATCGCACCCTGGACTTTCCCCGCCAGGATCCGATTCCGGATGATCAGCGGATTTGGTTCGACCGGCGCGTGATCCACTTGAGCCAGTACCTGGAAGAAAGCGAAACCGCCCTGGCCAAGGTCGCCCCGCCCGCTGAAGCCGACGTTTCCAATGAAAGCTGAGCGCTAGAAGCGGCCTTGATACGCGCGTGGCACGCCCCACAGCGCTGCTGCGACGCGCCCATTGCCTCGATTCCCCCGCCTTCTCGGCCCTCGTGCGGGCGCTCTGGGCCGCGGTGCCCATCGCCTCGCAGGCCGCCTCATGCTTTTCCCGAAATCCGCAGAGCAGCAGGTTGAAAAGGTCCAGAACCAGCGCGAGCCATCCGACGGGTCACCATGGCGGCGGGCATCCCGCCCGGGCGTCAAGCTCCACCCGCCATGTGGTGCAAGGAAAGTCCGAAGGGGAGTCAAATATAGTCGATGGGGGGCAGTCCCAGCCGACGCCGCAGGGCTTCGAGCAGGCCGGTGGTGCCGGTCATCATGTTGTCGCCGAAAGGGGCACCGAAGACGATGGGCAGGGTGCATTTTCGCGCCAGCGCCCGGCGGGGACCGGTGGCCACGATGACGCCGAGGCGGTTGAACCCGACCCTGCGGCGAGTGTAAGCGCCATGGCCGCCGCCGGCCAGGATTTCCTCGTGGGTCAGGCGCCCTTCGGCCAGGGCCGGCAGCAGCGCGTCGAGGCGCTCGGCCGTCAGGTCGCGGGTGTGATACTCCAGGTAGGCGGCCACTTCGCCGCGTCGCAGGGTGGCGGCCACGGTGTGGGAGGTGGCGATGTCCAGCACCATGATGTCCCGGTTGGCCGAGGCCAGCGAATCCAGGCTGGCGCCCAGGATGGCGGCCATGCCGCTGTCCATCACGAAAACGGCGCCAGCGGTCAGCCGGGCGGCGTCGGCGGCGATGGTGCGCAGGCGATTGAAGGTTTCGGGGACTTCGTCGGCTCGATAGAGGAGGGACGCCGGCGAAGGATCCGCGTCCAGGGCCGCCGCGTGGCAGCCGTGGCGGTAGTCGAGGTGGCTCACCCCTTGCGGGGGCATGCCGTGATCCTGGGCGCAGACGGCCACGGCATCCAATGCCAAGGGGACATCCAGGGCCTCCAGGATTCGGCGCACTTGCAAAGCATCGATATCCGCCAGGGTCAGCGACGGGGTGCCGGCGGCGATCAGTCGGCCGGCAGCCTGTCGATCCACGATCTCCAGGCCCATGGCGGCGACCTTTTGCGGGTCATGGTTCAAGGTGTGGGCGGCTTCGGCGGTGATGGAAACCCGATGCCGTTGGGCGCGCGCCTCAAGGGCCGCTGTCACCGGCCCGCCGCCCATTTCTCCTCCGACAACCACCAGGTCTCCATGGCCGGCCGCTTGTTCGGCCATCCGCCATACCGGTGAGCGGAGCACCGTTTTGAAACGGCGACCGGTGTCGCTGTCATACCAGAGCACGTCCATCGTGCCGGCACCGATATCGATCATCAAAAAGCGGCCCATGAATCCTCCGTGTCAAAGCAGAAGCGGGGTTGACTGAAATAATAAAAATTACTATTTTCAATAACTGCTTTCCGGCTGCTGGCCGGACAGAAGGTTTCAAGAAAAAAAGGAAGTCGCCATGGCCACTCTTGAACACATCGCCGCGGACCGCGAACTGGTCAATGCCATCGATTGGGACATGACCCCCGAGGAAGCCGTTCGCCTCTACCTGGAGTGGGGCAACAACTGGGCCGGGAGCAACTACGTGATCCGGTCCAAGAAAGACGTGACCCACTACTTCGTGGTCAACACCTGGCGCAAGCCGGTGGTTTACCTGATTCGCCGCAATTCGGACGAGGCGGAGGAACTGGCAGAGATTAAGATGCCTGAAAAGATCGAGCGCCGTTTCCTGGACCGCGTGGGATACCACAAGGGGATCTGGGCAGCCGATGGCGAAGTGCGCGATTGGCTTCAGGGAAAGCTTGGTGTCGCCTGAGCGGCGGCAGGGCCCAACGCAGCGGGGCTGTCTCTCCAAGGCATCAGTCTTCGGCTTGGCACTTCGGGCAGATGCCCAGGAATTCGATCCGATGACCGGTGATGGCAAAATCGGTCTTCCCGTCCAACAGCCGTTCGACTTCGGGCAACGCCGCCACCGGGGCGTCCACCACTTTGTGACAGCGGAGGCAGCGGATGTGGTAATGGGGTTCGGGATTACCGTCGAAGCGCTTGAGCGAGCCGCCGGTTTCGATCTTCTGGATGTCGCCGTTGGCGGACAGCACCTCGAGGTTGCGATAGATGGTGCCCAGGCTGATGCGCGGCAGCCGTTTTCGAACGCGGGCATACAGTTCGTCGGCGCCCGGATGCGAGCAGGTGCGGCGCAATTCTTCCAAAATGACCTGCCGCTGGCGGGTCATGCGCAGGTTCGATTGAGTTTCCACGATGTTCCTTCCCGCTTGGTCTGCAAAAAAGCCGGCTGAAGGCCGGCAACCTTTCCCTCAAAGGTTTGGAAACGATAACTAAATCATGGTGGCCACGATGTCAACGGCAACCCGAGGCGGTGGTACCGGCCGGGATCGGGTTGCCGCTGTCGAAGAGCCTTGCTTCAGCGATTTTCCAGCAACACGGAAGCCCATTTCACGGCTCATGGGCGCCGGGATGTGGGCGTCATCCACCTTGTAGACGGCATGCCTCAGCCCCATGATCTTTTGACCCTCGTCCAGGATACGCTTGACATAGGTCTCGTACGTTTTCCGGCGATCCGATGGCCTTGAGCGTTTGCATCACCCGCACGTTGGCGCCGCCGTTCAGTTCGCCGGACAAGGCTCCCACCGCCGCCGATTAATTCCCCCAGTTGGCCCCGGGCGCCGGGGTCAACTGGTTTTCGGCGGCCACCAGGTCCAGGTGAACGGTGAGCACCTGCTCCAGGGGGGGTAAAAGGGACGCGCCAAGCGGCGGCGGTCCACCGTCTTGACGTAATGGCGGCAGACGTCGCAGGCGTCGATGCGGTAGGCGGGTTCTTCCTCGCTGTAGATATAGTAGAGTTTCTGGGCATCGGTCTGGCCGCAGGCGGTGCAGCGCACCCGCCGGACCCGCCAGCGCTGCCGGCAGACGCTGCAGATCAAGAAGCGCCGGCCGTCCTCTTCCAGCACGCCCAGGGCCGGTGCGCTGCCGCACACCGGGCAGTATCCCTGGTCACGGGCGACGTCCTCCCGCCGGTGGCCGGCCACTTGTCGCCGGCCGGCCACCAGGGACGGAGCCAGACTTTCATCGGCAAAAAAGGCCAGCACTTCCAACGGAACATCCAGCTCGGCGGCCAGAGTGGCAAACCGCTCGGGGTTCTCATCCCGCCGGGCTTCCAACATTTCCACGGGATTCAAACGGTTGTCGTCGATGGCGGATCGGATCGCCGCCGCTGCCGCCTTCAGCGGTGGCGTGGCGCCCTGCACGGCCTGGCACAGGCGCAACAGGAGGGCGGCGGCATGGGCCAGGTCTACCGGCAGTTCGGCCGGAACGACCAGGGGAAACCCTTCCTTGCGGGCGATGCCTGCCCGGGCGGCATCCGGCGCGCCTGCCGTCACCGCGATGGTTTCGATGTCGGCGGCCTGCTCCTGGAACACGCGGCCATAAAACGCCAGGATATCGTCATAAGCCGGCTGGGCGGATACCAGAACGAGTCGCCGGTGCCGGTTGGCGCGCAACTTTTCCATCAGGCGCCGGCGTTCCACCAGTGCCGTGGGCAACAAGACGGAAATCGGGGTCGAGTGCGCGGCAGGGGCCATTTTTCACTGTTGTTCATGCGGCGGAAGGCCTTTGGCAAACCGCCGCCTTGAAGCTCAGACGCCTGCCTGGATTTCAGAACCGATACGTCATGCCAGCGATGGCCGGCTGCACCATCTCGCCCAGGGCTTCCTTGAGATAGGCCGTGGCCGCATCTCCGGTGCAATGACAGGGCATCACGCATCGGGGGGCCAAATCCCGCAGGGCCGCAACGGTACGTATGAGCCGTTCCTCGCCGGCGGCCACCAGGTGAAAACCGCCGATGACGGCCCGGATGGGCTTTCCCGGATCGAGGCGGCGGATTTGGTTCAAGGTGTTGATCAGGCCGGCGTGGCTGCACCCTACGCAAACCACCAGCCCTTCGCCGGTGCGAATCCAGAGGGCCAGGTCGTCGGTGATATGGTCAGGGCGGACTGCTTTCGGATCGAGGTAAAACGGTCCGCCGGTGTCTTCATAGGAGGTGCGCCGTGCGATGGGACCGGTGAGGCCGATGGTCGGAGTGAGCCACATGGGGGCCGACACCCAGTGCAACCGTTCGCTGTCCATTTGGTCAAGGGCCGCCATGGCCTCATGGGGCATGGAGATGAGCCGTGCCTGCCCGTCGCGGATGCTGTAGCGCGG
>DQXI01000239.1 GCA_011042305.1 Desulfobacteraceae bacterium
AGACAACGTGACCATTGAGGGGGCGTTGATTACGCCGATAGCGATGGAGAAGGAGCTGCGTTTTGCCATTCGCGAAGGCGGCCGGACGGTGGGCGCCGGCGTGGTCAGTGAAATCATCGAGTAAACGGGGAAAGATCTGCGCCATGATCATGAACACCAAGATCCGGATTCGCCTTAAGGCTTACGACCACAAGCTCCTGGACCAGTCGTCGACGGATATCGTCGATACGGCAAAGAAAACCGGGGCCAAGGTGGTAGGGCCGATCCCGTTGCCGACCCGCATCAACAAGTTTTGTGTGTTGCGGTCGCCGCACATCGACAAGAAATCGCGCGAGCAGTTCGAGGTCCGGACCCACAAGCGCCTGCTCGACATCCTGGAGCCGACCCAGCAGACGGTGGATGCCCTGATGAAGCTGGATCTGTCACCGGGGGTCGACGTGGAGATCAAACTATAAAAGATCACAGAAAAAGATCACAGATCGGTGGGCATCATGTGTAAAGGGATCATTGGCAGAAAATTGGGGATGACAAACGTTTTTGCGCCCGACGGGCGCGTGGTTCCGGTGACCGTCATCCAGGCCGGGCCCTGCGTGGTGACGCAAGTCAAGCAGGAGGCGACCGACGGCTACAACGCCCTTCAACTGGGGTTCGGTCAGCGGTCTGCCAAGCGGATCAGCAGGCCGGTCAAGGGGCACTTGGCCAAGAGCGGCGCCCCGACGCCGCAGGTGCTGCGGGAAGTCGCCGTGGCCAACCCAGCCGACTACACACCGGGGCAGACCATCGGCGCCGATCTGTTCCAGGCGGGCGAACGGGTGGATGTCACCGGCACTACCAAGGGACGCGGTTTTGCCGGCGTGATCAAACGCCACGGGTTCCACCGGGGACCGGTGACCCACGGGTCCAAGAACGTGCGCCGGCCGGGGTCCATCGGCTGCAGCGCATGGCCCAGCCGGGTGATCAAGGGCAAGCGGATGCCCGGTCACTACGGCAACGTGCGTCAGACGGTGCGCAATCTGGAGGTGGTCGACGTTCGGCCCGAGGAGAATCTGGTATTGATCCGGGGCGCCGTTCCCGGCCCCGGGCAGGGGCTGGTGGTGATCCGTAAACCCAAGACGGCAAAGTGATCCGGCCGGAATCGGCCCACCGGCCTGACGAGAGGAAACGATGGCAGTCGTAGACGTTCTCAACATGCGAGCAGAGAAGGTATCCGAGCTGGAGCTGCCCGATGCGATTTTCAACGTGCCGGTGCGCCCCGGACTGCTGCACGAGGTGGTGACGGTCCAGCTGGCCAACCGGCGCTCGGCCACCGCCTCGGTGCGCCACCGCGGGGATGTGGCCGGCTCGACGCGCAAACTGTTCAAACAGAAGGGCACCGGTCGGGCGCGGCGCGGAGACATCAAGAGCCCCTTGCTGCGCGGCGGCGGGGTGGTGTTCGGGCCGGACGGACGCAACTATACCGGAAAGCTGAACAAGAAAGTGCGCCGCTTGGCGTTGAAGATGGCCTTGTCGTCCAAGCTGGCCGACCAGGCGCTGATCGTGGTGGACCAGATCAGCCTCGATGCACCGAAAACCAAGGACTTCGTGGCGGTGATGCGCGCCTTGAGCCTCGGTAAGAGCCTCATCGTCACCGACGCGGAAAACCCGAACTTGGAGCTGTCCGCCCGCAACGTGCCGGGGGTTCGGGTGATGCGCAGCGAGGGGTTGAACGTCTACGACCTGCTTAACTGCGATCAGCTCGTGTTGTTGGCACCCACGGTGCCGCAGATCGAAGGGAGGCTGGCATGAACCCCTACGACGTCATCGTGCGGCCGGTGATTACGGAGAAAACCACCGTGCAAAAGGACGAGCGCAACCAGATTTCCTTTGAAGTGGCCCGGCGGGCCAACCGCGTCGAGGTGAAACGCGCTGTGGAAAAGGTCTTCAACGTGCGGGTGGCGGCGGTCAACACCCAGCACGTCAAAGGCAAGATCAAGCGCCGGGGGCGAATCGTCGGCAAGCGCAAGGACTGGAAGAAGGCCATTGTGACGCTGATGCCCGGTGAGCGCATCGAGTTCTTCGAAGGAGCCTAAGGACAAAGGGACAGACCATGGCGATCAAGAAGGTAAAACCGACGTCTGCCGGGCGGCGCTTCCAGACCTACCTAGAAAGTGCCGAGCTGGCCAAAAAGGGGCCCGAAAGGAGCCTGATCTCGAAGCGCTCGCAGCGCGCCGGGCGCAACAACGCCGGCCGGATTACCGCGCGGCACCGCGGCGGCGGGCACAAGCGCCACTACCGGATCATCGATTTCAAGCGCGACAAGATCGGGATTCCCGCTCGGGTCGCCGCCATCGAATACGATCCGAACCGCAGCGCACGCATTGCCCTGCTGCATTATGTCGACGGTGAGAAGCGCTATATCCTGGCCCCGGTGCAGCTGGCGGTGGGCGATACGGTGGTGGCCGGCCCCGAGGCGGACATCAAGCCCGGCAACAGCCTGCCGCTGAAGAATATTCCACTGGGGACGCACATCCACAACATCGAGCTGCGTCCCGGCAAGGGGGGGCAGATGGTCCGCAGCGCGGGCAGCTACGCCCAGCTCATGGCCAAGGAAAGCCGCTACGCGCTGGTCAAGCTGCCCTCCGGCGAGGTGCGCATGGTGCTCGGTGTCTGCCAGGCCACCGTGGGCCAGGTGGGCAATGTTGAGCACGAAAACCAGTCGCTGGGCAAGGCGGGGCGGCGGCGCTGGCTCGGCCGGCGACCGCGGGTGCGCGGCGTGGCCATGAATCCGGTGGATCATCCCATGGGCGGCGGCGAAGGGCGCAGCAGCGGCGGGCGTCATCCCTGCTCGCCGTGGGGACAGCCGGCCAAGGGATTCAAGACGCGCCGCAAGGGAAAACATCGGCGCCTGATTGTTAAGCAGCGCAGCAAGTAAACCCGGTTCGCGCCGCCGCTTTGATCGGCCGGCCGTCAGGTTGGACTGGACAGGAGAAGCTATGCCACGGTCGTTGAAAAAAGGTCCTTACGTCGAAACCAAACTGCTCAACAGGGTGCGGGTCTCCCAGGAGAGCCGCAGCAACCGGGTGATCAAGACCTGGTCCCGGCGCTCGACGATCGTCCCCGAAATGGTCGGTTTGACGATGGCGGTGCACAACGGCAAGAAGTTTATCCCCGTCTTTGTCACCGAGGATATGGTGGGCCACAAGCTGGGGGAATTTTCGCCGACGCGCACGTTTTACGGCCATGCCGGCGACAAGAAGTCGAAACTCAAGAAGTAGGCATCTAGAAAGAGGATTGGTGCGATGGAGGTCAGAGCGGTTACCAAATATGTGCGCATTTCGCCCCAGAAGGTCCGGGTGGTGATCGGCGCCGTGAAGGGACAGCCGGTGGAAACGGGGCTGGATCGACTGCGCTTCATGCCCCAGAAGGCGGCCCGGCTCATCGAAAAGACGTTGCGCAGCGCGGTGGCCAACGCCGACCAGCGCTCGGGGGTTGACGTGGACCGGTTGGTGATTCGCAACGTCACCGCCGACCCGGGACCGACCCTGAAACGGTTTCGGGCAAGGGCCAGGGGGCGTGGCACGCGCATTCTGAAGCGGACGTCACACATCACGGTCATTCTCGCGGAAGAATCGGCTTAACGAAGGGGAGGACAGCTTGGGCCAGAAAGTTAATCCCGTCGGACTGAGACTTGGGATCGTTAAAACCTGGGAGTCGCGCTGGTACGCCGACCGGCGAAAGTACGCCGATTATATCTTCGAGGATCACAAGATCCGCCATTTTCTCAAGCGCAAGCTGCAGCACGCCGGCATCTCGCGCATCGAGATCGAGCGGTCCTCCAACCGGGTGCGCCTGAGAATTTTTACCGCCCGGCCCGGCATCGTCATCGGCAAGAAGGGCGCCGAGATCGCCTCCTTGAAAAAGGAGATCGAAAAGCGGATTCCCGGCGAAGTGCTCATCGATATCCAGGAGGTCCGCAAGCCCGAGGTCGACGCCCAGTTGGTGGCCGAGAACATTGCCAGCCAGATCGAGCGGCGGGTGGCGTTCCGGCGGGCGATGAAACGCGGGATTCAATCGGCCATGCGCTTCGGGGCCCAAGGGATCAAGGTGATTTGCAGCGGGCGGCTCGGCGGCGCCGAAATGGCACGTTGCGAACAGTACCGCGAAGGACGGGTGCCGCTGCACACCCTGAGGGCCGACATCGACTACGGTTTCACCGAGGCGCGTACCACCTACGGCACGGTGGGCGTCAAGGTTTTTATCTTCAAGGGTGAAATCCTTTCGCAGGAACCGGCAGCCGCCAGCGCCTAGCAAGGAGTTGAAGAAATGCTCAGTCCCAAGAAAGTCAAGTACCGCAAGATGCAGAAAGGGAAGATGCGCGGCACTGCCGAACGCGGCGGCCGGTTGAGTTTTGGTCAGTTCGGTCTGCAGGCCCTTGAGTGCGGTTTCGTCAGCGCCAAGCAGATCGAGGCGGCCCGGATCGCCATGACCCGCCACGTCAAGCGCGGCGGCAAGATGTGGATCCGCATTTTCCCTGACAAGCCGATTTCCAAAAAGCCGGCCGAAGTGCGCATGGGCAAGGGCAAGGGCTCACCGGAGGCCTGGGTGGCGGTGGTCAAACCGGGACGCATCCTTTACGAGATGGAGGGAGTCTCCCGCGAGTTGGCCCGCGAGGCGCTACGCCTGGCGGCTTTCAAACTGCCGGTGAAGACCCGCTTTGTTGAGAGGAGTGCGCTGCTATGAAGGCCAGTGAGATTCGCGACATGAGTGTCGAGGAGATGCGCCGCAAGGCCGATGAGCTGAAGCAGGAACTTTTCAACCTGCGTTTTCAGCACAGCAACGGCCAGCTGGAAAGCCCCCGGCGCATCAAACAGACCCGCCGGTCCATCGCACGGGTGCAGACCCTGTTGCGGGAACGCGAACTGCAACAAACCGCCAAGTGAGACGATACCAGACCATGAAAACGCGAGGAACGAGAAAGCAACTGATCGGAACGGTCGTCAGTGACAAGATGGACAAGACGGTTACGGTGCAGGTCGAGCGGCTGGTCAAGCATCCCCTCTACCACAAGCGGATGCGGCGCCGATCCAGTTTCGCCGCCCACGACGAACGCAACGAGTGCCGGAACGGGGACCAGGTCCTGATCATCGAATCTCGGCCGTTGAGCAAGACCAAGCGCTGGCGCGTGAGCAGGATTCTCCAGAAAGCGGTATGACGGTGACAAGGAGTAGGCGAAGATGATCCAGACAGAGTCCAAACTGACGGTCGCCGACAACAGCGGCGCCAAGGTGCTCCACTGCATCAAGGTCCTGGGCGGATCGCGGCGGCGTTATGCCGGCGTGGGGGATATTATCGTTGTCAGCGTCAAGGAGGCGATTCCCAACGCCAAGGTGAAAAAGGGCGACGTGATGAAGGCGGTGGTGGTGCGCACAAAGAAGGAGCTGCGCCGGCCCGACGGTTCCTATATACGTTTTGACGAGAACTCGGCGGTGCTAATCAACAACCAGCGGGAACCGATCGGCACCCGCATTTTCGGACCGGTGGCACGCGAGTTGCGGGCCAAGCGCTTCATGAAAATCATCAGCCTTGCGCCGGAAGTGCTGTGACCCGGGCCTGCGGGGGAAAAGGTATGTATCGCGACAAGTGCAAGCTCAAGAAGGACGACAAGGTCAAGGTCATCGCCGGCAAGGACACCGGCAAGATCGGCAAGGTGCTCAAGGTCGACCGTAAAAAGGACCGTGTCCTCGTCGAGAACATCAACATCGTCAAGCGCCACGTGCGGCCCAGCGCCCAGAACCGACAGGGCGGCATCGTGGAGTCCGAGGCGCCCATCCACTGGTCCAACGTGATGCTGATGTGCAACAAGTGCATGGCGCCGGTGCGCATCAAGATGCGCGTGCTGGAGGACGGCAAAAAGAAGCGCGTCTGCCCCAAGTGCAACGAGCTCATCGACGCCTGACGGGCGCACGCCGGAGGACGGTATGGCAAGTTTGAAAACGATTTATAAAACCGAAGTCTGTCCCCAACTCGTGGAACGATTCGGCTACAAGAACCGGATGCAGATCCCGCGGCTGGAAAAGATCGTGGTGAACATCGGCCTCGGGGAAGCCATCCAGAATATCAAGCTGCTCGACGGGGCCGCCGAGGAGCTGGCCAGCATCACCGGCCAGAAGCCGGTGATCACCCGCGCCAAGAAGTCGATTGCCGCCTTCAAGCTGCGCGAGGGGATGCCCATCGGTTGTGCCGTCACCCTGCGGCGGGAGCGCATGTACGACTTTTTCAGCAAGCTGGTCAACATCGCATTGCCCCGGGTGCGAGACTTCCGCGGGGTTTCTCCCAGGGCCATGGACGGCAGGGGCAACTACACCCTCGGGATCCGGGAGCAGATCATCTTTCCGGAGATCGACTACGACCGGGTCGAAAAGATCAAGGGCCTGAACGTGACCATCGTCACCACGGCCAAGACCGATGCAGAAGGCCGGGAGCTGCTCCGGCTCATGGGGATGCCTTTCCGCAACTAGCCCCGCAGCGGTCGATACGACGGATGCACCGGTGACGGTCCGTCACAAAAGGAGGATGCTTTGGCAAAAGTCGCTCTAATGATCAAGGCCCAAAGAGAGCCCAAATTCAAGGTTCGGCGTTACAACCGTTGCCCGATCTGCGGCCGGCCGCGGGCTTATCTGCGCAAATTCGGCCTCTGCCGCATCTGTTTTCGCAACATGGCTTCCCGGGGGCTGCTCCCCGGGGTGACCAAATCGAGCTGGTAGCTGCCAGCCGGATCTTTCCGCCTCGCCTGTCGGCGCGGCGCTGAACGGTACGCTCGGCACGGCTGAGACAGTTTACGTACACGGAGACGAAGATGACCATCAGTGACCCGATTGCGGACATGTTGACCCGGATTCGCAACGCTGCCAAGGCCAAGTTCAACAGCGTCGACATCCCGGGGTCGCGGCTTAAGACCGAGATGGCCCGGGTCTTGCAGGAGCAAGGGTTCATCCGCAACTACAAGCTCATCAAGGACAACAAGCAGGGGGTGTTGCGCATCTACCTGAAGTACGACGGCAACCAGCAGGGGGTCATCATGGGCCTGGAGCGCATCAGCCGACCCAGCCGCCGCGTCTACGTGAAAGGCGCGGAAGTGCGCCCGGTGCTGAACGGCATGGGAGTGATGATCCTGTCGACTTCCAGGGGGATCATGACCGACAAGCAGGCGCGCCAGCACAACCTCGGCGGAGAAGTATTGGCCAAGGTGTGGTAGTTCGTGCCGCGGCCATGACAGGCGACGGTCGGCAATGGAGCCGGCCAAGGACGACGATTCTGACAGCGCCAAGGAGAGACGGATGTCGCGAGTAGGAAAAAAACCGATTCCCATCCCGCCCAAGACCGAAATCGGTTTTGCCGAACGGATGTTGACGGTACGGGGAGCCAAGGGGACCTTGGCGCGGAAGATCCACCCGGCCGTGGACCTGAAGATCGAGGCCGGCGAGATCCAGGTAAAGGCGGCCGAAGGCCATGAAAAGGGAGGCCGCGCCCTGCAGGGGCTCACCCGCAGCCTGGTGGCCAACATGATTACAGGCGTGGACAAGGGCTTCGAGCGGATTCTGGAGATCAACGGCATCGGCTACCGGGCCAACATGAAGGGGAATAGTATCGAGTTCAATCTGGGCTACTCGCACCCCATCATTTTCGATCTGCCCGAAGGGATCGCGGCTACGGTGGAAAAGAACACCCTTCGGCTGCAGGGTATCGACAAGGAAGCCCTCGGCCAGACCGCTGCTTCTATTCGCCGCTTGCGGCCGCCGGAGCCCTACAAAGGCAAGGGGATCAAGTTCGCCGAGGAGCACATCCAGCGCAAAGCCGGAAAGACCGGAACCAAGTAGCCGATGGTGGAAGGCGAGGACAACGATGGACAGCAAGAAAGAGACGCGTTTAAAGCGTAAACAGCGGATCCGCAAAAAGGTTAGCGGAACCTCGGGACGACCGCGGCTGACGGTGTTTCGCAGTGCGCGGCACATCTATGCCCAGGTCGTGGACGACACTACGGGCCGGACCCTGGTGGCCGCATCGAGCGTCGAACCGGCGGTGCGCAGTTTGCCCCGATTCGATAGCAAGGTGGCCCAGGCGCAGTACATCGGCAAAATAGTGGGCGAGCGGGCCGTTGCCCATGGGATTCGGCGGGTCGTCTTCGATCGCAACGGGTTTCTCTACCATGGCCGCGTGAAAGCCGTTTCCGACGGTGCGCGTGAGGCCGGCCTGGATTTTTAACCGCCAGAGGCAGCGAAGGAGGCAGTTCCTTGTTGAAGCAAGATAAAAGTGAACCCCAGCTGATTGACAAGGTCGTCTACATCAACCGCGTTGCCAAGGTGGTCAAGGGTGGGCGGCGCTTCAGCTTCAGTGCCATCGTTGTGGTCGGTGACGGCAACGGCAGCGTGGGCTTTGGCCTTGGCAAGGCCGGTGAAGTCCCCGAGGCTATCCGCAAGGGCGTCGAGAAAGCCAAGAAGCGAATGATCAACGTGCCGCTGGTGGACGGGACGATTCCCTACGAGATCATCGGGCGCTTCGGCGCGGGCCGGGTGCTACTCAAGCCGGCCAGCGCCGGTACTGGCGTGATTGCCGGCGGGGCAGTGCGGGCGGTACTCGAAGCGGCCGGCGTGCAGAACATCCTAACCAAGTGCATGGGGACCCACAATCCGCACAACGTGGTCAAGGCGACCCTGGAGGGACTGCGCGGTCTTCAGAGCCGGGAACAGGTTGCAGCACGCCGGGGCCGCAGGGCCGAGGATCTATAGACATCAAGGAAGACGAACCGATGGCGGAAAAATTGAACATCACCCTGGTACGCAGCATGATCGGCCGGCCGGAGAAGCATCGCAAGGTGCTGCGGGGCATGGGCTTGACGCGGGTTGGAAAGACGGTGACCCGGCAGGATACCCCGGCAGTGCGCGGTATGATACAAACAGTGGCGCACATGGTGCGGGTCGAGGAGAAATAAGATGAAGCTCAATGAACTCAAGCCAGCGGAGGGTGCCCGGCGGCGACGCAAGCGGGTAGGGCGAGGGCCGGGCTCCGGCCTGGGCAAGACGGCCGGTAGAGGCAGCAAGGGCTCGAAGGCCCGCTCCGGGGGGGCGGTGAGTCCCGGTTTCGAGGGCGGCCAGATGCCGCTGCAACGGCGGCTGCCCAAACGCGGCTTCACCAATATCTTCAAGAAAACCTACGCGGTGGTGAACCTGCGTGACTTGGCGCGCTTTGAGGCCCAGAGCACTGTTGATGAAGCGGCCCTGTTGGGCGCCGGTCTCGTGAAAAACCGCTGCGACGGGATCAAGCTGCTGGCCGAAGGGGAGATCGACCGGCCTCTGACGGTGAGGCTGGACCGGGTCAGCAAGGCGGCGCGTGCCAAGATCGAGGCGGCCGGCGGCACGGTGGAGGCGGACGCCTCATGATCGGCGGCGGGTTCGGCAACATTTTCAAGATTCCCGAACTCAAGCGGCGTATTCTGTTCACCCTGGGATTGCTCGTCGTCTATCGGGTCGGCGTTCACATCCCCGTGCCGGGGATCGACGCGGTGGCGCTGGCCAGCTTCTTCGCCCGGGCCAAGGGGACGCTGCTGGGGCTCTTTGACATGTTTTCCGGCGGCGCCTTCGAGCAGATGTCGGTGTTTGCCCTGGGCATCATGCCGTACATCAGCTCTTCGATCATCCTGCAGCTGCTCACCGTGACGATCCCGCACTTGGAGCGGCTCAGCAAGGAAGGCGAGCAGGGGCGCAAAAAGATCACCCAGTACACCCGTTATGGCACGGTGCTGCTGAGCATCATCCAGGGGTTTGCCATTGGCGTGGGGCTCGAGAGCATGAGTTCGCCCGGTGGAGCGCCGGTGGTCATCGACGCCGGATGGGGATTCAGGCTGATGACCGTTCTGACGCTCACCGCCGGCACGGCCTTCATCATGTGGCTGGGCGAGCAGATCACCGAGCGGGGGATTGGCAACGGGATTTCGCTGATTATCTTCGCCGGTATCGTTTGCCGGCTGCCCACGGCCATTGCCAACACCTTTCGCCTGTTGTCCACCGGTGAAATCGCCATTTTTCTCGTGTTGATCCTCGTGGTGGTGATGGTGGCGGTGGTGGCGGTGATCATCTTCGTGGAGACCGCCCAGCGACGCATACCGATCCAGTATGCCAAACGGGTGGTGGGCCGGCGGATGTATGGGGGGCAGAGCACCCACTTGCCGCTGAAGATCAACACCTCGGGTGTTATCCCGCCGATCTTCGCCTCGTCGATCATCATGTTTCCGGCCACGGTGGCCAGCTTCATCTCCGTGCCCTGGATTCAGGAGCTGGCAGGCCGTTTTCGGCCGGGCCAATGGCTCTACGAGCTGCTTTACGTCGGGTTTATCGTCTTTTTTTGCTATTTCTACACCGCCGTTACGTTCAACCCGGTGGACGTGGCCGACAACTTGCGAAAGCAGGGCGGCTACATTCCCGGGTTGCGGCCGGGCAAGCGGACGGCGGACTACATCGACCGGGTGTTGACCCGCATCACCCTTGGCGGGGCGATATATGTGTCGGTGGTCTGCGTGATGCCGTCGATTCTCATCGCCCAGTTCAACGTGCCATTTTACTTCGGCGGCACGGCGCTGCTGATCGTCGTCGGCGTGGCCATTGACACCATTGCCCAGATGGAGTCGCACATGCTCAGCCGCCATTACGAGGGTTTTTTGAAGAAGGGAACGGCGCGGGTCCGTGGCCGGCGCTGAGCCGGGCCGCCCGATATCGGGACGCGGGACCTTTCAGAGGAGAAGGCACATGGCCAAGGAAGAGCCCATCAGGGTCGAGGGACGCGTTTTGGAAACGCTGCCCAACGCGATGTTTCGCGTCGAGCTGGAAAACAAGCACCAGGTTCTGGCGCACATCTCCGGCAAGATGCGGATGCATTTCATCAAGATTTTGCCGGGAGACAAGGTGACGCTGGAACTGTCTCCCTACGACTTGACCCGCGGCCGTATTACGTACCGTTCAAAATAGGCAGAACCGGCCCGCACTCGGGCTGCAACCATCGGCGAGGAGCGAATTATCATGAAGGTCAGGGCTTCGGTACGGAAAATTTGCAGTAAATGTAAAATCGTGCGCCGCAAGGGTGTTGTCCGGGTAATTTGCGAGAACAAACGCCACAAGCAGCGGCAGGGATAAAGAGGAGGCGGAGCGTTGGCAAGAATCGCGGGGGTAGACCTACCGAGAAGAAAACGGGTCGAAATCGGACTGACCTATATCTACGGGATCGGGCGCACGACGTCCCAGAAGATCCTTGCGAAGCTCAATATCGATCCGGATACCAAGACGGATGATTTGACGGCCGAGGAAATCAACGACATTCGCAAGCTGATCGACAGCGAGGTAAAGGTCGAGGGGGAACTGCGCAGCCAGGTGTCCATGAACATCAAGCGCTTGATGGACCTGGGGTGCTATCGGGGACTGCGGCACCGCAAGGGCTTGCCGGCCCGCGGTCAGCGCACCCACACCAATGCGCGCACGCGCAAGGGCCCCAAACGCGCGGCTGTCAAGAAGAAGGGCGCCGCCAAGAAGTAACCGTCAACCGACAGGGACGTTGATCCATGGCCAAGCGAGTTCGTACCAAAAAGAAGGAAAAGAAGAACATTGCCACTGGTGTGGTGCACATCCAGTCCACCTTCAACAATACCATCGTGACCATCACCGACGCGGCCGGCAATACCGTTTCCTGGTCCAGTTCCGGGGTCCAGGGCTTCAAGGGATCGCGCAAGAGTACGCCGTTTGCCGCCCAGCTGGCCGCCGAGGACGCTGCCAAGAAGGCTGCCGAGCAGGGGATGCGCAGCGTGGAGGTGTTCATCAAGGGGCCTGGCTCGGGGCGCGAGTCGGCGCTTCGGGCGCTTCAGGCCGCCGGTTTCACCATCACCGCGATCAAGGACGTGACGCCGGTGCCGCACAACGGCTGTCGCCCGCCCAAGCGCCGGCGGGTCTAAAGACGCTCGCCGCGCGGGATGCGCAAGGCGCGCTCGAGGGGCCAGGCAGCTTTTATGAACCGTTGCACCCGCTGCCGCGTGGCGCCGTTGTTTTTTGGAGCAATCATTAAAGGAGGAAGCTGTGGCACGTTACACAGGCTCAGTCTGCCGGCTTTGCCGACGTGAAAACATCAAGCTGTTTCTCAAGGGAGACCGCTGCTATTCGGACAAGTGCGCTTTCGACCGCCGCGGCTACATCCCCGGGGAGCATGGGCAGCGGCGTGGGCGCAAGATTTCCGACTACGGCATTCAGTTGCGCGAGAAGCAGAAAATCAAGCGGATCTACGGGCTGACGGAAAAACAGTTCCGTCTCTTTTTCCAGCGGGCTGACCAGAAAAAGGGGGTTACCGGCACCAACCTGCTGGTGATGCTCGAGTGCCGCCTGGATAACACGGTTTTCCGCCTGGGGTTCGCCAACAGTCGCAATCAGGCGCGGCATTTCGTCCGCCACGGGCATTTTACCGTCAACGGGCGCCGGGTGGATATCCCCTCCTACCTGGTGAAAGTTGGCGACGTGATCGAGGTGCGGGAAAAAAGCCGCAAGATTCAGTCCTTGGCCGACGCCCTGGATGCGGTGGTGCGTCGCGGGGTGCCCCAATGGCTCGAGCTGGAAAAAGAGAACATGAAGGGGGTGGTCAAGAGTCTGCCTGAGCGCGAGGACCTGACGATGCCCATGCAGGAGCAGCTCGTCGTGGAACTCTACTCCAAGTAGGCGAGGCGTGCTTGCTGCCCTTACGCTATCCTTTCGGAGAAGAAAATGTCATCAAATGAGATCATGTACATGAACTGGCAGCAGATGATTAGGCCAGAGAAGGTCCAGGTGGAAAGCGGACCCAGCTACGGAAAGTTCGTCTGCGAGCCGCTCGAGCGGGGATTCGGCATTACCATCGGCAATGCCCTGCGGCGGATTATCCTGTCTTCTCTGTACGGGGCGGCCATCGTGTCGGTGAAGTTTGATGACGTGATGCACGAGTTCAGCGTCATTCCCGGTGTGATGGAGGATGTTTCTGAAATCATTCTGAATTTGAAGGAAGTCCGGCTCAAGGCGAAAGATGCGCAGCCCCACGAGATCCGCATCGCCAAGTCGGGCGAAGGCAGCGTGACGGCAGCGGACATCGTCAGCCCGGACGGGGGGATCGTCGTTTTGAACCCCGAGCAGCACATCGCCACACTCAGCGGGGGCGCGGTCAACATGACGATGCAGGTCCGGGTGGGCAAGGGATACAGCCTGGCTGAAAACAACAAGGATCCCGATGCGCCCATCGGTACGATCCCCATCGATGCGGTTTTTTCGCCGATCCGAAAAGTCGCTTACGTGGTGGGCAACGCCCGGGTGGGACAGCGCACCGACTACGACAAGTTGACGCTGGAAGTCTGGACCGACGGCAGTCTCACCCCCGAGGACGCCGTGGCCTTCGCCGCCAAGATCATGAAGGAGCAGCTCAACATCTTCATCAACTTTGACGAATCGGCCGAGCCGGAACCGGATCAACCGGTGGAGGAGATCGATACGCCCAAGTTCAACGAGAACCTCTACCGCAGCGTCGACGAACTGGAGCTGAGCGTGCGCAGCGCCAACTGCCTCAAGAATGCCGAGATTCACCAGATCTGGCAGTTGGTGACCAAGACCGAGGCCGAGATGCTCAAGACGAAGAACTTCGGCCGCAAGTCACTCAACGAAATCAAGGAAGTCCTCAACGATATGGGCCTGTCGCTCGGGTTGAAGTTGGAAGGGTTTCCGCCACCCGAGGAAGAAACGGAGCAAGGAGAAGAATCGGCGCCATGAGACATCGCAAATCCGGGACCAAGCTGGGTCGAACCTCGAGCCATAGGAACGCCATGTTGCGCAACATGGTGACATCCCTATTGAAACATGAACGGATCCACACCACCGACACCAAGGCCAAGGTGCTGCGCGGATGGGTGGACCACCTGATCACCCTGGCGCGGCGGGGAGACTTGCACGCCCGGCGCCAGGCGCTGGCCATCGTCCAGGAAGATGCGGTGGTGCACAAGCTTTTCGCCGACGCCAAGGAGCGTTTCGGCAGCTTCAGCAAGGGCGGTTACACCCGGATCGTCAAGCTGGGGCATCGGCCGGGTGACGCGGCGCCCATGTCGCTTATCGAGCTGGTGGGCGCACCCGGTGACAAGGGGCCGGCCGCCGGCAAAAAGGCCAAGGCTGGCAAGAAAGACGCGGCTGATGCCGTGAAGGCGCCAAGCGCCGCCGCAGCGCCGATCCCCGAAGCGGCTCCGGAACCGGTCGCGGAATCTTCCGCCGAGGCGGCCGAGACGCCAGACGCGCCGCCGGCAACGGAAGCCCCTGAAGCGGAAGAGCCAAAGAAAGACGCGGAATAACGACTCGGTATCCGTCCACCGGCGGACCATGGATATGAAAAGACGCGCCGTCCCGATATCGGGACGGCGCGTCTTTTTTAGCCCCGGATCACCCGCGGCAGGAGCATCTGGTGGTGGGCGCAGATGCTGCGCGGATTCTGGTAGGCGGCGGCGGTGAAGGCTTTCAGGTAGTCGCGCAGGCGGCCCAGGGTCACCACCTCGTCCACCAGGCCGTGGCGGGCGCAGTAGATCGGCCGCGAGTTGGCGTAGTACTGGGCCGCCATCTCGTTCATCTTTTCGATGACCGGCTCCAGGGGCCGGCCGGCCTTCTTTTCCTTGAGCAGGCGCCGGCTGTAGCTGGCGGCAGCGGCCGTCTCTCCGTGCATCACGTAAATCTCGGTGGCGGCGGTGCCCAGGGTGAAGGCGTTGTGCCGGGTGGCGGTGGGACCGCCCATGATGTAATGGGAGGCGGCCGAGCCCTTGCGCAGCACCACCAGCAGCATGGGTACCTGGGTCTGCTGGATCGAGTAGATCAGGCTTTGGCCCAGCCCGAGCAGTTCGGCTTTCTCGGCCGCGTCACCCACGTCGATGCCGGTGGTGTCCTGGAACCAGACAATGGGGACCCGGTCGCGGCCGCAGAAGGTGACAAACTCGTTCATCTTGACGAGCCCCTGGCGGTAGAGCTTGCCGCCGATGCCCGGGTAGTCGGCGTACTCGGGATACCCCTCGCCGAGGATGCCCTGGCGATTGCCGATGCAGCCCACCAGCAGGCCGTCGATCTTGCAGAGGCCGGTGTAGATTTCCGGGCCGTAGTCCGGGCGGTATTCCAGGTGCTGGCTGCCGTCCACCAGGCGCGCCAAAACCTGCTCGAACTCGTAGGCCCGCTTCTGGTTGAAAGGCAGCAGCCGGTAGAGATCCTCCACCGGAAACAGCGGCTCGGCCGGCTCGGCCACCCGAAAGAAGCGCGGGTTGTAGCCGGGCATGTCCTTCATGTACTCGCGGATTCCGTCCAGGACCCCTTTTTCATCCTCGTAGACGTGGCGGAAAAAACCGGTGGCCTCGTGGTGGATCGCCACGGAACCGGGGGGCTCCACCTTGTACTGGGCCGCGGCCCGGATCAGGGCTTCGGCGCCTTCCAGGTCGAAGTAGCCCTTGGGGCTCATGCCCGAGAGGATGCCGCCGCCGCCCACGGCCATGTTGGCGTCCTTGTGGGCGATGAGCAGGGTGGGGCTGATGCTGTGGTAGCCGCCGCCGGCGGGGTTGGTGCCGTAGATGGCCGCCAACAGAGGAATGCCTTCGATTTGAAGTTCGGCGTTGCGGAAAAAGGTCGTCCCGCCGCCGCGACGGCCTCCGTAGAATTTCTCCTGGTCGGGCAATTTGATGCCGCTGCAGTTGACCAGCCAGATCAAGGGGAGGTTGAGACGCTTGGAAAGATCGGTGACCCGGTGAACGTTTTCCGCTTGGCCGGAGAGCCAGGCCCCGGCGAGCACCTTGTTGTCAAAGCCGATGACCACGGCCCACTTGCCGGCGATGCGACCGATCCCGTCGATGACATTGTTGGTGCCCTCAGGGTTGTCGTCCGGGTTGTAGAGGGTGTGCAGCGGGAACCAGGTGCCCGGGTCGATGAGGTACTCCAGCCGCTGCCAAACGGTGAGCTGGCCCCGGGCGTTGATTTTTTCGGCGGGAAACCCGGCGTTGCGCACCGCTTCGACGGCCTCGGCCACATCCTGTTCGACGGCTTTTAGATCGCCTTGATTCTGCTCGGCTTCAGCAATTTGCCCCGCGGTCAGGGGCCGCCCGAAAGTGGGCATCTTCTCGAAGTAGGGTTTCATGATCCGGTCTCCGATGCGAGGAAAGTGAACGCGGCGGCACCGGCGCGCAGCGGTGCCGTAACCGGAACCGATATTAAAAGGGGCGGTTCGCAGGTGTCAACAGAAACCATGGGGGCGTCGGTTCCACCTTCCTCCTGGCCCGGGCCGGGTGCGGTCAAAAAAATCGCGGTCGGCCCGGCTTTCCAGCGCCGGCCCCAACCTGCCGGCGGCCGGGCCGGTTGACGCATCCGGTGGCGTCCGCTATAAAGACTCGCGTTTTGCGCTGCCATCGGATCCGTTCGCGGTCGGACCCGCCACCTGAGGAGCTGCTCCATGTTTCAGCTTGATCCGTTGTTTTCCCGGATTGCCGCCGACCCGCTCGCCTACGCCCGACAGTGGAAGGCAGACACCGGGTGCCCGGTGATCGGAACCCTCTGCAGCTACGCTCCCGAGGAGATCATCGCCGCCGCCGGCGGCCTCCCCCTGCGCCTGCTCACCACCGGTGCCGGGGACCAGGGGGCTGACGCGCATCTGCAGGCCTATAGCTGCAGCCTGGTGCGCGGTGCCCTGTCCGATTGGCTGCAGGGGCGCCTGGCGGCCCTCGACGGCACCGTGTTCGCCCATACCTGCGATTCCATGCAGCGGCTCAGCGACATCTGGCGCCTCGCTAGCCGGGATCGGTTTCATGCCGATGTGCTCTGGCCGGCCACGGTGACTGCCCCCGGTGCCGAGGCTTACGGCGTGGAGCTGCTCAAGGACTTTGCCGCCGCTTATGGTCGCTATTTTAATACGGATGTGGACGATTCGGCTCTGACCTCAACCGTTCGGCTCTACAACCGGATCCGCGGCCGGCTCCGGCAGCTCTACGCCCTGCGGCGGGAGCGGCCCGGCCTGGTGCCCGGCCGCGATTGGCTGGCGGTGATGCGGGCGGCGATGGTGATGGACCGCCAGGCCCTGGCCGAAGCCCTGGATGCGATGGCCGCTGCCTTGGCAGAGCAGTCGGCGCCGGCCTTCGAAGGCAAGCGCCTAGTGCTGGCCGGCGGCGTCTGCGAGGCCCCGGCCATCTACGAGATTATCGAAGGGGCCGGGGGCGAGGTGGTCTGGGACGACCTGTGCACCGGTTGGCGTTACGCCGCTGGCCAGATCGAGGAGACCGAAGAGGTCTGGACGGCCCTGGCCCGGCGCTACCTGCGACGCAGCGTTTGTCCGGCCAAGCACGCCGGGTTGACCAGCCGGGCGGATGAACTGATCGCCGCGGCCCGCCAGGCGCAAGCCGACGGGGTGATCTTCCTCTACCTGAAGTTTTGCGATCCCCACTTGTTCGACTATCCGTATCTCAAGCAGCGGCTCGGCGATGCCGGCCTGCCCTGCCTGATGGTGGAGCTGGAGGAGCCTCGGGCCGCCGCAGGGCAGCTGCGCACCCGCTGCGAAGCCTTCATCGAAATGCTTTAGCAAGGAGCTGTGAATGACTGGGGACCCCGCCCGCGAAAGGCGCAAGATCCGGTGCGTCTCACGAATGAAAGAGATCATGACCCGCTACTACATCGAGGCCAAGACTGCCGCCGACAACGGCCGCAAGGTGGCCTGGATCACCAGCGGCGGCCCGGTGGAGCCGCTCATCGCCATGGACGTGATTCCGGTGTACCCGGAAAACCACGGTGCCATGATCGGCGCGGCCAAGATGGGCCGGGATCTGTGCGAGAAGGCCGAGGCCATGGGCTACAGCAGCGATTTGTGCGCCTACGCCCGGGCCGACATCGGGGCGGCTCCCATCGACGGCGGGCCCATCGGCGGCCTGCCGCGGCCGGACATGCTCGTTTGCTGCAACAACATTTGCGGCACGGTGCTCAAGTGGTACGAGATCCAGGCCCGCGCTTTCGACGTGCCCCTGTTCGTTCTCGATACCCCCGTGTGCCACACCGGGTGCAGCGACGCCGCGCGGCGCTACGTGGCCGGCCAGATCCGGGAGTACATCGGGTTCCTGGAGGCGGTCTGCGGCCGTCCCATGGACTACGAGCGCATGGCGGCCGTGGGCCGCCTGTCCATCGAGGGGCAGCGCCTCTGGCAGGCGGTGCTGGACACGGCAATCCATCGGCCGGCGCCCCTGAGCGCTTTCGACGCTTTCTTTCACCTGGCCCTGATCGTGACCCTGCGGGGCACCCAGACCGCGGTGGACTACTACCGCGAGCTGCTGGCCGAGATGCGCCAGCGCATCGCCGAGGGCATCGGCGCGGTGGCCGAGGAGCGCTACCGGCTGCTGTGGGACAACCTGCCCATCTGGTACCGCACCCGGTGGCTCTCGGAGCGCTTCGCCGCCCACGGCGCCTGCCTGGTGGCCGATACCTACACCTCGGCTTGGTGTTCCTCGCTGCCCTACTTGGACGAAAACGATTTCATTGCCTCCATGGCCGAGGGCTACACCCGCATCTACCTGAACCTGGGCATCGACCAGATGGCTGAAGCGGTGATCGGCATGATCGACAAGTACGCCGTCGACGGCCTGGTGATGCACTCCAACCGCAGCTGCAAACCGTATTCACTCGGGCAGCACGATATCCAGCGCATCGTGGCCGAGCGCCGCGGGCTGCCCACGTTGATGATCGAGGCGGACATGGTGGACCCGCGCGCCTTCTCCGAAAGCCAGGTGGAAACCCGCATCGACGCCTTCATGGAAATGATCAAAGCCCGCGGACCGCGGGGGGAGGGCGCCTGAGATGATCAGTGCCGGCATCGACGTGGGATCCATTTCCACCAAGGCGGCCCTGGTGCAGGACGGTCGGCTGGTGCACTCGGTGGTGATCGCCACCGGCTACAACGCCCGGCGGGCCGCCGACAATGTCTTCGAGGCCGTGGTTTCCGGCGCCGGCCTGCGGGCCCCGGACGTGGCGCGCATCGTGGCCACCGGCTACGGCCGCAACAGCGTGGTCTTCGCGGACCGGACGGTCACCGAGATCACCTGCCATGCCGCCGGGGCCTACTTCACCGACCCGGCGGTGCGCTGCGTCATCGACATCGGGGGACAGGACAGCAAGGCCATCGCCCTGGACGAAGACGGTCGGGTGCGCGATTTCGTGATGAACGACAAGTGCGCCGCGGGTACGGGGCGGTTCCTGGAGGTGATGGCCCGGGCCCTGGAAGTCGACCTGGAGGCCTTCGGCGAGATGGCCCGGGAGGCGGATCGGCCCGCCAAGATCAGCAGCCTGTGCACGGTGTTCGCCGAATCGGAGGTCATCAGCCTCATCGCCCAGGGGGAGGTGCGGGCCAACATCATCGCCGGCATCCACGACAGCATTGCCGCACGGGTGGCGGCCATGGCCCGGCGCATCGGGGTGACGCCGCCGGTGATGATGACCGGCGGGGTGGCGCGCAACAGCGGCGTGGTCGAGGCCCTGGCACGCCAGATCGGGGACTCCATCGTGGTTACGGAATTCGCCCAGATCAACGGGGCGTTGGGAGCGGCGCTGCTGGCGGCGGGATAGGGCGGTGGAGGAGGGGCAGGTTTTGAACAGCGGGCAGAATGGACCAAGTGGACTGGGCGGACACAGATAGCGCAGAGGGAAGCAATCCCAGTTTCAGATTTCGACGATGTCGAAGCGGTTGCCCAACAGGTCCACCAGCAGTAGCTTGCGCCGCAGCCCGGTGCCGATGCCCAGCAGGCGCTTGATCGCTTCGCTGCATGCCAGGCTCGCCAGGGCGATGACGGTATAGGGCAGCACTCCCAGGCGGATTTCGGCGCCGCGCTCGGGAGTACTTTCGGCAGGCCCGTAGATGGTCTCCAGCCCCGGGTCCTGGGGTTCGATGATCGTCAGCTGGCCCGAGGCACCGGCCACCGCGGCCGAGACCATGGGAATGTCCAGTTGCCGCGCCGCCGCCTGGACCGTGAAGCGTGCCGGCAGGTTGTCGAGGCAGTCCATGACCAAGTGGCTGCCGCCAAGGACTTCGGCCGCGTTCTTCGCTTCCAGGTGCCGGGGAACGCAGTGAACACGGACGGAAGGATTGATCAGGGAAATCCGATCCGCGGCGGCCTCGGCCTTGGGCAGCCCCAGGGTCTGCGCGGTGCACAGCAGTTGGCGGTTGAGGTTGGTCGCCTCGAAGCGATCGCCGTCCACCAGGGTCAAGGCGCCGACGCCGATGCGGGCCAAAATTTCCACCGTGGCGCCGCCCAAGCCCCCCAGCCCCACCACCGCCACGTGGGCGCGCCGCAGCATGGCCTGCTGCGCCTCGGTGATCGATTCACGGTTGCGCAGGTAGCGCTGCCCGTCTTCATGGGCCGCGGCCGTGGAAGAGGACTGGGGCGGCGTCATGGTTCACCCCCCTCCCACCGGGGGAAAGACCCCGAGCCGGTCGCCGTCTTCGAGCACCCGTTGCAGGTCAACCTTGCGGCCATTGACGAAGACCAGCTTGACCTGGTCGCCAGGCACCTTGAGCCCGGCCAGCGCTTCACCGACCGTGGTGCCGGAGGGCAGGGGGTGGTTGCTGGCCGAAGGCGGTTCGAGGCCTCTGAGGCTCGCATAGAGGCGGATTTGAACCCGGATGGACATGGGGCGTCTCCCGTGGCCGGAGCCAAAAGGGCGCTGGGCTGATGGGCAAGGCCCAACGCATCTGTGCACTGCGGCTCAAACCATAAAAACAACCGGTGTCCAAGTCAAGCGCGGGCGCTTTTTACCACGCGGACCATGGCGGAGCTGCTCAACACCATCGTTCCCATTTTTGTCGTCATCGGCGTCGGCCTGCTGGCCGGCCAGCGCGGGTATCTGCCCGACGCGTTTTTGGGGCCGGCCAACCGTCTCGTTTACCACCTGGCCATTCCGGCCATGATCTTTCGGGCGGTGGCCACCGGCGACTTGCAGCGCCAGTTCAACCTGCCGGTGCTGGCCGTCTGCCTGGGGGCGGTGGGCGCCGGCTATCTGGTGGCCCGTGGCGCCGGCCGGATGCAACACCTGGACCGGTCGGCGCGCGCCACCTTTACCCAGGCTGCTTTTCACGGTAACCTGGGCTACATCGGACTGGCCGTGGTTTTTTTCCACCTGGGGGACGAGGCTTTGGGCCGCGCAAGCATCCTGGCCGGGTTCATCATGATCCTGCAAAACCTGCTGGCGGTGGTGGCGCTTTCAGCCGGTGGTGAAGGCGCGCCGGGGGGGCGGTGGCGGCGCGTGATGGGCAACCCGGTGATCGTGGCGGCGTTGCTGGGCATCGGTTGCTCCGCGGCGGGACTCGAACTGCCCAGGATCGCGGATCAAAGTCTGGCCATCCTTGCCCGCATGGCCCTGCCGCTGGCCCTGCTGGTCATCGGTGCCACGCTGTCGTTGCACCAGATTCGCAGCGCGCTCAAGCCGGCACTGGCGGCCAGCGGGATCAAGCTGGTGGTGCTGCCCGGCCTTGGCCTGGCGGCCTGGCGGTGGCTGGCTCTGGCTCCGGAGATGTACCTGCCGGCCTTGATTCTGCTCGCCTCGCCTACGGCCACCGTGGCCTACGTGATGGGCCGGGAAATGGACGGCGATGCGGAACTGGCCGCAGCGGTGATCTCCCTGAGCACCCTATTGTCCGGGGTTACCTTTCTCGGGTGGCTGTCGCTGGTGGGATAGCGGCGTTGCAGAAGCCGGCAGGGGGCCTGAAGCCGAACCAGAAGCAAGGAGGCCAGAAGCATCGCCGCACCAGGAAAGGAGGCGGCGGTGAGGTGAGATCGAGAAAGCCGCGACCATGACGTGACACGTGTTGGCATCAACCCACTGGTCCCCGAGGGCTGTTTCAGCCAGGAGGTAGCGCCATGTCCAGTCCTTTTCCGTTCCAGGTTCCGCTGGTATTTGGCTTCTTGTCCGTCATGCTGCTGGTGGGGGTGGTTCTGCGGGCTTGGATCCCCCTGATCCAACGGTTTCTGATTCCCGCCTGCCTTATCGGCGGGCTGCTGGGGCTGGTGTTGGTGAGCACCGGCTTGGCGCCGGTGCCGGTGAGCGACCTGGAGGCCTTTGCCTTTCACCTGTTCAATGTCTCGTTTATTTCGGTGGGCTTGACGCCCAGCAGTGGCGGCCAGCGGGCCCACCAGCGCGGCGCCCTGATCCGGGGACCGCTGTGGCTGGCGCTGATGGAAGGGGTCACCCTGCCGCTTCAGGCGGTCATCGGCGGCGGGGCCGTGATCATTTTTGGCTGGTTCGGGGTCGAACTGTTTTCCACCTTCGGTTTTTTTGCGCCCCTGGGCTTTACCGAGGGGCCGGGCCAGGCCCTGTCCATCGGCAAGGTGTGGGAGGGCTTCGGTTTCGCCAACGCCGCCACCATCGGGCTGACCTTCGCCGCCGTGGGGTTCTTTTTTGCCTTTCTGGTGGGCGTGCCGCTTTGCAGTTGGGGGATCCGACGGGGGCTGGCCGTGGCCGGCACAGGCCGGCTGGATACCGCGGTGCTCAAGGGGATCGTGGATCGCCATCGCCCCAAGGAGTCGGCCGGTGAGCTGACCCTGCACTCGGGCAACGTCGACACCCTGGCCTTTCACCTGGCCATGGTCGGGCTGGTCTACGTGCTCACCTACGGCGTGGTCTGGGGGCTAGGGGAGTTGCTGCCGGCCGACGCAGCCAAGATCCTGTGGGGTTTTTTCTTCTTTTTCGGCCTCGGGGTGGGGCTGCTGGTGCGCACGGTGATGAAATGGCTCGGGATCGCCCACCTTTCGGATGCCGGCATCCAGCGCCGGGTGACCGGCTGGGCGGTGGATTTTCTCATCGTGGCCACGGTGGCCGCCATCCAGGTGACGGTGGTTTGGCAGTACATCGTACCGATTTCGGCCATTTGCCTGCTTTGCGGGGTGCTGACCACCGCTTTGGTGGTTTTCCTGGGACGCCGCCTGGACGAATTCGCCCTGGAGCGCACCGTGGCGATTTTCGGGACCGTTACCGGGACGGTTTCCACCGGTCTGCTGCTGCTGCGCATCGTGGACCCGGAGTTTGAAACCCCGGTGGCCATTGAGATCGGGTTAATGAACGTGATCGTGCTGCCGATCATCGCCGGGGCCATGGTCCTGGTCAACGCCCCGGTCTGGTGGCACTGGAGCGTGGGGCTGACCACCCTGGTGCTCGGCGTTCTGGGCGTTATTTGCCTGGGGGCGATCCGTTGGTTCAAGTTGTGGGGCGCGCGGCAGTTCTGAGCCCGGCGGGCGTTTTGGGGGAGGAATTTTTCGATGACCGAATCTTTTGGGCATGTCCTGGTGACCGGGGCCGCCGGTTTTATCGGCTACCATCTGGCCCGGCGGCTGCTGGCCGACGGGAGCCGGGTCACCGGGATCGATAATCTCAACGATTACTATGATGTGAAACTCAAACAGGATCGGATGGCGCGCCTGGCCAAGCACCACGGCTTCACCTTCCAGCGCTGTGATCTGGCCGACCGGCCGGCCATGGCCCGTCTTTTCGCCCACGGCCGGTTCGACGCCGTGGTCAACCTGGCGGCCCAGGCCGGGGTGCGCTATTCGCTGCAAAATCCCCATGCCTACGTGGACGCCAACCTGGTGGGATTCGTCAACGTCCTGGAGGGCTGCCGGCACCACGGGGTGCGGCACCTCGTCTTCGCCTCGTCGAGCTCGGTGTACGGTGCCAACACCCGCATGCCCTTTTCGGTCCACCACAACGTGGACCACCCGGTGTCGTTGTATGCGGCCACCAAGAAGGCAGGCGAACTCATGGCCCACACCTACAGCCATCTCTACGGCCTGCCGTGCACCGGACTGCGCTTTTTCACCGTCTATGGCCCCTGGGGAAGGCCGGACATGGCCCTGTTTCTCTTCACCCGCGCCATCCTGGACGGCGCGCCGATCCAGGTCTTCAACCACGGGCGCATGCAGCGGGATTTTACTTACATCGACGACATCGTGGAAGGAGTGACGCGGGTGCTGGTTCGGGTGCCCGGCGGCGACGACCGGTGGGACGGTGATGCCCCGGACCCGGGGTTCAGCTATGCCCCTTACCGGATCTACAATATCGGCAACAATCAGCCGGTGGCGCTGATGGATTTCATCGCGGCCATCGAAAAGGCCCTCGGTCGCACCGCGGTCAAGGAGATGCGCCCCATGCAGGCAGGGGACGTGCCGGCCACCTACGCCGATATTGACGACTTGGCCCGAGATGTGGGGTTCCGGCCGGCAACGCCCATCGAGGAAGGCATCCGGCGGTTCGTGGATTGGTACCGGGATTACTATGGCGTCTAGGCGGGAGGTGGATACCGGGTCAGGCCGACGAGTCAGACCGGACAGACGGGGCCGGCCGGTTTTGAAAGGCGTTTTGAGCAAACGATCTCACGAGGAGCTTTTATGAAACTCACCATCGTCGGCACCGGCTATGTGGGGTTGGTCACCGGGACCGGATTTGCCAACCTGGGCAACCAGGTGACTTGCCTGGATATTGATGCGGACAAGATCGCCCGACTGGAGCGCGGTGAATTGACCATCTATGAGCCGGGATTGGAGGAGATCTTCCGGCGCAACCGGGCCGGCGGCCGATTGGCGTTCACCACCGACGCACGGCGGGCCGTGGAGAGCGCCGAAATCATCTTCCTTTGTGTCGGCACCCCGCCGGATGCCCGCCAGGCCGCCGACCTGACGGCGGTGCGGTCCGTGGCGGCCGAGATCGGCCGCTTCATGAACGGCTACAAGGTGGTGGTCAACAAGAGCACCGTACCGGTGGGCACGGCCGAGATGGTGCGCCAACTCATTCGCGATCACCAGAACGAACCCATCGATTTCGACGTGGTGGCCAACCCCGAGTTCCTGCGCGAAGGGGTGGCGGTCAAGGACTTCGAAAATCCCGAGCGGATCATCATCGGCACCGACAGCCCGCGGGCCGAAGCCATCCTTTCGCGTCTCTACCGCTCCCTGGCGCGCACGGATCGGCCCATCATGGTTACCGACATCCCCAGCGCCGAGCTGATCAAGTATGCCGCCAACGCCATGCTGGCCACCCGGATCAGTTTTATGAACCAACTGGCGCACCTGTGTGAGAAGACCGGCGCCGACATCAAGGCCGTCTCCCGGGGCCTGGGGCTCGACAGCCGCATCGGACCGCGGTTTCTCCAGGCCGGGGTCGGCTACGGCGGCAGTTGTTTTCCCAAGGACGTCAAGGCCCTGGTGGCCACCCTGAAGGCCCACGGGTGCCCGGCGGACCTCTTCGAGGCCGTGGACCGGGTCAACGAGGCCCAAAAGACGCTGGTGGTCGATCGCCTGGCGTCCCGCCTCGAGCTGGCCGGCAGCACCGTGGCCATCTGGGGGCTGTCGTTCAAGCCCAAGACCGACGACATCCGCGAGGCGCCGGCCCTGGCGATCATCGCTCGCCTCGAGGCGGCCGGGGCCGGGGTGCATGTCTACGATCCGGTGGCGATGGAACGGGCGCGCCCCCTGCTGCCCAAGGCGAGATTTTTCACCGACCCCTACGAGGCGATCCGGGACTGCGATGCCCTGGTGGTGGTCACCGAGTGGGATGAATTTCGCAACGTGGACATGCGGGCGGTGAAGATCCTGCTGCGACGGCCGCTGATCGTTGACGGCCGCAATATTTACGATCCGGCCGAGCTGCGTGCCCTCGGCATGGATTACATCGGCATCGGACGCTGAGGGCGCCAGTCCGGCATCGCTGAAAAGGCCGCCATGGAAACTCGTCGCCTCAAAATTTCGCTCTGCTTGCTGGCGGCCATCGTCGCTTTCGGCACATTGGGCTACCACATTGTCGAGGGGATGGCGTTTTTCGATGCCTTCTACATGACCCTGATCACCATCAGCACGGTGGGCTTCTCCGAGGTCAAGCCCCTTTCTCCTGCAGGCCGGGCCGTCACGGTGGTGATCATCGTCATGGGCATCAGTACCCTGACCTATTCCCTGGGGCAGGTGCTGAGGATTTTTGTCGAGGGGGAACTGCTCCGGATTCTCGGGAGGCGCAAATTGGAAAATCGGATCCAGGCGCTCAAGGGCCACTACATCGTTTGCGGCTACGGGCGTATCGGTGAAGTCATCAGCCGTGAGCTGGGCCGCGACAAGATGCCCTTTGTGGTGGTGGAACAGGATGCGGCCAAGGTGAGCCAGATGGAAAAAGCCGGCCTGCTGTACCTGGAGATGGACGCTACCAGTGAAGAAGCCTTGATTCGGGCCGGCATCGAGCGCGCCCGCGGCCTAGTGACCGCCGTGACCTCGGATGCCGACAACGTGTTTATCACGCTGACGGCCCGCGGCCTGCGCAACGATCTGTTCATCCTCTCGCGGGCCAGCGACCAGAAAAACGAGGACAAACTGCTGCGGGCCGGGGCCACCCGGGTGGTCTGTCCCTATCAAATCGGCGGCCGGCGGATGGCACAGCAGCTCACACGGCCCACGGTGATCGACTTCATCGATACCGCCATGGTCGAACGGGGCATGGGCCTGCGCATGGAGGAAGAGGTGATCGGCGCCGATTCTCCCCTGGCGGGACGCAGTCTGGTGGAAAGCCGTTTGCGTCAGGAGTACGGGGTGATCGTGGTGGCCATCAAGCCCCGCCGCGGCGAGATGATTTTCAACCCTCTGCCCACCCAGAAGCTCGCCGCCGGGGATGTCATCGTGCTGTTGGGCAAGCAGGAGGAACTGGATCGGCTGCACGAGGTGATATAACCGCCACGGGGCGCTCATCCAGCTTGAGCACGCGGCCGATGCACGGGATGATCTCCTCCGGATGGTGGGTGACATAAATCATCGTGGCGGCGCTGCATCGACCGATTTCCTCCATCAGGGCCAATACCAGGGTGCGGTTGGCCGGATCGAGTCCCTGGCACGGCTCGTCGAGCAGCAACAGTTCGGGGGATTTGACCATTGCCCGGGCCAACAGCACCAGGCGTCTTTGGCCGTAGGAAAGGCTTAAAAAAGGTGCATCGGCCAGCTCGAACAAACCGATGCGTCCCAGCCACCGCGTTGCCAGATGTCGCTGCCGGTCGTCGGGCCGCCGGTAGAGGCCTATGGAGTCGAAAAAACCCGACAGGACTGCTTCTTTGACCGACACCGCCCGGCGGTAGCGCATTTGCAGCTCGGGCGATACCACGCCGATGCGGCGCCGGATGTCGTCGAGGCGCTCGCCCTCGCCCCTCTTCCTTCCGAAAAGACGGACCCGGTTGGCATAGACCTGAAGATTTTCTCCCGTGATCAGCCCCAGGAGGGTGGACTTGCCCGAGCCGTTGGGACCGACAATGGCCCAGTGCTCGCCGTGGCGTACACGCCAATTCAGCCGATCCAATACTACCTGGTCCCCGTAGGCGACGCGGACGTTTTCCATCGCCACCAGCGGCTCGGTGTTTTCTGCCGCTGCTTGCCGTGGTGCTGGCCGCGGAATGCCGCCGAGCGCTGCCGGGGCTTTGCCCGCTGCCGGAAACGCCCGCATGAAAGCCAGGACTTCTTCTTTTTTGCCCCGTTGACACACCCGCCCCTGCCCGATGACGAGGAGGTGGGTCATCTCGGGTAATATTTCTTCCCTGCGCCCGGTGATCATGATGACTTGGATGCCCTGGGCCGTCGAGGCGCCGATGAGCCCGGCCAGGGCGCTGCGGCTGTTGGCGTCGAGGCCGGCGAAGGGCTCGTCGAGGATCAATATTTTCGGTTTTTGCAGCAATGCCCTGAGGATGAGAACCTTTCGCATTTCTCCATTGGACAATGAACGGATGCCGCGATCCATCAGGGCATCGGTAATCAGGGCGGCGCTAAGACCGCGGGCAGCCTGCTTCAGAACCGCATCGCCTCCCAAAAGCTGTGCCACGGTGAGGGGGGAACCACTGTGGCCGCTGAAAGACAGGCTGTCTGCCAGGCGCTCGGCGCGTTGAAAAATCTCCTCTTGCAGCTCGAAGGAAAGATAGCCGATACGCTCCGGGGCGGCTTCCGGTCCGTGGCGCGTGATCGTTCCCCGCACATGGGCCACGTCGCCGCGGATGGCCCTCGCCAGCGTCGATTTGCCCGATCCGTTGGGCCCCAGGATCACCCAGTGCTGCCCGCGGCAGATTTGCCAAGAGGTGCCTGGCAGCAGGTGCGCGGGCCCTTTGCGCAGGGTGATGGCGTGCATGGTGATCAAGGGGGTCTCAGGGGTGAAGGTCAACGGCTGCTCTCCTTTCTCGATCCATCGTCAATTTAACGCCGCCCGGGGCGACGGGCGACCATAATTTTGCCTCGCCGCGATTCAGCGTGCAAGGGGGCGTCCCTGAGCGCAGGCCCCAACGGCCGTTTACCCCGGCAACAGGTTGTGTTATGAGAAGGTCCAATCCTGATACGACCGACCGCCCCTCAAGAGGCATCCATGTTCGCCCTCTTTCGCAACTGGATCAATCGCTACCTCTCCGATCCCCAACTCGTGATCCTGGGTTTTTTGCTGCTGCTTGGCTTCAGCCTGGTGTTCTGGTTGGGAGAGATCCTGGTGCCCGTCTTTATCGCCGTCATCATCGCCTACTTGCTCGACGGGGTGACGAGCTGGCTGCAGCGCCACCACATGCCGCGCCTGGTAGCGGTGGTGCTCGTTTTCGTCGGGTTCATCGTCTGCTTGATCCTGCTGCTCGTCTGGCTGCTGCCCCTGTTGTCGCGCCAGGTGGCCCAGTTTTTCCAGGACCTGCCTTCCATGATCCAGTCGGGCCGGGAGTTGCTGCTGTTGCTGCCCGAGCGCTACCCCGAAGCGATCTCGGCGGCCCAGATCGACCGGATCCTCGATCATCTCAGCACCGGCTTCACCCACCTGGGGAAGCAGGCCGTGAGCCTTTCGCTGGCCTCGGTGCGCGGGCTCCTCATGTTCTTCGTCTATCTGATCCTCGTGCCCTTGATGGTGTTTTTCTTCCTCAAGGACAAGGCCCTGATTCTTGGCTGGATCAAGGGATTTCTGCCCGAGCACCGCACCCTGGCCGCCGGGGTGTGGGAGGAGGTAAACGCCCAGATCATCAACTATGTGCGGGGCAAGCTCTACGAGATCCTGATCATCTGGCTGATCAGCTATGTGACCTTCACCCTGATCGACCTGCCTTTTGCGTTGCTGGTTTCCCTTTTTACCGGCCTTTCCGTACTGGTGCCCTACATCGGGGTCACCGTGATGACTTTACCGGTGATGCTGGTGGCCTATTTTCAGTGGGGGATTGGCCGCGAATTTTTCTACGCCGTCGGCGCATACGGTGTCATTCAGCTCTTTGACGGCAACCTGCTGGCGCCCCTGCTGCTCTCGGAGGTGGTCAACCTCCACCCGGTGGCGATCATCGTGGCCGTTTTGATGTTTGGCGGGTTGTGGGGGGTGTGGGGTTTTTTTCTCGCCATTCCCCTGGCCACCCTGGTGCATGCGGTGGTCAAGGCCTGGTTCAGCTCCCAGGCCAGGAGCGCCCCGGAGGACTGACCCTCGGCCATCCCCTTTTTCCCCTTGTCATGAAGCAAACGCTAAAATTCCCGTGCCTCTCCCTGCGGATCTGCTTTTTGGGCCCCCTTTCCGGCTGTTGATAAATCGTTCTAAAACATCCATGCTGAGGCCATGCTCCGGCGCCGGGGAGGCTGCGCTGAATATTTTTCGTATTGACAAAGTCGGAAGAATTTAATTTAACTAAAAGTCACAAGCTTCCGAACCATCGCCCTCGTTGATCGCGGTTCCATTGCGCAATACATGGCGGTCATCGCCGGTGAAAATGGCTGAAGAGTGACACAGCGGTCGTTGAATTGGACGGCGGCATTCCCAAGAAACGGCACGGCACCCGAGCCCAATCAGAAAACCGACCGCACAAACTGCAAAGGAGGAGCCCATGGCCAGCCCCCACCCCAAAAAGTACGAGTTGGTTCGCGCCGCCATCCGGCTTTTCGCCGAAAACGGCTTTGACGGAACCACGACACTGCGTATTGCCAAGGCCGCCGGCGTTACCGAACCGCTGATCTATTACCACTTCGCCAACAAGGAGGGCCTGTTCACCTACATCCTGGAAAAGGCCTTCAACGAATACTTCAACCGCATGGAAGAGCTCCCGGATCAGTCCAAGACCGCGTTCAGCCGTATCGAAGCGCTGATTTCCCTGCACATGGAGATCGCGATGGACAAGCCGGAAGAAACCTACCTGATTGCCAGCACCTGCCCAGCCAAGCTCAAGGACGGCGCCCACGCCTGCTCCCGGCTGATGGCCGAGCAGCGCAAGCGCCTGAATCGATACCTGTCCGACTGCCTTAAGCAAGGGGTGGAGAGCGGAGAGTTCGTCAAGATCAACGTGCCCCAGACGGTCAACGTGTTGATGGTGCTGATCCTGGGCATCATGCGGCAGCACGCTCTGGGGCTCAACACCCGGCGCGGGATGCGCAAGGCGGCGGTGGATTTCTGCCGCCGAAGCCTGGTGGCCTAAGCGCCCGGCCTTCCCCCGCGATCAAATCCGTTCCCGCCAGTAGGCAAAAGATGGCCAAGGGGCATGCCCCTTGGCCATCTTCTTATCTTTCTTGACTCTTGCGTCCAGCGGTATATGATACCCGATCGATATTCGCGATCAATCTCATTTTTATTATGGAAAGGAACCAAAAGTGGCGATTATCACCATCTCGCGGGGGTCTTACAGCCGAGGGAAGGAAGTTGCCGAAAAACTGGCACGCAAACTCGGGTACACCTGCATTTCTAGGGATATCCTGCTTGAGGCTTCCGACGAGTTCAACATTCCGGAAATCAAGCTGATTCGTGCCCTGCACGACGCTCCTTCGGTGCTGGAACGCTTTCGGTATGGCAAGGAGCGCTACGTGAGCTACCTGCGGTCGGCGCTTTTGCAGCATGCCAAGCAGGACAATCTCGTCTACCACGGTCTGGCTGGTCATTATTTTCTTCGGGGGATTCCCCATGTTTTGAAGGTGCGCATTCTCGGCGACATCGAGGACCGTGCCGCCGAGGAAGCCAAGCGCGAGGGGATCTCATCCGAAAAGGCGCGGTACATTCTGCTCAAGGACGATGAAGAACGGCGTCGCTGGGGACTGCAAGTCTACGGTACCGACACCTGGGACAGCCGGCTCTACGACATGGTGTTGAACATCAAGGCCCTGACAGTCGATGATGCCGTCGAAATCATCTCCGGCGTTGTTGCCAAGCCCTGTTTCCGGACTACCCCGGAAGCCCAGAAGAGGCTCAACGACTTGGCCTTGGCCACCCGGGTTCAGGCAACCCTGGCCAAGATTGCCCCCAGGATAGTGGTTACCGCCGACGATACGGCGGTTTTTATTCGCAACGCCGAAGAGATTCCTACCCTGTCGGAGGAAACCATCGCCGAGATCAAAGCGACGGCGGCAGGCATCGACGGTGTCGAAACCGTTTTCATTGATGCGGCCGACGGCAGGCCTCAGAGCGACCACGTCAACCCCTTTCACAATATCGGTTGATCCTCTGGTGCGGGGACGCTGATGGGCGTATTGACAGCGCGGTCTGTAACCAAATAGATGGTTCAGGGGTTTGGAGGGACAGTAATTCCAATCGGGAGGACATTGCGATGAACTGGTTGACGGCGACGTTTGGCACGGCAATCGGCAAGAAGTTGTTCATGTCGTTGACAGGCTTGATATTTTGTTTGTTTTTGGTAGGCCACTTGGCGGGCAACCTGCTGTTGCTTGCGGGGGCGGACACGTTCAACGCGTACGCGGCGCATTTGCAGGGTTTGGGGCCGCTGTTGCGGGTGATGGAGGCGGGTTTGGTGTTTTTTGCCCTGGTGCACGTGGCAACGGGGCTGTTGTTGTTTTACCAGAACCAGCGGGCGCGTCCGGTGCGCTACCGGGTCAATGCCAGCGGTGGAGGGCAGACGCTGGGCTCGGCGACGATGCCCTATACCGGGGTGTTGATTTTAGGCTTCTTGTTGTTCCACTTGGTGCAGTTCACCTTTACGGCCAAGGGTGAGGGGGGGGTGTACGCGCTGGTGGCAGCGGCGTTTTCGCAGCCGTTCTACGTGGGGCTTTACATATTGGCGATGGTGGTGGTGGCGGTGCATGTGAGCCACGGATTTTGGAGCGCGTTTCAGACGCTGGGGTTGAACCACGGCAAGTACTTTGGTTTTCTGCGGGCGGCCAGCGTGGTGCTGGCGGTGGTGCTGGGGGCCGGGTTCGGTTTTTTGCCGGTGTTTGTGGGCTGGATGGTGTAGGCCAGTTTTTTATAGGTCTTAAGGGATTTAGACGGCCTCTATTTTTTATGGGAGAATGAGATGAGCAAGCTGGATGCGAAGATACCGGGAGGCCCCATCGAGAGCAAGTGGCAGCGTCATTGCTTTGACTTGAAGCTGGTCAATCCGGCCAACAAGCGCAAGCATAGCGTGATCGTGGTGGGCACGGGTCTGGCGGGCGGTTCTGCGGCGGCCTCGTTGGCGGAGCTGGGCTACAAGGTGAAGGCGTTTTGTTTTCAGGACAGCCCGCGGCGGGCGCATTCGATTGCGGCCCAGGGGGGGATCAACGCGGCCAAGAACTACCAGAACGACGGCGACAGCGTGTGGCGGTTGTTCTACGACACGGTCAAGGGGGGCGATTTTCGGGCGCGGGAGGCCAACGTGTACCGCTTGGCGGAGCTGTCGGTGAACATCATCGACCAGTGCGTGGCCGCCGGGGTGCCGTTTGCGCGGGAGTACGGGGGGCTTTTGGCCAACCGGAGTTTTGGCGGGGCGCAGGTGTCGCGCACGTTCTACGCCCGCGGGCAGACGGGCCAGCAGCTTTTGCTGGGCTGCTACAGCGCGATGTGCCGGCAGATCGGGGCGGGCCGGATCGAGATGTTTCCCCGGCGCGAGATGCTGGATCTGGTGGTGGTGGGCGGCCGGGCGCGGGGGATCGTGGCGCGCAACCTGATCAGCGGTCAGATCGAGTGCCATGCGGCCGATGCGGTGGTGCTGTGCACGGGAGGGTACGGTAACGTGTTTTTTTTGTCCACCAACGCCATGGGCAGCAACGTGACGGCGGCCTGGCGCTGCTACAAGCGTGGGGCGTATTTTGCCAACCCGTGTTTTACCCAGATTCATCCGACCTGCATCCCGGTGCACGGCACGTACCAGAGCAAGCTGACGCTGATGAGCGAGAGTTTGCGCAATGACGGGCGGGTGTGGGTGCCGAAGAAGCCGGGAGACAAGCGGGCGCCGCACGAGATTCCGGAGTCCGAGCGGGACTACTACCTGGAGCGGCGTTATCCGAGCTTTGGCAACCTGGTGCCGCGGGACGTGGCCAGCCGGGCGGCCAAGGCGGTTTGCGACGAGGGCCGCGGTGTCGGCGAGACGGGTTTGGCGGTGTACCTGGACTTTGCCGACGCGATTGCCCGTGACGGTCGGGCGACCATCGAGAGAAAGTACGGCAACCTGTTTGCGATGTACGAGAAGATCACGGCCGAGGATCCGTACCGGCAGCCGATGCGGATTTTTCCGGCGGTGCATTATACGATGGGCGGGCTGTGGGTGGACTACAACCTGATGAGCACCATCGACGGGCTGTTCGTGCTGGGGGAAGCGAACTTTTCGGACCACGGAGCCAACCGGCTGGGAGCCAGCGCGTTGATGCAGGGGCTGGCCGACGGGTACTTTGTGATTCCGTACACCATCGGGGGGTATCTGGCGGGCACGTCGCTGGAGCCGGTGAGCGTGGATGCGGCGGCCTTCACGGATGCGGCCCGGCAGGTCTCCGAGCGCACGCAGCGGTTGCTGTCGATCCAGGGCAAACGGACGGTGGACGATTTTCACCGGGAGCTGGGGGGGATTTTGTGGGACTACTGCGGCATGTCGCGCAACAACGAGGGGCTGGCGCGGGCCAAGGAGATGATCCGGTCGCTGCGGGCCGAGTACTGGCAGAACGTGCGGGTGCCGGGCAGGGGCGATGATTTTAACCAGAGCCTGGAGCGCGCGGGGCGGGTGGCGGATTTTCTGGAGTTCGCCGAGCTGATGGTCGAAGACGCCCTGGGGCGCCAGGAGTCGTGCGGGGGGCATTTCAACGAGGCTTATCAGACGGCCGAGCACGAGGCGCTGCGCGACGACGAGCACTTTTGCCACGTGGCTGCCTGGCAGTACACCGGGGAGACCAGCGCGCCCGAGCGGCACATCGAGCCGCTTGAATTCGAGCACGTGCACTTGACGCAAAGGAGCTACAAGTAATGGGAACGATTGATTTGACGCTCAAGATTTGGCGTCAGCGGGGCCCGCGGGACAAGGGAGGGTTTGAGACCTTTGCCGCGCGGGGGATTTCAACGGACATGAGCTTTCTTGAGATGCTCGATATGGTCAACGAGCAGTTGACCCTGGCCGGCCG